>NZ_CP104070.1 GCF_026651875.1 Alicyclobacillus fastidiosus | reverse complement strand
GTAAGGGAAACATCCTATGCAATCATGGTTGGTTTGTGATTGTCTGAACCCCTAGCCAGGGTGCGCATGATCCAGAAAAGAGTTTTTCACTTCGGAAAAGTTCGAAGTGTCATCTCAATCACACTACACTAAATCTTGGCATAGCTATTGAGTTCTATGAGTTTAATCATTCCATGACTCTCACTCAATCAGAATGTTAGTCAATAAAAGGATTATAACACATGGTAATCAAAAGGCCAAATAGGTTTACAATAAGTATTGACTTTTATTGCCATTAGGATCGTCTTAAATCTACGCTAGAGGACACTCAAGATCTTTCACGGTGCTTTAGGGAGATAGAGAGGTTCTCATAATAGATCGAAATGTTCAATTAGTATTAAAAAGTTGATGTGTCTTGATTGTTACATGGTTGTGAACCTAGATGGTTACACACATATTAAGCAACGCATTGGATTAGTAATCCATCATTGTTAATGTGTTTTCTTATCATTAAGGAGTTAATAATGATGGATATTGTTAAAAGTTAACAAAATGATCAATGAACTGTTAAGAGTTAACAGTGGGAGGCCATTAAGAGTTAACGGGAGGTCTTGGTTTCAATAAGAGTTGGTGGAAGAGATATTAAGAGTTAATGATGGGTCTTGATGCAATAAACCAGAAATTGCAATAGAAGACATATAGGAGTTGACTGTTTCTTTAAGATGGTCGACCTTTTTCCTCAAGTGGGCTAAAAATGATCGACTAGTCCTTGCAATGGTCAATTGCCTTGTAAGTGACATTTCACCCTTGTGCTTCCGTCTTCTGTCGTTTTCGATAACAAAGCATTTAATGCTCTGTTGCTTCTTTAATTATTCTTTTTGCAGAGCATTAAATGAGAGGAGATGGGCATGAGATTAAAAAAAGAGAAGGCAAGCAATCGGCCGTACGCTTCTTCTTCTCATTTCTCTCATATGTTTTTTCTTCTTCTTGCTCCAAAAGCCATATGCCATCTCATCCTTGCTTCCTTGTTCTTCTTGTTAATCATTGGTTGTTAAACGACTAGCTTTCATCCGAAAGAACAACCCCATAGCCTTGGTTCACCTTCGTTGAGATAGGCTAGCACACATCCATTAAAGGGATTTGGTATGACTTAGGCATGGATTGACTTGGTCCCTTGCATTTGTGAGGGCGAACTAGTCATCCAAGTAAGCAGGTTTCAGGAGCTGTCCACGACGATTCATGGGAGCTTCGTAAGAGGTCGAAAGCTATGGGCCAAAGGTGTATTAGACGATTGACAACTTCTTCATCCCTTAAGGTATATGATACTTAACCCTATATGGTTGGATGTTTTAGATATGCATATGGTTGCTTCATACTAAGTCTTGCAAAGGTTTTCTATTTTGCTTCCTCTATCTGTATGTTACGTTTTTTAAAATGTTTTGAAAACCAATTTCACCCCTTGCATGATCCACCAAGTGTTGGCATATTCTATCATATACACTTAAGAAAAGAATGGTGCTCTTATATGCTTGGTAAGGGGTGTTCATTTGGTTTTGATCAAGTTTAGATTGGACTGGATTAGAATCAAAATTGACAAAAAAATTCCAACCTAATAAGGTCATGACTAGTCCAATTAACATACAACAATATATTGATTTACGTACAAATTGTGGTTGCATACATATACTAGTATATGTACTGTTATATTTATTTGGTCTTTCATCCAAAACTAGGACCGGACCAAAGATTAATTTTTAAAATTTTTTGAGTCAGAGACCGAATCAAATTTACTTGGTTTTGGACCAGATTAGATCTTTTGATTTGGTCAAGTTTGATCTTTCAATTTGGACTGAAATTTGAATACCCCTAATGCTTAGTTATCTTTCAATTAACAAACAAAGCCTATAACCCTATTTTATAATAACATGAAAAATATGTTGACATATCTTGACAGTTAGGATTAAATATGAGTCGAGTGAATTTGTGAAATATTTGCAACTAAACTCACAATAAGTTAGGTTTTATAAATGAAATGAGTTAAAAAGATGAGTTAAAAGGTATAAATCATTTAATAAATGAGTCATACTTCAGTCGTTATGTATTGTTCCTTTGGTTTTCTTTATGAGCCAACTTAATTGAATTATAAATATATATTAATAGTATCATTTTATATTTTATTAATATCTTAATAGTTATGAATGAATATAATTATACTATATAGTATATTATTGTAATACCGCTTGAACATGACTAATGTCATGAGAATTATTTGTTAAAGATGATTCACAATAGCCTTGCAGCCGACAACTAATATCTTCTTTATCTTTGATTGATTGAAAATTCATTCTTTCCTATTTTTTCTTTTCCTAATTTATTCCTATAATTTGAGATCTAATTGATTGATCCCCTTGATTAAGGATTTGAATCCTTTATTTATGAATCAATTCCTTTGATTTAGGCTATGTACTCTTTCTCAGAAATAGCAACCCATTTTATATAAATATAGAAAAAGATTTACATATAAAATATAGGAAAGTTATTCAAGTTTTCTCACATGGTATCAAAGCCACCGGCTTCTGGGACAATTAGTTAGAGAAATCATTTTTTTCTCGAGATTTCCAACCTTCGTCGCTAGTAGTCCTGTTTGTCAGCCTTCATTGCTACTTGTTGATAACTAATTTCTTTTTCTTCTATCCTTTATCGTTGGTTATTAGTTATGTCCACCATTGTTGCTGCCTTAGATTTGTTCTTTTCCTTTTCTCAACCTCTATTACTCTCACTCCTCACACCCTAGAGATATCGAACTCTTTTCCACAAACTATGACTGAACCTATAGCATCGCACTTTGATGCTTCATCCAATCAATCCTCAATTGGAGAACAAAAAAGAACTCTTCCTACCATTTGGAAGGGAAGAACTATCTCCAATGGTCATAGATAGTGAGGACATTCCTAAGAGGACGAGGAAAGATTGGCCATCTTATCAAAAGTGGACTAAGCCAAGATGATTCAAAATTCAAAGATTGGTATGTTTTTTAATATAATGTCCTAGATTTGGAACTCTATGTAGCAATAAATAAGCAAACATTACATGTTCCTTCCTACAATAAGGAGATTGGGGACACTGTTTAGAGGATATACTCGAAGATGGAAGAAGCAACAACCTTATATGAGATTAAGACTAAAATCTCAAGTATGAGACAAAACAATTTTTCAATTGTTGATTATTTCAATGTGATAAATGGTCTATGGCTGGATTTAGAACACTATCAAAATTTGAAAACAAAATGCAATGAGGATGCCAAGATCCTCCTATAAGTCATGGAAAGAGATAATTTTTTTCAATTTTTAGCCAAATTAAATGTAGAATTTGATAAAGTTCGAGTCTAGATTTTGGGAAGGGAGAAGTTACCTTCCTTAAGTTAAGTGTACTCTATAATAAGAGGAGATGAGACTAGAAAGGTTGTTATGTTGGAATCCCATCCAGCTTTTGGGTTAGCTATGATTTCTAGCAAACTTAATGATGGTTGAAGACAAGGATGGGGTGAAAAGAATGATGAAGAACAACAAGAAACCACCAAATCTGACAAAGATGCACTTTGGTGCTCTCATTGTAAGTAGTCCAGACATACTCGAGAGACATGTTTCAAACTACATGGTAAGGAGAAAGTCCTGAACATAATTAAAAATCAAAGGAGTAAAGCAAACAATGCTATAAAGAAGAAGGTAGCCAAGATGTGTTTCAAACTACATGGTAAAGAGAAAGTCCTGAACATAATTAAAAATCAAAGGGATAAAGCAAACAATGCTATAAAGAAGAAGGTAGCCAAGATGTCATTGACTTCAAAGGGTTCAATAAGGAGGAGATGGAAAAGTTAAGAGGACTTCTTGACACTCCCTTATCTAATTCTTATTTACTTACTCAATCAGGTAAATGCCTAACGTCTGCTACTTTCAGTGTTAATTCTTGGATCATTGACTCATAAGAAATTGGCCATATGACCTACAACTCAAAAATCCTTAACTCTTATCAACCTAGTTTAGAAAAGAGAAAAATAACTATTGTTAATGGTAAAACTATTGAAATTATAGGATTTGATCATACCCATTAGACACCTACAATTTTCCTTGAGAATGTTTTAGGTGTTCCTAATCTCTCCACAAATCTGATATCTATTTATTAATGGACTAAGTCCTTAAACTACCTAGCCATTTTTTATTCTACTTATTACATATTTCAGGAATAGGACATGGGGAGGATGATTGGATATGCTGAAGAGAAGGATGGACTATACCACCTCAAGAAGACACGTGGTGTTCAACTCTCACTTAGCTATAATTCTCAAGGTTCCAATAATAGTTATGTGCCTTCTAATGTTTCAAAAGTCTAGCTAGAGCATTGTAAGCTCTGCCATCCACTTTTTGTCTTGCTTAAACAAATGTTCCCCCATTTTTCTTAAGAATGTTGGTATTGAGTCCCTTTATTGTGATTCATGTGAGTATGCTAAATATCATAGGGTTTCATTTCTAGTCAACAATAAATTGGTTTCTCTACCATTTTCCTTGGTTCACACTAATATATTGGGTCCTGCTAAAATTCCAAATGTCAACAATTCTCGTTGGTTTATTTCCTTTGTTACTGATCACACTAAAACTACTTGGTTCTATTTATAAAAGAAAAGTCAAAGGTAGGGATTACCTTTCGATCTTTTCACAAAATGATTTATACTCAGTTTGGTGTCTTCTTTAAACATATTCAATCAAATAATGGAGAATAATACTTTAATCATTTTGTCAATACCTTCTTTCAAAATGAAAGAATTATTCATGAATCATCTTATGTAGATACCCCACAACAGAATAGGATTGCAGAGAAAAAAAAATTGACACCTCCTCAATGTTACTCACATCCCTTCTATTCCAAATGAATGTACCAAAATATTTTTGGGGGAGGCTATTCTTACAACCACTTTTATCATTAACAGACTTCCTTCTAACCTTCTGGGGAACAAAACTAAACTTTAACTTCTCTTCGAAGCCTATCAAAATGTTGTCCCTTGCACTATTCTAGAACCTAGAGTGTTTGGATGTGTTGCTTTTGTTCACATATCCTCAAAACATAGGAGTAAAATAGATCCAAGAGCTTTAAGGTGTGTCTTTCTAGGTTATTTTCCCTCTCAAAAGGGGTACGAGTGTTACCATCCTTCTTCGAAAAGGACGTTTGTCTCTATGATATCACTTTTCATGAAGTTGATCTTTTTTTCTCCATTTGTTTCTCATCATCAGGGGAGATTCACTCTAAAGATGATGACAATTTTCCAATAGAGTTAATTCCTCCATCTAGTGGATCAGTTGGATAAACCAATCTAGAACCAAGCCACACTGACTGCGATTCTCTATTAGATCTTAATGAGAAGTAGCAAAGATTCAAGAGTCCATTACATGTTTACTTAAGCAAAATGAAATCTAATTATGTTAGGTTTGTGTAATAGAATGACCACATATCCAAAAGGGGGCGAATTGGGTGTTTCTAATTTTTCAAAAGATTTTAAAGTTTTAAAGAGAAATATGAAAGCAATGAGTTAATTGAAAAAAGATAGATATCAAAGTATGAAATTGACACAAGAATTTAGAGTGGTTCGGTTCAACTTAGCCTATATCCACCACTCTAGCACCCCACTAGATATTTTCAAATCCACTATAAAATCTTAGGTTACAAACCATAACCTTTTACACTAACTAACAAATCTTGCTAGTTCTTCTAGCACAACCCGCTAGGAAATATGGAGTACAATAAAGATAATGAGAGCAACCACTCTCTAAGACAACAAGTTAATACGAGGCTTTGAAGAAATCTTTTCAATGAAGAAAAACAATTTTAACTAAAAATGAGAGTAAAAATGAAGCATAAGAAAACTTGTGAATGTGTAATATGAAACCTGAAAGCCCAATAGTCAATCTTTCTACTCAAGCTTCAAAATATTCTTCTATATATAGGTTTTGTCATCTCTTCTTGAAGATGTAGTCGTTAGAGACAAAAGGATTGAGAAATCCAACCTATAGAGATTACGTACAATTAGATATTGGACTTTTTGCGACAGAACTAGTTGATTGATTTGAGTAATTGGTAAACTTCTTTTCAAAACTTTAAAATGGTCGGTTGATATTTTATAAAAATTGATCGATAGTTCCTATAACTTTTGATTGGAAATAATGCACTAACAATCGACAACAAGTAACCAAGAGCATGCAAAACAAACAGTCGACAGTTTATAAAAATCGGTCAAAAGATTTTTGTTGAGTCATTTGTTATGCTTTAATTTGATGAAAAGATGTTTGTGGATGATGATGAACAAAACAATGTATTAAGAGATATAAGATGATAGAAGAAATAATCCAGTAATCTTGATAATTAATAGAGTATATCAATTCTTTAATTGAGTACAAGTCCATGCTGCTCGAATAATATATTGTTAATCATTCAAGTAAGAAAGTTTGTTCTTTCAATCGAGTATAAAGTTCTATATAATAGAATAAATTTTTGAAATTCAATCTTTTAATCGAGTAAAAATTTTGTATACTCGAATAATGATCTCATTGAAATAAGCCCTAAAGCCAAATCAAATAAGTCCTATCATCTTAATCAAGTAAATATTTTTTGTAATCAAGTAAGCTAAATTTGTTTAAAAGATAATCGATTAGAAGTTATAATATATTCGACTAAGCATAAATTATACTAGACTAAACATAGTTTATACTCGAGTAGATGATGCAAGTTTCTAGCAGAGCAAAATTAATCGAGTACTTAAAATTTATAATCGAGTAATCATGTAAATGTACTTGAGTAAATTTAATTTATAATTGAGTATATATGTAACACCCCTCCCCTGAACATCCTCAACGCCTAGAGAGCCTCGGGTAGGGAGCGTCATACAGGAGAGTAGAAACCTAAATATTCACATCATAGTATGCATGAGAGAAACTAAAACAAATCTTAGACTTTACATAGCATTCATCATTATACAAACCAAAACATGCATGGAGACTTCATCACTTTACAAATACACATTCACAAAATAATACATTTACTTCGGGAGGAAAATCCTAAGATACTAGTCTCCCAAAACACTCCCAAGACCTTTGTTGAGGGCACCCCAGCACACATGGTACTACCCAACCATCTTACTTGGACCAGCATCTGCTACGTCCTTGTCCTTACCTGGAATGGTGAGGAATACAAGAGTGAGCCAAAAGGATCAACAAGTAATAAGCATAAAAGAATGATAAAGTTAACAACAGGACATAGGTTTCGAAATATACAATGTTGTTTTGCTATGTTTTAGAATTCAAGCTATGTAGGTTTTAACTCATTTTGAAACTAAAGGGAAACCATAAAATTATTTTCCAAATGATTTGAATTTTATACCTATTCGAAGTCTATCAAGTCTAGTTTATAACACTTCAAATGGTTTATCAATCGGATATCTGCATAAAAAGTTATGGTAAAAACCGTACAAGGTGCGCAAGCTCGTAAATAGACATGTTTCGAAACTTACATAACATGTTTCGAAACTTGGTAAACAAAATGTTATATTTTGAAACCTACAAGACATGTTTCGAAATATATGACCTTATTTTAGCTATTTCGAAACATTTAACTTAAGTTTTGAAATGCCAAGCCAATACACTATCACACACACACCCAATGCAAGTTATGCCATGCAACATGCACATTAAAGCTTGTAACACATACACGGCCTCTCGGCCCACATAATAAGCATAATACATACCGGGCTCATGACTGAAACTTGCATCCACAGAAACTGTAATAACTGTGGGGACCATTGGTCCTTGGGTATAGCTAAATACTTATACATATATAAACTTTCGCCCATGGTCATCACCAATGGACGCACTCCATGGTCGTCACTGAAAGAGTGTAAACCCAGTCCAGCTAATGCCTACTGGTTTTGGGGGATATCCCGGCAGAGATTCTCCGCACCACGCGCTATAATGCTCATGCAATGCAACAATTTTAGTGGCCACATTCAAATGCTCGTGCAATAGATAAAATATATGCTCCATGCTCACTCATGTATGAAAATGTGGTAAGCTCATACAAATCATGTCCATGATGCACAATTACCACTCTTTCCAAATCATGTCATGCCAAAGCTTAGCATTCATAAAATTAAAGACATCTACATACCATCATCATTGTCGTGCTTTCTTTAAAACTTTATTAGAACTTTGGGCATTTATAATTCTAAAGATATGCACCCTAACATTGATTCAACACATTTTTGATCATTTGGGACCTACCATGACAAGAATACACAAACACAAGGCATGGGAGAAGACCAATTCTCTACCATGCTTAATTTCAAGAACACACCATTCCTTAGGAATTGTGAGAGAATACAAACCCCACTTAAGCTCATAACAACATGCACAAAACTTAGAAGCCCTCAAATTCAAGAATTTACCCCAATATAAAACCAAAACCCTACTTCACCCAAAACTTGATTTCTCTTCCCCAAAACCACTACCAACACAAAAACACCATACTTTACAACCTTTACACACTTTCAATCTCTCACTTCAAGGCTTCAAATTAGGGAATTTAACCATAACTTGAAAACCCCCAAATCTAACCCCAAGAGAGAATTTAAATGACCATAAAGAAGATATGGGAAGAGGAACTTGCCTTTACTAGCTTCCTTAGTTGATGATTGGATGACTTGAAACCTTTGGAAGATGAGATTTGGCTTGAAAATTAAAAACGGAATTTTGAAGATGGAGAAGGAAGAGACCCACGAGAAAGCTTCACATTTTGCTTCCCTTTTTTTCTCTCCAATTTTCAGATTTATGTGTTTATATACTTCCCCCAATTTCCTTTTAACTTCCACCACACAATTTGCTCACACCTCTCTTAACCATGCATGCTTTATACCTAAACTACACTTAACTTAGCTTCTAGAAGGTCTTCTCTTCTCTTAAAATTGCTACCCGTGAATGCTTAATTTCAATCCCTCCCTTAATTGAATTTTGACTTTTCCAAAGCCACATAGACATTTGCCTTTGACTTTTCAACATTTCATCTATTATACATTACTAATACTTCCAGATTCGTATATTTTCTTGACGTTTCTCACCTCCTATCACTTGGACAATTTACGTTATCTACAGGATACAAGTTTAGCGAGGATTCTACATACCCGGCATGTCTGCAGTCGGTTTTTGATTTTTCTCGAGTGACCGTCACCTGTCTTCGGCTCCTGGCAACAAATAGTTTAAACTATTTAAACCAAACAAATTCTAAAACATCAAAAATACCTTAAAACGGGGCATTACAATATATCTTCCAAAAATTTGTTAAATCTCAGGTACTTTGATGTAATCGAATACTTGGATTTGTAATAGAGTAAAAAATTAGCTATACTCGATTAAATAGAGCTTTCCAATCAAGTAAACTTTTCAGTTTTCTATCTTAAAATTTTAATCGAGTGTAAGCAATCTGTAATTGAGTAAACCAGAAAAATAGTCGAATACAAAACTTTTATACTCAAGTAAACATTCAACTTAGTTGATTAAATGACAATTTATAATCGAGTAATATTTTTTAGATTTTGAAATTTATAGCCATTACAAAGCACTAAATGCACCCAGTCTTTACTTTTCAGAACATTAAATGTTGATAGATACTTTTCAAACAATTTGTTCCTAATTGATTTGTGAGATGTTGTAGGGACAAAAAAATGGTAGTTAAGACACAACGAACATTCCTCTATTCAAGACATTTTAGTAGAATATTAAAGATTAGACACTATATAAAGGGTTGAAGTCTAAAGAAAAATAAGCTAATGAGAAACTGACCTAACCAAGTTCTAAAGCTTTTAAAGTGTGCTTCATTGCTTGTGATCTTTCAAAAGAAAATAAAAGATAGATTGTGCATCCCATTCTTATTTTCATATCTCTTTGTACACCTTAGGGAAGTGTCTGTCTTCTTCTATCATTTAAAACCTTCTCTTGTATCCTTTATCATCAATTTATTGTGAAGTTGTAAAGGTTAAGCCTGATCCTTGTAAAAGGCATTGGCTATAGTTGAGCTAGTTGTAAGAGCCATTTGTTGTAAAGGTTTGTAGTTGAGCCTATGCTAAATCTACCTAATAGTGAGATTAGATTGACTAAATCCTTGGTTGAGAGCTAAGATAGTGGAGTAGGCAAGTTGTCAAACCACTCTAAATTTCCTGTGTTGCATTCTTTCATTTTTTGCTTTCTTTCAGTTTTTAATTGTTTGATTTCTTAAAAGAGTGAAAGCTTAAATCAGCCCCCTCTTAAGCTAACTTGGTTTTACAATTCTAGTTTGAAGATTATATAACAATTAAAATGTAAAAATCAATTGACAGTCTTAAATATATGATCAACAGTTTTGACAAGAGACTGTGACATTTGACTTTAAAATGAATGTTTCGAAACTCTTTTATTAAGGTTTTGTGAAAACAATGATCATGAAAACATCATTAAAATTAATGCAACTCAACTCAAAATTAGGTTTAATCATCTTAACCAAATCCTATGTCTCAAATAAATCACTTTCCCATTAATAATACTTCACATGATCTTGATCTCCCTATTTCCCTTAGAAAATGATATCGGAGCTATACACATCATTCAATTTCCCACTTTATTTCTTATGATAAACTATCTTCTCAATATAAAGTCTTTCTTACTACCCTCAATTCTATTGATGTTCCCACAAATATACAAAAATCTTTAAAAGACAGAAATTGGGTTCAAGCCACGAAAGAGGAGATGAAAGCACTTGAGAAGAATGGGACATGGAACATTGTCACAAGACTAAAGGGAGTTCTTTTGGTATTTTGCAAATGGGATTATACCTCTAAAGCATATAGCTCTCTAAAAAGGTATAAAGCAAGGCTATGGCTAAGGGATATACTCAAAGATATGGGTTGACTATCTAGAAACCTTTGCACCTAGGGCAAAGATAAATTTTGTTCGAGTCTTATTATCTTTGGCTACAGTTTTTGGTTAAAGCCTACAACAAATTGATGTTAAAAATGTATTACTACATAGAGACCCAAAGGAGATAGTGTATATGGAGTTATCACCAGGATTTGCATATAATATTGGAGACAATAAAGTATGTTGCCTTAAAAAGGCCCTCTATAGTTTAAAACAGCCCTCAAGCGCATGGTTTGAGAGATTTACACAAGCCATGACAAAGATAGAGTATTCCAAAGCAAAGGAGACCACTCCCTATTTATAAAACACTCATCCAAAGGTAAATTACTACACTTCTAATCTATGTGGATGACATTATTATAATAGAGAATGATATAGCTGAAAGAAGATGTCTTCAAGAAACATTAGCTAAGAAATTTGAAATCATGAACCTTGGAAGGTTAAAATATTTTCTTGAGATTGAAGTAGCCTACTCCAAGGAAGGTATTTTCTTATCTTTACAAAAGTATTTGCTGGATCTTTTCAAAGAAATTGGTATTTTAGGTGGTAACACTACAAAAAAATGGATTTTTTGCGACGATTTTTTTGCGACAGTTTTGAAACAGCCGCAAAATATGTTTTTTACGGCGGTTTATCCAACATTTTGCAATGATTTTGAAAAATCGCCGCAAAATTAATTAATTAAAATTATAAAATTAAATTTAGCTACGTTTTTTTAAAATCGTTGCAAAATTCAATAATAAAAAAGTAAAAAATTAAATTTAGTGGCGGTTGAATTCATTAATAAAAAAGTTCAAAAAAATTAAATTTAGTGGCAGTTTTAAACAACCGCAAAAAAATTTGGTAATAAAAATATAAAAAATTAAATTTAGTGGCGGTTTTGTCAAAATCGCCGCAAAATTCATTAATAAAAAAATTTAAAAAAATTAAATTTAGCAGCGATTTTGTCAAAATCGTCGTAAATTTTAATAATAAAAAAATCAAAAATTAAATTTCAAACAAAAATTAATAATTTAAAAAAAATAAAATAAATTTTACAAAATAATCTAAATTTTTTTATTTTTAATCAATTAATTTATTTAATTTCATTCAATTAAATTAAATAATTTATTATTTTAAATTAATTAATCAGTTAATTTATTTAATTTAATTTAATTAATTAGTTTAAAACATTTTATGTTCAATTAATTAATTTAATATGTTAACTCTTTTTTAGATATTTTGAGAGTTCAATTAATTAATTTAATTCAATTCAATTAAAAATAAAATTATTTTTTATTTTATTTTATTTGGGGCCAAGTGTAATTTCAAAAACTTGAGTTTGTGGGTCCAAAGTGAATTCTGAAAAATAGTGGTTCGATTGCTTTATAATTAATATGCGTGAGTGTATTACATGGTGGCTTTGCAGATCAGGTGACTTTACGCGCATACGCGCGTATGGGAGGTCATGGGATCAAAACTCGGGGAATGCATGGCAAAGGTTCGCGGCAGTGGCAACATGCGGGTGCCCAGGGGCGAGGCCTGACACGCGCAAGTACCCAAGGGCGAGGCTTGACGTGCACACGCGTTTGGCCTAAATGCTGGAAACACAGCGGTTTCAAAATCGTCACAAAAAATTAACGAAACCGCCGTTAAATTATTTTTTGATAATAAAATTTAATATTTAATTTAATATTAAATTCAATTAATTTTAGCGGCGGTTTTAAAACTGGCGCTAAATTTAAAAAACCGGTGCTAAAAATATCATTTAGCGGTGGTTATACTAGCAGTTGCTAAAAATCGCCGCTAAATGCTGCGCGACGGCCGTATTAGCGGCGGTTTTGAAAACCACATCTAAATCACTTTGGGTTGGTTAAAAACCATCACTAAAAATTAATTTTTTTGTAGTGTAAGGCTGCAAGTACCCCTATTGAACAAAATCACAGGTTGATTGAACTGCATGATGACAGTAAAATTGACAAAGGTATCAATAGCTAGTTGATAAATTGACCTATCTCTCTCATACAAGGTTGAATATAGCTTTTGCAGTTGGTGTTGTTAGTCAATTTATGCATAATCCAAGACTAGAATAGGGGTATCAAAAAATATCCAAAAACCGGTGAACCGAACCAAACTGAACCGAACCTTGCCTTTTCGATTGGTTCTATGGTTCAACAATTAGGTTCTGGTTCTAAAAATTGAGAACCGATATATTTGGTTTGGTTATTGGTTTTCTTTTCAAACCGTGGTTCGAACCGAATCGGAACCAATATTATACTTGTATATATATTATAAATTTTTGGGTATATATATGCATATATGTATAAATATATTATTACTAACAATTTTAATCTGGTAGTTTTTATTTATTTCTTTTTTGTTGTTGGTTATTGTTATTCATGAACTCTTTTATTTATAGACTTTTATGCGCTATTGTTATACTAAATGGTCGATGTAATCTCATTTGATGAGGTAGTCTATGAATTATTTTGTTTTACTTTTACTTCAAGATTTGAAGTATTAATGAAGTTATGGGTTTATTTTAATTAACAAATTTGTTTGTACTTTCATATTTTGCAAAAATGTTTAGAAACTAAATGTTAATTGGATAGAACTGAAACCGAATCGAAACCAGTTCGATGCGACAGATTGGTCATGGTTTGGTTTTATATATGTAATGGTTCGGTTACGATTTTTATTTTTTCGGAACTGTTAAAAATGGTTTGGTTACTGGATTCTTATAGAACCGGACCAATCCGAACCGTTGACACCCTTAAACTAGAATGCATGGAAGTTATTCATAGAATCCTCTATTATCTGAAATCTACTCTAGAGAGAGGTATCCTATTTCTACCTAATCAAGATCTATCTCTAACAACGTATATGGATGTTGACTATACAGGCTCTTTATCTGACAGAAGGTCTACGTCAAGCTACTGCACTTTCCTAAGGAATAATTTGGTTACATGAAGTTAAAAATAGAATATGGTGGCAAGATCAAGTGTAGAAGTATAATTCAAGGCAAACCCTTGGTATTTGTAAGTTAATGTGGCTTAAGATCATTGTAGATGATTTTGGTGTTTGGAGGAATCAGAACATAAAGTTTTACTGTGATAATATGTTAGCCTTAAATATTACACATAATCATGTGCAATATGATTGAGCCAAGCAGGTGGAGACTGACACACTTCATTAAGGAAAAGATAAAAGTAGGACTTATAAGCCTATCTTATGTATCTTTTGAAGAACAAATTGTAGATATTTTGACGAAGGGACTTCTTCCAATTAGATTTCAGAACCTGAGCAGCAAGTTGGGAATGATAGATAATCATTCCTTAGCTTGAAGAGGAGTGTTAAATATTATTTAGGACAACCTTATAGCTGCCAGCCAATATCTTCTCTATCTTTGATTGATTGGAAATTAATTTTCTATTTTTCTTTTCCTAATTTATTCCTATAATTTGGGATCTAATTGATCGATCCCCTTGATTAAGGATCTAAATCCTTTATTTAGGAATCAATTCCTTTGATTTAGGACATGCACTTTTTCTTAGAAAGTGCAACCTGTTGTATATAATTATAGGAAAAAATATAGATATGTAATATACCAATATTATTCAGGTTTTCTCACATTAGTCATCAGTTGAATTTATGAAATTTAAGCGAGATCTCATCCATGAGTCAGCATATCTAGACTTAGGATACGTGCATATATAGATAAAACAATAACGACTACTACCTCAAAACTCAACTACGATAACATTACTCTAATTCTTAAGTCAGCAAAGAAGTTGAGAGAAAGAGAGAGCTTGGAGGTTTCTGTGAATAGTGTTAATTGTTGTACCTTTGGCTCACCCCTTGAGCTCATTTTATATATCTTGGGATGACTTTCGTGATGAGGGTTATAATGAGAGTGAGCTAGCCCTACCCATATCATAGAGGATTAGTCCATTCCTCCTAGTTTCTCAAGTCTAGGATTAGTTGAATTAGAATTGTTGGGTGAGTATGAGTTATCCTATCCTAGGTTTATTGAGATTGAGACATGTGGTATCAAGGAGACTTGAAATGTCTATCCTTTGATTCTTCATACTAAGTTTGGATTTATCTATTCCCTAAATCCTAGGAATTGCCTCAAGTTGAGGGCTTATAGAATAGGAATTGCCTCTAGGAGAGGTCTTAATAGATATGTCCTTCGCGATCTTCTCCTTCTTAGATTATGCTTATAAAGTCAACTTTTATCTTTTTTTTTAAGGATATTTTGGTGCCTATCTTCTGATTGGATTAGGTTCCTTTACCCTATTTGAAAGATCACCCAAGAGGAGGGTGAATTGGGTGTTTTTATTATTTTTAAAAAATAATGCAAATATTTGAAATAAGATGCAGTAAAATTAGTTGAAAATAACATTTTTCCTAAACTAAAAAGACTTTGCACTAGTTGATAAAATATCCACGAATAAATATGCAACATAATAGATTTTTCGTAAAAATTATTATAAGAAACTTTAATTATTTGATGTATATGAAAATATTAGTATGAGGACATACGCATGTAAGGAAGAATTTAAAAAAAAAACACTTTTGTAATTATAATAATAGACATTTTGAAACACATGAAATCAAGTGTGTACATTAAATAAATGTGTACTTAAATAGATTTGAAAATATTCTACATATGCAATGAAACCTGATGATGTTTGAAAGACTTTTGTGTATGCTAGAAGAATCACTATAGAAGTGACTAATGATGATTAAAATATTATGTGAGTACATAACATAGGATATAAGAAATGTCTTCTGAAAATTGAATGTAAGAAATAGTTATAAAAATGTGAACTAGTATGATTTTTAAGATGATTTCAACCACGAAAACATTTGAATGACATTTAAAAGAGTAATTCTATTAACTATTTTTATGAATAAAAAAATTTGAATGGTAAATGAAAAATGATGTTATTTAAACATAAATAATGAAATCAAACAACATGAACATAGAAAACAAGCACCATGAACACAAAATTTTTTCAGTAGTTCGACCAACATGCTTAGTCTATTACCTTAGCTCATCACTAAGGATTTGAAAACATCCACTAAGAATTTTAGTTTTTGAAGCTTAGCTATAATCCATACATAGTTTTTATAGATTTAACTATAATCTCCACTTTTAACGGACTAAGTAGGAACTTCAACTTTTACAGGAACAACTATAACCTATACATGAGGCTTTTTCATTATAGGCTCTAAGCCACAACCACTACTTTTTCAAGGATCAGCTGTAACTTTTACATGAGTCTTTTTCACACTTGGCTCAACCACTACCAAGACACTGCCCTTTAAGGCCTAGGCATAACCTTTTACAAGTTTCACAAATATATGTGAAAGGATTTCTCAAGAGAAAAATATAAGAATATACAATGATATCAAGTATTTTCTTGAACAAAAGAGAGTTGTAAGAATAAATGAATGAAGCACTCAACTCTCTTATCCAAAATCTGGTTGAGAAAGATATTTATGAAATCTCATCAGATAATTGCTTGGAATTTAGAGAATAAACACGAATATCACTCACTCAAGCTTTTAGAAATTGGCTTGAAAAATAAGGCTTGCTATGTATAGATCTGCACTATGTTGCTTGAACATAAGCATCAATGACTATATATGTCAACGACATAGGCTTTCTCATTAGCTCAACAATCACAACCATTCTCTTAATTAGCAGCTTCATCTCTTGCTGCACTTGGCCTTTTATAGAAGCTTGAGACTCAAGATTTGGCTTCAAACCTGCACACACTCACAACTTCTTTTGAATAACAATCAAATTTGTTAAAATCATATGCAAAATATATGGAAAAATCATGTAACACACTGTGAGTGCTTACTTCATAGAATAAAGAATTAAAGATCTAACGATCAAACTGTTATCTTTTTGCTTTCTAAGTAACGACACTATAATTTTTAAAATATGATGTCAATTACTCGACTAACTCCTAGAGATACTTGACTAATATATGAGCATACTCGATTGGATATCTCATGTAATTAATTATATATAAGCCTCACTCGAGTATGACAAAGTCATTACTTGATTGACTTAGAAGCCATGGAAACTTTACATTAAACACTCGATTACCAAGCTAAGCTTACTCGACTAATAAGAACATATACTCAAGTATAGATAATTGATACTCGATTAATCTTAAGCACATAGATTTAGCTAGATTTAATCCAACCTTTACTCGACTAATATTTATAGATACTCAATTAACAAAATATTTTAGTTAATTGATGAGAAAAATATACTTGACTAAGGAAATGCTTAGAATTTTGATACCAAAAAGATACTCGATTGAAAATAGCTCCTTACTCAACTAATTTTAGAAATACAAAGAGTTTATATAATATACTCAAGTAGGAAACCTTCATAGTTGATTTAAAATAGTTTTGTTGAAAACATTTGATCGACTGGTTTGAAAAACACATAAAGCATAACTTGATTGAAAATATGCTTAGATTTTATAACTATAGAAATACTTGATTTTCTCAAAGGTTTACTAGTGTGTGAGAAAATAATACTCGATTATATAAAGTATCGTACTCGATTATAGCTTTAAGAAACATAGCTTTAGTAAGAACATACTCGAGTAGGTTTCTGTGAAGTCGATTGAATGACTTCAATACTCGATTATTTTAGAAAATATTACTTGATTGAATTAAAAGCTGTTTTATATTGAAAATAGATGTAGAAGCATTAAAAGAATACTTGAATACTTTGCCTTTAAAAGCTTCATAAATACATATACTTAGTTGACCAAAAGGCTTTTATACTTAGAGAATTTTCAAAAACATTTTCTCAAATGTTTTACATCAAACTCGATCAATACAAACTCATATTTTCCTATATTCTTCAAAGTCAACTCCTATACAACAACAACAACATATCCAGCCTTTATCCCACTATGTGGGGTCGGCTACATAAATTCTAGACTTTCATGTATTTCTATCTTTTGTTATATCATCATTGAGGTCCATACACTTCATATCAAACTTTAATGTCTCTCTCAAAGTTTTCTTAGGTTAGCCTCTACTTCTTTTTTTGATTAATTGTTCTATTTCATCAACTCTCCTCACAGGAGCGTCTTTTGGTCTCCTTCTCACATGACCAAACCATCTTAGTCTAGTATCTCTCACCTTCTCCTCTATTGGCACTACTCCTATCTTATTACGAATAACTTTATTTCTAATTTTATCTTTTCTTATATGGCCGCACATCCATCTTAACATCCTCATCTCCGCTACGCTTGTCTTTTGCTCATGTTGGTATTTGACTGCCCAACATTTTGAGTCGTACAACAAAGCTGGTCTTATAGCTGTCCTATAGAATTTTCCTTTCAATTTTAATGGGATTTTACTATCACATAACACCCTTGATGCATTTCTCCATTTTAGCCAACCTGTCTTAATTCTATGTGTGACATCCTCGTGAATTTCTCCGTCTTTTTGAATCACTGATCCCAAATATCGAAAATGGTCTTTTCTTTATAAGATTTGGTCTTCCAATTTTATTATAACATCCTCCACTCTTGCATTCTTACTAAATTTACATTCCATATATTCTGTTTTCTTTCTGCTTAATTTAAATCCCTTCAATTCTAAATTGTTTCTCCATAACTCAAGCTTAGTGTTCACTCCGTCTTTCGTTTCATGCACCAACACTATGTCATCTGCAAATAGCATACACCATGGCACCTTTGTCTGAATATCTTTAGTGAGTTCATCCATTACTAAAGCAAATAAGTATGGACTTAGTGCAGAACCTTGATGCAATCCTATTGTAATTTTAAACGATTCAGTATCCCCTCCGCAAGTTCTGACCCTTGTCCTTGCACCATGATACATGTCCTTAAGGGCTTGTATATAGGCTATTCGGACTCATTTCTTCTCTAAAACCCTCCATAATACTTCTCTAGGAACCCTATCATAGGCCTTTTCTAGATCTATAAACACCATATGTAGGTCCTTCTGATGATCCCGATACCTTTCCATTAGGCGCCTCAGTAGGTATATAGCTTCCATTGTTGACCTACTAAGCATGAAACCAAACTGATTTTCTGAGACCTTTGTTTCTTTTCTGAGCCTCTACTCTATTACTCTCTCCCAGAGTTTCATGGTATGGCTCATTAACTTAATTCCTCTATAATTTTCACAGTTTTGAACATCTCATTTGTTCTTATATATAGGGACCAAAGTACTCATCCTCCACTCATCTGGCATATTTTTTTATTTAAGAATCGCGTTAAAAAATTTCGTTAGCCAGGAGATGCCCTCTTCTCCCATGCATTTCCATGCTTCTATTGGTATATTATCCGGTCCCACCGCCTTATGATTTTTCATCTTTTTTAATGCTTGCCTTATTTCATTTGGACTTATGCGTCGATAAAATGTATAGCTCACATTCCCTTCAGAGTTACTAAGATGTCCCAACCTAACTCTTGTGTCGCCATTATCATTGAATAATTTTGTGAAATACTCCTTCCATCTCTCCTTAATCGCTCCCTCATTCACTAATACATTTTGATTTTCATCTTTTATGCATTTCACTTGATTTAAATTCCTTGTTTTTTTTCTCTTACACTACAACAAAAACAGACATTAACGACCAAAAATTAACGACGACATTAGTTTTGGTTATTAATGTAGTACTATTAACGACTAAATATAAATCCCGTCGTTATAAGATAACTTTTAACGACAAGAAAAATAAGTCGTCGTTAATATACAATTTTCCCGTCGTTAATGACTAAAATTTTTAATTCAAACCATAAAATAATAAAAAAAACTATTAAAATTTAACTAACACTTATATAAGTAATTCTTAATATAATTATATTTTTCTATAAATGCACAAATATAATTATTAAACTATGATAAATGAGCATTAGTTATTTATTGATAATATAATATGTTAAAAAAACATAAACATATTAAAAAGAATACATGAACAAATAAAAAAGAACATATAACATATTATTTTTTATTAAATTATTAAATATTAAAAAAAAACAAATAAATTGAAGAGGCGGGAATCCCCCGCCTCTTCCGCCAGAACCCCCTCCCCCAAAATCCCCGATCCCCAATGGCCCAATCCGCCCCCAAATCCCTAAGTCCCCCTCTCTGGCTCTCAGCTCGCCCCGGCTCTCTCGCCCTCGCCTCTCGCCTCTCGCCCTCGCCTCTCGCCTCTCGCCCTCGCGTCTCACTCGTTGCCTCACCCTCGCCCTCGTTGTCTCTTTTCACTTGCGGCCTCGCCCTCGCTCTCACTTGCTGCCTCGCCCTCGCCCTCGCCCTCGCCCTCGCTGTCTGGCTCTCACTCACTGTTCGCCCTCGCTCTCTCGCTCGCACTCGTGGCTTGCCCTCGCCTCTCGCTTGCTGCCTCGCTCTAGCCCTAGCCCTCGCCTCTCGGTTGCTCACGGCTCGCCCTCACTGGCTGCCTCGCTCTAGCCCTAGCCCTCGCCTCTCGGTTGCTCACGGCTCACCCTCACTGGCTGCCTCGGCCTCGCTCGCCTCTCGGTTATCGCCTCTTGGATATTTTCTTTACTTTTTATTTTTGAAATTTGTTTGCTGCTCATATATGTTAAATTTGGTATATTTGTAGTGTTTTTACTATGGTCCAGTTCCTACCACTCATTTTATTTTCTGTTTTCTTGTTTTTCTAGCTTATTAGGATTCATTCTCAAATGCGATCTGATCCACAACGTGTAGTAAAGTGGGTACCTGACCATCGTACTATTGCTGCTGCCAGGATTGCATCAGAAAAATTGTTAAGGTAACTGTTTACATAATTCCTTAAAATTAAATTGATAATTTCAGGTAGGCCATTGTGGTTATTCCTTGTTCTTAGTATGATATGAGCATTTGTGTACTAGATGTTTTGTGACTTTGTTCAAACATATGATATTGATATGAATGATGGGAGTATACTGTCTGGCAGATAACATATGATCAGATCAATATGGCAGTTCGCATGCTACAGTTCCATTTGGGAAGTCAATTTGTTACAGAAACTGGTATATTTGGGAAAGTAGAAGTTCTAACCAAATTTTGATAGTATATTAGAATGTTACTCTTTTGCCTAACGGGAGTAAGGTGTTTGAGCTTGTGGAAGTAAGAAGAAATGGATGCAAGAATATCTCAAAGATCTTATTTTCTATTGGAATTGACCTCTTGACCTGCAACCCTCTATTCATGTGCCTAGGGTTGTAAATGCGTCCTCAATGGGTCCCAATTAACCCCATTTAACATTAAAACAAGTATAAAAATGAGGGTATAGGTCTAAGGCTCTTTCGAAAATTTATTAAAACAAGTATGTAAATGGAGTTATTTGGGGTTGTGATTTGCTTGATATTAACCACTGAAGAGATAGATGATGAAATGTTCGTGTTTATGATGATGATGTTGACATTATCATACCACTTCTCCTGTGGACCCCACTGCTTGTAATAATCTGGAGTGCCTAAAATATCGAGTCAGGCATCATTTACATGATTTTATCTTCGGTTTGAACATGGGTCAATTTTATGAATAATTTACTGAAATAGTGAAACTCTTATTGATCTTATTTTCAGTTGAAATCTTGTCATGTTGCAGAAAAACCTTCATGAGGTGAGTGTAGTATTGTCACATACCAGGTACTGGTTTCTTGTAGTTAGTGCTGTAGATTCTTGTTCTGCAAATCTAAATGTCCTGACTATCCATTGCAGTGTTGAAGAAGAGTTACATTGACTCTCATCAATGATTCTGAATAACAGTCGAGTAAGTAGCAACGCACACTATGACTATTCACGGCTTGCTGAAAGTAGTCTGTTATATCATGTCTGCATTTGTTAAATACTAGCTAGAGCAAATGTGGTGCAGGCCAAAACAAACATGATGATTTTTCATTAGTAGTGATGACAATGTTGAGCTGGGAGCACATGTGAACTGCTAGAGCTCAGAAGGAGTGAACTAGACTTAAGAGAGAGTGACAGTGGACAGAGAATCCCAGTGTTCTGTAAAGAATACTAATATAAGAGTTTTGTTTTTTTAGGTTGGTAGATATATATATGTGTATGTATATATATATGTACATGAATACTGGTAGTGTTTTTATCCCATATCTCGTGCTCTGTAATTTAATCTATCTCTAATACTATCAATTTTTGTTGTATCTAGTACGATGGATAGGAATTGGATGCGATTGGATGATAGACTTTCTGGTGTTCCTAGGCTGTTTCCTGGTGGGATCCTCTAGAGTCGACCTGCAGGCATGCAAGCTTGAGTATTCTATAGTCTCACCTAAATAGCTTGGCGTAATCATGGTCATAGCTGTTTCCTGTGTGAAATTGTTATCCGCTCACAATTCCACACAACATACGAGCCGGAAGCATAAAGTGTAAAGCCTGGGGTGCCTAATGAGTGAGCTAACTCACATTAATTGCGTTGCGCTCACTGCCCGCTTTCCAGTCGGGAAACCTGTCGTGCCAGCTGCATTAATGAATCGGCCAACGCGAACCCCTTGCGGCCGCCCGGGCCGTCGACCAATTCTCATGTTTGACAGCTTATCATCGAATTTCTGCCATTCATCCGCTTATTATCACTTATTCAGGCGTAGCAACCAGGCGTTTAAGGGCACCAATAACTGCCTTAAAAAAATTACGCCCCGCCCTGCCACTCATCGCAGTACTGTTGTAATTCATTAAGCATTCTGCCGACATGGAAGCCATCACAAACGGCATGATGAACCTGAATCGCCAGCGGCATCAGCACCTTGTCGCCTTGCGTATAATATTTGCCCATGGTGAAAACGGGGGCGAAGAAGTTGTCCATATTGGCCACGTTTAAATCAAAACTGGTGAAACTCACCCAGGGATTGGCTGAGACGAAAAACATATTCTCAATAAACCCTTTAGGGAAATAGGCCAGGTTTTCACCGTAACACGCCACATCTTGCGAATATATGTGTAGAAACTGCCGGAAATCGTCGTGGTATTCACTCCAGAGCGATGAAAACGTTTCAGTTTGCTCATGGAAAACGGTGTAACAAGGGTGAACACTATCCCATATCACCAGCTCACCGTCTTTCATTGCCATACGAAATTCCGGATGAGCATTCATCAGGCGGGCAAGAATGTGAATAAAGGCCGGATAAAACTTGTGCTTATTTTTCTTTACGGTCTTTAAAAAGGCCGTAATATCCAGCTGAACGGTCTGGTTATAGGTACATTGAGCAACTGACTGAAATGCCTCAAAATGTTCTTTACGATGCCATTGGGATATATCAACGGTGGTATATCCAGTGATTTTTTCTCCATTTTAGCTTCCTTAGCTCCTGAAAATCTCGATAACTCAAAAAATACGCCCGGTAGTGATCTTATTTCATTATGGTGAAAGTTGGAACCTCTTACGTGCCGATCAACGTCTCATTTTCGCCAAAAGTTGGCCCAGGGCTTCCCGGTATCAACAGGGACACCAGGATTTATTTATTCTGCGAAGTGATCTTCCGTCACAGGTATTTATTCGCGATAAGCTCATGGAGCGGCGTAACCGTCGCACAGGAAGGACAGAGAAAGCGCGGATCTGGGAAGTGACGGACAGAACGGTCAGGACCTGGATTGGGGAGGCGGTTGCCGCCGCTGCTGCTGACGGTGTGACGTTCTCTGTTCCGGTCACACCACATACGTTCCGCCATTCCTATGCGATGCACATGCTGTATGCCGGTATACCGCTGAAAGTTCTGCAAAGCCTGATGGGACATAAGTCCATCAGTTCAACGGAAGTCTACACGAAGGTTTTTGCGCTGGATGTGGCTGCCCGGCACCGGGTGCAGTTTGCGATGCCGGAGTCTGATGCGGTTGCGATGCTGAAACAATTATCCTGAGAATAAATGCCTTGGCCTTTATATGGAAATGTGGAACTGAGTGGATATGCTGTTTTTGTCTGTTAAACAGAGAAGCTGGCTGTTATCCACTGAGAAGCGAACGAAACAGTCGGGAAAATCTCCCATTATCGTAGAGATCCGCATTATTAATCTCAGGAGCCTGTGTAGCGTTTATAGGAAGTAGTGTTCTGTCATGATGCCTGCAAGCGGTAACGAAAACGATTTGAATATGCCTTCAGGAACAATAGAAATCTTCGTGCGGTGTTACGTTGAAGTGGAGCGGATTATGTCAGCAATGGACAGAACAACCTAATGAACACAGAACCATGATGTGGTCTGTCCTTTTACAGCCAGTAGTGCTCGCCGCAGTCGAGCGACAGGGCGAAGCCCTCGGCTGGTTGCCCTCGCCGCTGGGCTGGCGGCCGTCTATGGCCCTGCAAACGCGCCAGAAACGCCGTCGAAGCCGTGTGCGAGACACCGCGGCCGGCCGCCGGCGTTGTGGATACCTCGCGGAAAACTTGGCCCTCACTGACAGATGAGGGGCGGACGTTGACACTTGAGGGGCCGACTCACCCGGCGCGGCGTTGACAGATGAGGGGCAGGCTCGATTTCGGCCGGCGACGTGGAGCTGGCCAGCCTCGCAAATCGGCGAAAACGCCTGATTTTACGCGAGTTTCCCACAGATGATGTGGACAAGCCTGGGGATAAGTGCCCTGCGGTATTGACACTTGAGGGGCGCGACTACTGACAGATGAGGGGCGCGATCCTTGACACTTGAGGGGCAGAGTGCTGACAGATGAGGGGCGCACCTATTGACATTTGAGGGGCTGTCCACAGGCAGAAAATCCAGCATTTGCAAGGGTTTCCGCCCGTTTTTCGGCCACCGCTAACCTGTCTTTTAACCTGCTTTTAAACCAATATTTATAAACCTTGTTTTTAACCAGGGCTGCGCCCTGTGCGCGTGACCGCGCACGCCGAAGGGGGTGCCCCCTTCTCGAACCCTCCCGGTCGAGTGAGCGAGGAAGCACCAGGGAACAGCACTTATATATTCTGCTTACACACGATGCCTGAAAAAACTTCCCTTGGGGTTATCCACTTATCCACGGGGATATTTTTATAATTATTTTTTTTATAGTTTTTAGATCTTCTTTTTTAGAGCGCCTTGTAGGCCTTTATCCATGCTGGTTCTAGAGAAGGTGTTGTGACAAATTGCCCTTTCAGTGTGACAAATCACCCTCAAATGACAGTCCTGTCTGTGACAAATTGCCCTTAACCCTGTGACAAATTGCCCTCAGAAGAAGCTGTTTTTTCACAAAGTTATCCCTGCTTATTGACTCTTTTTTATTTAGTGTGACAATCTAAAAACTTGTCACACTTCACATGGATCTGTCATGGCGGAAACAGCGGTTATCAATCACAAGAAACGTAAAAATAGCCCGCGAATCGTCCAGTCAAACGACCTCACTGAGGCGGCATATAGTCTCTCCCGGGATCAAAAACGTATGCTGTATCTGTTCGTTGACCAGATCAGAAAATCTGATGGCACCCTACAGGAACATGACGGTATCTGCGAGATCCATGTTGCTAAATATGCTGAAATATTCGGATTGACCTCTGCGGAAGCCAGTAAGGATATACGGCAGGCATTGAAGAGTTTCGCGGGGAAGGAAGTGGTTTTTTATCGCCCTGAAGAGGATGCCGGCGATGAAAAAGGCTATGAATCTTTTCCTTGGTTTATCAAACGTGCGCACAGTCCATCCAGAGGGCTTTACAGTGTACATATCAACCCATATCTCATTCCCTTCTTTATCGGGTTACAGAACCGGTTTACGCAGTTTCGGCTTAGTGAAACAAAAGAAATCACCAATCCGTATGCCATGCGTTTATACGAATCCCTGTGTCAGTATCGTAAGCCGGATGGCTCAGGCATCGTCTCTCTGAAAATCGACTGGATCATAGAGCGTTACCAGCTGCCTCAAAGTTACCAGCGTATGCCTGACTTCCGCCGCCGCTTCCTGCAGGTCTGTGTTAATGAGATCAACAGCAGAACTCCAATGCGCCTCTCATACATTGAGAAAAAGAAAGGCCGCCAGACGACTCATATCGTATTTTCCTTCCGCGATATCACTTCCATGACGACAGGATAGTCTGAGGGTTATCTGTCACAGATTTGAGGGTGGTTCGTCACATTTGTTCTGACCTACTGAGGGTAATTTGTCACAGTTTTGCTGTTTCCTTCAGCCTGCATGGATTTTCTCATACTTTTTGAACTGTAATTTTTAAGGAAGCCAAATTTGAGGGCAGTTTGTCACAGTTGATTTCCTTCTCTTTCCCTTCGTCATGTGACTTGATATCGGGGGTTAGTTCGTCATCATTGATGAGGGTTGATTATCACAGTTTATTACTCTGAATTGGCTATCCGCGTGTGTACCTCTACCTGGAGTTTTTCCCACGGTGGATATTTCTTCTTGCGCTGAGCGTAAGAGCTATCTGACAGAACAGTTCTTCTTTGCTTCCTCGCCAGTTCGCTCGCTATGCTCGGTTACACGGCTGCGGCGAGCGCTAGTGATAATAAGTGACTGAGGTATGTGCTCTTCTTATCTCCTTTTGTAGTGTTGCTCTTATTTTAAACAACTTTGCGGTTTTTTGATGACTTTGCGATTTTGTTGTTGCTTTGCAGTAAATTGCAAGATTTAATAAAAAAACGCAAAGCAATGATTAAAGGATGTTCAGAATGAAACTCATGGAAACACTTAACCAGTGCATAAACGCTGGTCATGAAATGACGAAGGCTATCGCCATTGCACAGTTTAATGATGACAGCCCGGAAGCGAGGAAAATAACCCGGCGCTGGAGAATAGGTGAAGCAGCGGATTTAGTTGGGGTTTCTTCTCAGGCTATCAGAGATGCCGAGAAAGCAGGGCGACTACCGCACCCGGATATGGAAATTCGAGGACGGGTTGAGCAACGTGTTGGTTATACAATTGAACAAATTAATCATATGCGTGATGTGTTTGGTACGCGATTGCGACGTGCTGAAGACGTATTTCCACCGGTGATCGGGGTTGCTGCCCATAAAGGTGGCGTTTACAAAACCTCAGTTTCTGTTCATCTTGCTCAGGATCTGGCTCTGAAGGGGCTACGTGTTTTGCTCGTGGAAGGTAACGACCCCCAGGGAACAGCCTCAATGTATCACGGATGGGTACCAGATCTTCATATTCATGCAGAAGACACTCTCCTGCCTTTCTATCTTGGGGAAAAGGACGATGTCACTTATGCAATAAAGCCCACTTGCTGGCCGGGGCTTGACATTATTCCTTCCTGTCTGGCTCTGCACCGTATTGAAACTGAGTTAATGGGCAAATTTGATGAAGGTAAACTGCCCACCGATCCACACCTGATGCTCCGACTGGCCATTGAAACTGTTGCTCATGACTATGATGTCATAGTTATTGACAGCGCGCCTAACCTGGGTATCGGCACGATTAATGTCGTATGTGCTGCTGATGTGCTGATTGTTCCCACGCCTGCTGAGTTGTTTGACTACACCTCCGCACTGCAGTTTTTCGATATGCTTCGTGATCTGCTCAAGAACGTTGATCTTAAAGGGTTCGAGCCTGATGTACGTATTTTGCTTACCAAATACAGCAATAGTAATGGCTCTCAGTCCCCGTGGATGGAGGAGCAAATTCGGGATGCCTGGGGAAGCATGGTTCTAAAAAATGTTGTACGTGAAACGGATGAAGTTGGTAAAGGTCAGATCCGGATGAGAACTGTTTTTGAACAGGCCATTGATCAACGCTCTTCAACTGGTGCCTGGAGAAATGCTCTTTCTATTTGGGAACCTGTCTGCAATGAAATTTTCGATCGTCTGATTAAACCACGCTGGGAGATTAGATAATGAAGCGTGCGCCTGTTATTCCAAAACATACGCTCAATACTCAACCGGTTGAAGATACTTCGTTATCGACACCAGCTGCCCCGATGGTGGATTCGTTAATTGCGCGCGTAGGAGTAATGGCTCGCGGTAATGCCATTACTTTGCCTGTATGTGGTCGGGATGTGAAGTTTACTCTTGAAGTGCTCCGGGGTGATAGTGTTGAGAAGACCTCTCGGGTATGGTCAGGTAATGAACGTGACCAGGAGCTGCTTACTGAGGACGCACTGGATGATCTCATCCCTTCTTTTCTACTGACTGGTCAACAGACACCGGCGTTCGGTCGAAGAGTATCTGGTGTCATAGAAATTGCCGATGGGAGTCGCCGTCGTAAAGCTGCTGCACTTACCGAAAGTGATTATCGTGTTCTGGTTGGCGAGCTGGATGATGAGCAGATGGCTGCATTATCCAGATTGGGTAACGATTATCGCCCAACAAGTGCTTATGAACGTGGTCAGCGTTATGCAAGCCGATTGCAGAATGAATTTGCTGGAAATATTTCTGCGCTGGCTGATGCGGAAAATATTTCACGTAAGATTATTACCCGCTGTATCAACACCGCCAAATTGCCTAAATCAGTTGTTGCTCTTTTTTCTCACCCCGGTGAACTATCTGCCCGGTCAGGTGATGCACTTCAAAAAGCCTTTACAGATAAAGAGGAATTACTTAAGCAGCAGGCATCTAACCTTCATGAGCAGAAAAAAGCTGGGGTGATATTTGAAGCTGAAGAAGTTATCACTCTTTTAACTTCTGTGCTTAAAACGTCATCTGCATCAAGAACTAGTTTAAGCTCACGACATCAGTTTGCTCCTGGAGCGACAGTATTGTATAAGGGCGATAAAATGGTGCTTAACCTGGACAGGTCTCGTGTTCCAACTGAGTGTATAGAGAAAATTGAGGCCATTCTTAAGGAACTTGAAAAGCCAGCACCCTGATGCGACCACGTTTTAGTCTACGTTTATCTGTCTTTACTTAATGTCCTTTGTTACAGGCCAGAAAGCATAACTGGCCTGAATATTCTCTCTGGGCCCACTGTTCCACTTGTATCGTCGGTCTGATAATCAGACTGGGACCACGGTCCCACTCGTATCGTCGGTCTGATTATTAGTCTGGGACCACGGTCCCACTCGTATCGTCGGTCTGATTATTAGTCTGGGACCACGGTCCCACTCGTATCGTCGGTCTGATAATCAGACTGGGACCACGGTCCCACTCGTATCGTCGGTCTGATTATTAGTCTGGGACCATGGTCCCACTCGTATCGTCGGTCTGATTATTAGTCTGGGACCACGGTCCCACTCGTATCGTCGGTCTGATTATTAGTCTGGAACCACGGTCCCACTCGTATCGTCGGTCTGATTATTAGTCTGGGACCACGGTCCCACTCGTATCGTCGGTCTGATTATTAGTCTGGGACCACGATCCCACTCGTGTTGTCGGTCTGATTATCGGTCTGGGACCACGGTCCCACTTGTATTGTCGATCAGACTATCAGCGTGAGACTACGATTCCATCAATGCCTGTCAAGGGCAAGTATTGACATGTCGTCGTAACCTGTAGAACGGAGTAACCTCGGTGTGCGGTTGTATGCCTGCTGTGGATTGCTGCTGTGTCCTGCTTATCCACAACATTTTGCGCACGGTTATGTGGACAAAATACCTGGTTACCCAGGCCGTGCCGGCACGTTAACCGGGCTGCATCCGATGCAAGTGTGTCGCTGTCGACGAGCTCGCGAGCTCGGACATGAGGTTGCCCCGTATTCAGTGTCGCTGATTTGTATTGTCTGAAGTTGCTTTTACGTTAAGTTGATGCAGATCAATTAATACGATACCTGCGTCATAATTGATTATTTGACGTGGTTTGATGGCCTCCACGCACGTTGTGATATGTAGATGATAATCATTATCACTTTACGGGTCCTTTCCGGTGATCCGACAGGTTACGGGGCGGCGACCTCGCGGGTTTTCGCTATTTATGAAAATTTTCCGGTTTAAGGCGTTTCCGTTCTTCTTCGTCATAACTTAATGTTTTTATTTAAAATACCCTCTGAAAAGAAAGGAAACGACAGGTGCTGAAAGCGAGCTTTTTGGCCTCTGTCGTTTCCTTTCTGTTTTTGTCCGTGGAATGAACAATGGAAGTCCGAGCTCATCGCTAATAACTTCGTATAGCATACATTATACGAAGTTATATTCGATGCGGCCGCAAGGGGTTCGCGTCAGCGGGTGTTGGCGGGTGTCGGGGCTGGCTTAACTATGCGGCATCAGAGCAGATTGTACTGAGAGTGCACCATATGCGGTGTGAAATACCGCACAGATGCGTAAGGAGAAAATACCGCATCAGGCGCCATTCGCCATTCAGCTGCGCAACTGTTGGGAAGGGCGATCGGTGCGGGCCTCTTCGCTATTACGCCAGCTGGCGAAAGGGGGATGTGCTGCAAGGCGATTAAGTTGGGTAACGCCAGGGTTTTCCCAGTCACGACGTTGTAAAACGACGGCCAGTGAATTGTAATACGACTCACTATAGGGCGAATTCGAGCTCGGTACCCGGGGATCCCACGTACAACGACACCTAGACCACCCTCTAGGAGGATTTGAGATAAAGTTGGTCGTAGGTAATGTACTTTGAGGACTGACACTTTCCTATTCGATTTGTAAAGTTATACCTCTTTCAATTTTCAGTGTTATGGGTATAAAGCTTATCCTCCTTTTTTAGATCTTCTAGTATCAATGTGAGCTTCTTCTCTGGAACGTTGTTCCTTAGTGTTGTTGTAATGTTGTGAGCAAACATATAGCTTGTTCAACATCTTAGAAGGGATTTTCACTAAAGAGAAACCAAAGTAGTATCCTTTAATTCATTAGAAATAGTTGTAATGACTAACAAATTATCTACATTGTCTACTTCAGAGGTAACAACCTAGAACTTCTCTATGTACTATGTCAATGATTCTCCCAACTTTTGTTTGACTTGGAGAAGCATCAAACTAGTTTTCCTAGGGCATTGATTCCCTTGAAAACTTTCTGCAAACTAATGCTCTAGCTAAGCAAACGTTTCAGTGTTACTTTTAGCAATGGTGTCATACTAGTCTCATGTTTTCTTATATACAATTATGGTGAAACTCGATAGAGGGTTGCATTAGAATCACCTTTACCTCTATTTCATCTCGATAGAGATGTATGTGTTCAGTTGGGTGCTTAGTTTTAGAAAATTTATTAATGCAGATATTGAAAACGATTGAGAATAGGTTGATCAAGTAATTGATGAGACAAAGAAATGATAACCAACCTTACCACTTGACATCCTCCCTTTGCATGAAGACTTCACTTTAGATCACATATGACTTCGCATGCCTCTTGCTCATTCATGCTCCTATTTCAAGATTGAGACCAACTTTGCCTATCATGACAATCTTGATTTCTCTTATGCTCATCGCTCCTGGTAGGAGAACAACTTCTTTAGTTTCTGTGGTACCAATCTTCCATTCTTCAATCTTCGTGATTGAAATCATGATATGAAGACTATTAAGGCGAAATATTACACCTAACATCATTAACAATTCTTTACTCATCATGGTTATTGGTTTGGTCTCCATTAGCATAGTTTTGGAGACTATCGTCTCTTTCGTTGCCTTAATTAACTTGGGTTTAGTAGTTGTCTAGTGTCGCTACTATTTCCCTAACTATTAACGAGGATTTGTAGTTGCCTCCTTAGCTAATCCAATTGTATGAGAAGAGCCAAGAGATTTAGAGCTTCAAGGTGATCACCCAGTTAATGTCCTTTGTCAGGTGTTTTAGGATCAAATGGATGATTATTGGTGATGGGGTAATCAGTTGGGTAGTTTGTCATCTCACCAAATCAACAAGCCTTCATTCTCATAGATGATGCCAAATTGATGTCTTAAGGATTAGTTACTAATTAAATTTATAGGATTTAATCAAGATCCTGACTGCATGCCAACATGATCTAGATTTAGGACACCTACGTAGACAAGCAAGAATGACTGCCATTACTCTAGTGCTTAAGTCAATAAAGAGTTTGGGAGAAGTTAAAGGCTTATGAGAATAGCATTCAATGTCATACCTTTAGCTTACCCTTGGAGGTCTTTTTATCCATTTTGGTTAAGATTTGTGATGTGAATCACAATGAAAATGAGCTAGCCCGGCCATGTCATAAAGGATTAATTGATTCATCTTGGTTTTACAAGATTGTGATTGAGTTGAACTAGAATTCTTGAACGAGTATGAGTTGTCTTAACTTCAATTTATGGAGATTAGGTGTAATATCCCAAATTTCTAAAGGGCTCCAGAGTAATTTTAACGTGGACCATAGGTGAAATTATCAAAAGATTAAAGATTTAAGTGTAATTTCTTATAGTTATAAGTACCGAATCAATTGCATGGAATGCCCTAGAGCGTAATTGCCTAAGGGGGCGTTTGTTAATCAAGATATGGGATGGAAAAGCCAAGATATGGGATGCATCCCAGACTTCTATCTTTTCCAACATGTTTGTTAAATTTATCTAACAATTCTTGAAAACGTCATTAATGACTTCTTATCTTGATTGTTCAAGATATGCTTATCTTCCCCTCAAGATAAGCATATCTTGGTCTTTATAGATAAGAAAAAATGACAATTGTGTCATTTAGTGCATTTTAAAAAATTTAACAAACAGTTTGATAAAAATCTTGAAATACTTCCCAACCTTATCTTGATTATTCCATATCTTGATTCAGAACGCATTCCGATCTTATCTTGAAACTCTCTTATCTTACTCATTTTAACAAACGCTACCTAAGAAAATAGATATGGTCTCGACGAACATCCCGAGATAGGATTTATGGTATTAAAAGAATTCGAAATCGAGACGATTTTCGGTATAGCTAAAATGCAGTTATGATTTAGGTTGAAAAATTGAATTATCGTAGGGGACTTCTGAAAAATCAACGGAGCCATAGGGGGCTTTGGTTTTGTGTAAGGATCAACTCTGAAGTGGTTTCGGGATGAAACAATGGTCCGGTGAGGGCGCAAGGATGAAATCATCCTTATCTAGTAAGCCATGAGTTATTAATTTTAAATTTTCGGTATCGTAATGCAAATTAATTGGACGTTAGAGAGTGTATTTGTAATTTAAGAAATTCTCAAGTGTAATAAAGATATAATATGGAGATTAAATGTGTGACATATATATATATAATGTATCTAGAGGTATACGCATGAAGCATGGGGGAGTTGCATCACTTAAGGGACAAATTTGCACCAATTAAGGGCATTGGGATTAGAGATTGGAAGAAATGTCAGAGAGAGAGTGGTGGCTAAGGCTTATCCGATGTAAGTGGATATTTATAAGAATGGAAGTGGAAGCAGAGCATGGCCAAGAAAAGCTAAGAGCTTGGGTGAGAGAAGAGAGATTGAGGTAGAGAGCTAATAACCGAGCATAGCAGCGAGAGATGAAGAGAGTGGGTCGATCGTGGTGGCTGGTTGCAGCCACAAGCTCCAAGCAGCCATGCCTGCAAGCTCGAGTGGAGCAGTGCGAGCGGCGGTTGCTGAGTGTGCGGTGGCTCACGCGGTGGTGCGGTGTGGAGGTCAGCGAGGTTGGAGGCGATCGGAACGGGCTGCCACAGTAAGCGGTAACCATAGCCCAGCCATGGCAGCTCGCTACAAAGTTGGGCGCTCGGTAGAGGGCGGCCAGCAACAGCCGTGGTGATGGGAACTGGGTGTGGCAGCGATCAGAGGGCTCGATGTAGGTCCGAGAGGCTGTCGGTATGGGTGAAGGTAGCCGACAATGCGAGGTGCAGCAGCTGGGTGGGCTGTTTGCGCGCCCAGGAAGAAACAGAGGAAGAAGAAGAAGGAAAAGGAAAAAGAAAAGAAAAGGAAAAAAAAGGAAAGAAAATGGAAGAAAATGTGAGAAAAAGTAAGAAAATTCTAGAAAAATAGGAAATGGAGATTTATTAATATTTCAGAGATTTTGGAGAGCAAAATTGTTCGGGCACACATTTTGAGGTCAAACATGAAAATTGAGGCAGTGCACGAAAATCCAGGTAGTGCGCAAAAATTGTGATGGTGCATGAGAATCAAGGGTGTACAAAAATCGAGGTGGTGTGTAAGAAGCGAGGATTTGCACACGTTTTGATGTTAGGACACGCATATCGAGGAAGCTTGAGAGGCTAAGTCAAGATGAGTAAAATTTTCTAAAAAATTTTAGAAATTAAAGAATGTTATTTTATGAATTTTTATAGTGAAATATTTAGTTTGGATTTATTGAGGAAAATATGAAGAAATAGAGAGAAAATTAAAGAAAATGTAAGAAATTATGAAAAAATAAGTTTTAATACTTATTTAAATAAATATGATGATTAGGATGCTTTGAGGCTTAATTTGAAGTGACTTGTACTAATTTTGAGGTTAGCACGTAAATTGAGACGATGCACTTATTTTGAGATAATGCGCGAAAATCGAGATAGCCCGATAAGGTTGAGAAGGTAAGTGGTTCAACCAAAAAAAAAAAACCCAATTTATGAAAACGTTTTGTTATCATGTTGTCATGTCTTTGTATGCTATGCATATTACGTAGAGTGCATTTACATTTTCTGATGATAAAATATGCATATGAGCACGATGAGATTCACGGTCATATATTGCATGGGTATGAGATTAAGGACTGGCATTGTTGCTTTGCCATGGATGCACCCATACACCTCGATCTGCCAGGAGATTGTAAAAATGATGAGTAACAGTTGGGTGCGGTCGATCCAAATGTAAGAGTAATAATGTTATGTGCATTGAATTCATACATATGCATTAAATGATGTACCCTTACTTAAATGATTTATCATCTAATTTGAGCTTTATCTCTGGAATATTCAAACTTTCCAAATAGAGATTGTAGCAGAAACGAGGATGAATAAGGCATGAAATGACACTTAACAAAGTGTATGATGAATTAAATGTATGTTATGTATCCCATGCATTTAAGTTCTACTACTTTGAATTTTGAACGTTTTGAGGAATAATGATGTATAACTTCATTTATGGTTAATGATGATATATAATCTTATTTGTGATTAATGTTGAAATGGTAGGTTCAATTCTAGCTTCCGTAATTGATGTTTTTGATGATTCTCTTTTGAGATAAATGTATAAAAATTTTGGGATAAATATGAAGAATGATATGGTTTAACAATAGTTTTTAAGAAAAAATTATTATCCTAAAATTACATTAAATTATAACACGTCCGAAAAAATGGGGTGTTATATTAGGATATGTAGCAGCAAGGGGATTTGGAATGTCTATCCCATTATTTTTCATATTAGGTGTGAATTTATCTATTCCATAAATACTAGGGATTGCCTCAAGTTAACGGCTTATAGAATAGGTATTACCACAGAATGAGGATTTTAACTTATAGGTCTTACAATTGATGTTTGGGGACCATCCCCCATTCCTTCAATTTATAATTTTAAGTATTTTGATACTTATGTTGATCACTTTACAAAATATATTTCCTATTAGGCACTACTTGTAAAAAAATCTGTTAATTTGCTACCATGTACTCAGATAATATGGAGGAGGAGTTGAATAATCAATATCTCCCAAGCTTGTTCAAATGCTCATTCTACAAGTGAAGATCAAATCAAATCATCTTTCGAAAGCTCATTTGATTGATTGCATCGAGGAGGAAATGGAATTAGTGACTCTTTAGGAAAATGCCCATTTCCTCATAAAATGGAAGGAAAGGATGTCCATTCCATGGAATAGTTATATATGCTTCTCACCTATATACGTACCCTTGTCTTGCCATGTATATATAATATACTTGTCTTAATCTGATATCCAACCTCTCCATTTACTCGATGGCTCCCACAAGTCCTCTTCCGGTCTTATCGTCGTCGTCACCCGCTGGAGCCGCCATGACCCACCATCTCCTCCTGGGAGACGCCGCAAATTGCTATCCTCCATCGATAACCACCGGTTCCACCAATTTGACCGACCCTCATCTCCTCCACTGTCCGCTGCAGCCAACTACATCCAACAAATATTTATTAAATTAAAATAAATTATTTTAATAAAAAAATTTCTATTAAAATAAAAAATTCTAGCCTCAAAAGGAAAAATAAAAAAAAAACTAATTTTTATTTTATTAAAAATAACGTCTAAAATTTCTGAAAATTTATTTTTGGCTTGATAATTTTTTTTATTACAATAAAAAAATATTTTAAATTTTTTTAATGTCTTTAGCTGAAAAAAGAAAATATATTTTTTCCTAAACTATACTCAATAATTACTTGAATTTTTTGATTTATATAAAATAAAAAATATGTTTTCCAATTTTTACACTACTGAGGGTATTTTTTTCAATTAATTATTTTTTTTATTTTATTTCATCAAAATTAAAATATATCAAACATAATAATAAAATAAAATAACCATTTGATAAGAGTAGGGGAGGGGGTATGTATGTATACATATATATATATATTTAATTAGATTTTTAACATAATTTTTTTGCATAAAATTATGTTAAAAATCTAATTAAATGTCATGAACTAAATGAGATAAAATTTCTATAATACCCTTATGTTTTAGGCTTTAGCACACTGAAATCATTATTAATTAAATAATCAAAAGAAAAAGCATAAGTAGAGCTAAAATGTACAAAAGCTTAGGTTATTCTCTTCATATTTCGATTTTCACTTTTAAGTTTTAAATTTATTTTTAAATTTATATTTTGAATGACTGTTTTGAAATTGTCAAAAATACATTTTTTTTGTTTATAACGTTTTCTACATTTTAAAAATTTTGAATATGTTTGTGATAAAAATACTCAAAACGATTTTTTATAATTTTGATTTTTTATAATTTTTTTTTAAAAATATAAAAATAAATATATTTTTACTGTTTTAAAAAATTAAAAATAAAAAAAATAAAAACAATAAAGATAACATGAACTTAATCACTAATCACTGCAAACAAGCATGTTCAATATATAGGCCCTGTCACTCCACATGCCACGCCAAAATGAATCAATCACTCATCTCACTTGCACTTTTTTTATTAGATTAATTTTTTAATATTTTTATCATAACACCACCAACATGATTAAAATAACTTTTATCATATAAAAATAAAATCATAAGATATGTTACATATAATACAAGTTACCAAAAACTATGATACAAATTATAAAGGTTTTAAAAAAATAAGATTATGAATAAAAATAATTGTTGATTCGTAATTTATATAATTATTGCATCACATAGCAGGTTTGAGGTTTGATATAAGAGATAGTTTTAAATTATTTGTTTAATTAAAAATAATTTTTTATTACCATAAAAAAATTAGTGATTGTATTTTTGAGGTTAATAAATATACATGTATATGTTATATATATATATATATATATTGTAATTAAGCTCATTAAATATGCAAACCATGAGGGGCATTGTTGGAAAGAAGTCTCCGGATGAGTGTTTCTTAAAGCCTGAACACAGCAGCTCAAAGCTTCTAGAGCAGAGTGTATCTTCCCATGGCAGCCACCACATCCACCGGCTGCTCCAGCTTCTTCAATCTCAGAGGCAGCCAAGTCGAGCCCAGGGTCCGGTCGCCCCCGGGCCACGGCTCGCCCGCGTGCCAGAAGCTCGACGGGGTGGCCACGTGGTTCATCCACGGCGTTTCCAGCGCTTTCTTCGCGTCTCTGGAACGATGCTCTTGCATCCGCATAGCCACTCACGAGGACGACGGCGACGACGCCAAGGACTTGCCGTTGATCTTCAACGACGGAAACCACCGGTATGACGTCGGCGGGTCTGGCAGCCGGAGGCGCGCCGGCAAAGGAAAGAAGGGAGCCGGGGAGGAGTAATAAATTTAACAACAATAAACTGCATGTGTTGTTCTTTGGTGAGTTGTAATGATCAATTTGGAGTCGCGGTGTTTGTTGGTTTGTGTTTGGAAGGATTAAGGATGGAAACTGGATGATCTGTGAGTTTATTGTCTCTATTGCTTTCATCTTTTCTTTTGATTATCATTCTGTTATATAATCAAAAACCAGTGATCGCAAATATCCTACTCTTATCTTCTTAATTACCTCCAAAGTTGCAGACAATTCCAAATTGTATTTAGCTTGTGAGCTAAGCTAATTAAAGAAGAGATGAATGAGCTTTGTTGTAATAAAAGTGTTTAATTTTCTTAATTAATAACTGCTTTCTGATTGATTAACTTGGAATAGGATTTGCCATGATCAAGCAACATAATCCAGCATTTCTTTTTCATCAAAAAGAAAATCTTTGAAAGGTTCTAGCCAGTAGGAAGATAATGAGTTATTTTAAGGGTGTCCTTATTTTTAATATATGTTACTAATAAATCAGATTTCTATTGCCAAATCCAAAATTAATGTTTACATATCTGCCACATCTTTGTGAACTGGCTAGTATTAGTCTATTGGTTTACAAAATTAATTAATTAAACATGAAATGACATATAATAGTTCTAAAAAACTAATATTATATATATATGTCTTTTTATAAAAATATGATGATTCTTTATCTGCATGGGTCCTTGAAGGGCGCCAGATCTTAATAATTGATTGAACTAATACAGCTTGCATGCTACTAAAGCAAGCAAACAAGCATGCATCAAAGGCACTTTTGGTTCTTTTAATCTCTCTCATGATGATTTTGAGTGAATAACAATGATTCTGTCATTTAGGTGATCATATGCTACTGACCACTTGCCAAGGCACCTTTAACTTTTGTTTTTTCATTTGTTTCTCCTAAATTAATGCTGTCAAACAGTAAGGAATCCTAAGACAACTGCAGCCAATGTCCGCACTTGTGCCTTAATGAACAGAACATGTTTCGTCCAGTGGCCTTGTCCCCTTGTCCCCTTCATAGAATATGCCAATCTCCGTTGGATCTTGGGTTTGTTCAGATAGAAAAGATGAAGATATATAGAAGACTAATTAGAAATGTTTAGTTATGATTGTTGCATTTTTTTCCTTTTTCTTTTGCCCGGGGTTTGGGGGTGGGGGCTTGTTTCTACAGTATATAAAATGTAATGAAATTTTTGTTTCATATATATTGTATGACAATAACTTTTTAAACTAGTCAAGATATATTTTTGTTCTTTTATAACACTGAGTTTTCACATTAATTTCTTAAAAATAATTTTTGAATATAATAATTTGCTAAAATAATTTCCTCAAACTTTTGTTATTTTTTTTTCTTTAGCATATATATGGTGTTAGTGCCTTAATACTAAATTTAGATGACATCTAATATATGTAATATGAATTAATGATGTATTCTTGCAAATTTATAAATGATCATTTCTTCATTCACAACTCTTTTTATATAAGAATGAGTCCCTAAATATTCTAATAAACATTTTATTTTTAAATTATTAAGAATATATGACAAAAATCTTTAGTTCGGAATTTCTTAAAGTGATTCTTGGCAAAAGGATCTAAGGGGCTGGATCCGGGCAATCCAAGGGAGGCCTATATATATATATTATGTTTGGGTTGAGGTTGGTACAAGTTAAAGCTCGTGCCAGCCCCCGGATCCACCACTAATTCCTAGTCCTCAAATTTCTCAAAAAGGGAATATGATTAATCGATTATGGACTGGCACCTAGGCTACTACTATTGATTAGTATAAGATGCTAATGATAATGAATGGTGAGTCACATATTATATTGCATGAGATATAGATAGTAGACATATGAGTGGATATTAGTCGAACATCTACTGAATGTGATGCCTATAACAAATCACATAGTTGAGAGGATTAATGACATATTATTAATTTTCTATTGTGAACTAGTCCTCAAACCGAATGCAACACAGTTGTCTTGTATGCTGAAGTTAGAGATTTGCCGCTGAGCAGAACCATCTAGAGTGAGGTGAGAATGCTCTCTGTGTGGTCTCTATGCAATAGTATATGGAGGCAGGTGATTGCTGATGAGATCTATTGATCTCCAGC
>NZ_CP104069.1 GCF_026651875.1 Alicyclobacillus fastidiosus | reverse complement strand
GGAACAAAAGGATGCAGAGGATTTCGTTGTTGATGTAGTGAACCACAAGTATACGTTCGAACAGATTGTTGAAATTATTGAATCGCATAGTCACCAGTAAGCTCTCGACGTATTTCGAGAGCTTTTATTATGTGCGCCCGGCATGGGCGCTATCTATACGGTGAAAGTCCGGAATGGTGAAGGTAGCAGTAGCCATTAGCTTAAGCCAAGGGTGTCCGTCGTGAGGCGGAATCTGAAGGAAGGTGGCGGCAAATCTCCGGCCCGAGGAACACGAACCTCGAGTGAGGCTAGCGACAGTTGGATGAGTTTGCATAACTAAACAAAATCCTTGCTACCGAAGGCTGTCGAGAGTAAACGAGGCGGGTAGATGGAGAGAAAGATAGCGCTCTTACCCGGGGAGACCTGCCCGACACGCCAGCAACGCTGGTAACCGGTATCGAGAGGTGCCGCTGAACGGGCAGGAGTCAGCAGATGGCATAGTGTGCGCGTGGCAGCGCGTCATCGGGTGGGTTAAAGTCCCACTGAGTCTCGGACTAGGGGGCTCATATCCAAACCTGGGGGTAACGCCTCAGGGGCCGATAGCAATCTATGTATCGGAGGGCAGGGCGTCCACCGTGAGGTGGAGTCCGGAGGGCTTGCGGAGAAGTACCAGGCTGTAGTGAAACGGGGAACCGAATTGCGAACCGGTCGGCCAAAGATGGGGCAAGGTCGAGCTTGCACTATGGAGGCGAAGGCGCTACTAGTCCACCCATCGTACCAAGGTGTGTGCGGGCGGCATGGCACGGAAGATGATGTTGTGACCCACGGAGATCTCGTAGTGTCTGGTAAGTGAGCACCGCGATGGACAGGTGGGTAAAGAAAGTCGAAATGGTCGTGCTGTGGCTGCCATTTTGTTCAGGAGTCCACAGCTATCCAGTAACGTGCGCTATAAGGCAACCCCGAAGTGCGCACCGATGCGCTGCGAGAAGTCGGAGAGCTGCATAATACTGCAACGGACGAACAACAGAAACGTCCGGACTATCTGCCCAAGTTCAGGTGGCTTTTGTTCACTCAAAAGGTGAGTAAAAGGGGAAGGCGGCTCGCTTTATGGAACCCGAAACCTCAGGAGGTTCGCGAGTATGTAGCGAGGGAAGGAAAGTTCCCTAAGTGAAAGACCCAGAACTCGCAACGGAGGATACGAGACCAAATGAAGGCAGACGGTACAGGTAGGAAGATTCATTCGCTCATTGACAAGGTCTATCACCGAGCCAATCTGGAGTTAGCGTGGAAGCTGGTCAAGCAGAACGGCGGTAGTGGTGGAATCGATAACGTCCGAATTGCTGACTTTGAGCGAGTGGCAGCGGAGGAACTAGCCAGACTGCACCAACAGCTAAAGCAGGATGTCTACAGACCGATACCAGTTAGAAGGGTGAACATCCCGAAACGGAATAAGCCCACCGAAACGAGGCCGCTTGGCATTCCCGCCATTCGAGATAGGGTATGCCAGCAAGCACTGAAAAATCGGCTTGAACCTATATTCGAGTTGACATTTAGCGATTGTAGTTTCGGATATCGACCGGGGCGTTCCACACATCAAGCAATGCGGAAAATCTATCGCGAAATCATGAACGGCTGTGAATGGGTAGTAGATGCTGACTTGCGTGACTTCTTTGGCAATGTCCAGCACGAGCGTCTCATTGACATGATATCTGAAAGAATTAGCGACGGGCGCATTTTACGACTGATTAGACAGATGCTCGAAGCCGGATACATGGAGAACGGGGTGAAATTCCAGACAGTATCTGGGACACCTCAGGGCGGAATAGTGAGTCCACTATTCAGTAATATCTACCTCACACCATTTGACAGAGCGATGGAAAACAAGGGTTATCGCCTTATCCGTTTTGCTGATGATTGGGTCGTACTCTGCAAGAGTCGTGAGGAAGCTGTAAAGGTGTTCGCAGATGCAAAAGTTGCCTTAGAAGCGCTGGGCTTAACGCTTCATCCGGAGAAGACCCGCATTACTCATATTAGCGCGGATTTGAATTTCTCGGCTATAAGCTGAAACGCGGCAAAGGTCTAACGCTGTCACAGCACAAGGTGAAAAAGGGACCCAATAGACTGAACATCTATGCGATTCCAACGGAGAAGTCCGTGAAACGATTCCAGGACACCATCCGTCAACGCACAAAGCGCCGACTTCCGCTCACCGTACAGGAGCTGATTGACCGGATTAACCCGGTCATTCGAGGATGGGGTAATTACTATCGAAAAGCACACGTTCGAAAATTGTTCAACAGGCTGCAACGCTGGATTATTCAACGAATCAGAAGCCACCAGTACAAGCGGTGGCGGAACGGTGGATGGCGGAAATATCCTGAGCGACGATTGTACGGTGAGTTTCGATTGGTAAACCTAATCCAGCTAATAGCTTGTCAAGATTACCGATTAAAAAATTTGTGTACATGTGTTAGATTAAAATGAGCAGGGCAAAGAACCTTCCTTATCTTGATGGAAGGTTTTACTTTAATATCTTTAATTTGGATGTTAATTCAGATCTACAAAAAGCTCTTTGCGTTTTAGCAACACATAGATCCAGTGAATCAGTTTGTTGACGCAGGCGATCACGGCTTGCTTGTAAGGTTTACCTTCTGCACGTTTCTTGTCGTAGAACGTTTTAAGCCTTTTATTGCGGGTTTTCCGTAAGCCGCATTCGACTGCACAATACAAGCTGTGTCGTAACCGGCTTGAACCTCGCTTTGTAATACGATTGATGGTTGCAGTGAACTTACCAGACGAGTGTACGCTTGGATCTATGCCTGCAAAAGCGACGAGCTTCTTTGGGTGATTAAACCGGTCTATCTCTCCGATTTCTGAAATAATCGTGGCAGCGATTTTTTCACCGACTCCGGGGATAGATTGGATAATCTTATATTCTTCAATCTCTTCGGCAAGGGCATCTATCGTTTTTTCAAGGTGGGATAGATGCTCTTGGTACTGAAGAATCATTTGGATGTACATCTTCAGACTAAGCAGATACCCCTCTAATAAAACATTTCGGAACGGGTTACGCGTAGCGGCAGCAATGATTTCGCGTGCCTTTTCTCTCGACCAACGTTCCGACCGACTCTTACATAACTCTGAAACTCTTTTGGTCAGCTTTGCTTCCGTTACATTCAGCACTGAGTCAGCGGTTGGGAATTCCAGCAATGTCCGTAATGAGACTTTGGAATATAAGTCGCCAAACACGCCTCTGTATTCGGGAAACACGTGGTCCAAAACAGCCTGGAATTGCAGTTTGGTCTGAACAGATAGTCGGGTTATCGCAGCGTGTTGCCGGGTTAGGCTACGTAGATTTAAGAGCTGCAGTCCTCTCTTCTTGAAGGGCTCAAAATCCTCTTTGTAGAAGAGCTCGCATAAGCTGTAAGCGTCTGCGGCGTCGGTCTTCACCTTACGCAGACTGGATTTCTTGGCTGAGTACGCGATCAATGGATTTACCATGATATACACATAATTCTGGTCATCTAGGAATCGAACGATCGGTGCATGATAATGCCCAGTCGCTTCAAGGATAATTGTTGGTTGCAGACCTGACTTTGCTTCGACTTCCCGTAAAAACTCGTGGAAGTCTTCAAGACCGTCATGAGTGTGAACGACAGTGAACTGTTTACCATGAGGCGTTCTTTTATCCAAGAATGCTTGAGCGATGCTTTCTCCTTTAGCTACATCCAGACCAATGACTGGATTCAAGTGAACATCTCCTTTAATGTGTCATACCGGTAACCCCTATCCATCTTGCAGTGCATAGCTTCGCTTGTGATACGAGATCGATGTCTCAACCAGCCTCAAACATGCTTCTACAAGTAGGGGGTGAACGGATTAGCTCACGGGTTCATCGACCCACGCCCCCGAACGTTCTACCCGGCTACCGCAATGAAAACCTCTACACAAAGAGAGGTCAACCAGAAATGACTGGCTGACCTCATAATACGAATGTCCCTGATACCCGATTTGAATCTGATGCCTGCATCCACGCGATGACATGAAGGAAAGCGGATTGCGGGAAAACTGCACGATCCGTTTGATCGAGCGGACGGAGGCAGGCCAGCGCCCACCTCCTCCGACTCTACACCTGCAAAGGGACGCCGAAGCAGGGAAGGCCTGAACATGATTGTGAGGGTTGAACATGGCAAGCTCGCGAGGAGAGCAAAGACAGCAGAAAATCCAGAACAGGAGCTACTTTCAGGAGGAAGCGGTGAATCCGTAGGGGACTGAGAGAGTGCCCTGCTCTCCCCCGGCGCAATCCAATGTGACAACCCGCGAAGAGAACGGAATTGCCCTGATGGAACAGGTAGTTGAGCGAGAGAACTTGCTTGAGGCCCTGCGCCGGGTGGAGCGAAACAGGGGTGCTGCTGGTGTCGATGGAATGGAGATTAAATCCTTTCGACCGTTCCTGATGGACAACTGGCAACGCATCCGTGAAGACCTCCTTAGTGGAACCTATAAACCAATGCCGGTACGTCGAGTCGAAATGCCGAAACCAGACGGTGGCATACGGTTATTAGGGATACCGACGGTGCAGGATCGCCTGATTCAGCAGGCACTTTTACAGATCTAGCGCCCATCTTCGAGCCAACATTCTCGATATTCAGCTATGGTTTCCGTCCGGGGTATAGTGCGCGAATGGCCGTGAACCAGGCGCGCAACTACATCGGGCAGGGAAATCGGTGGGTCGTTGACATGGATTTGGCGCAATTCTTTGACCGCGTAAATCACGACATTCTCATGTCGAGAGTGGCAAGGAAGATAGAGGATAAACGAGTCTTGCGACTCATCCGCAGATACTTACAGGCGGGTATTTTCGTCAACGGAGTCTGTGTGAGATCGGACGAAGGAACACCGCAAGGCGGGCCGTTGAGTCCACTACTGGCCAATATTATGTTGGATGATCTGGACAAGGAACTGGAACGTCGAGGGCACCGTTTCGTCCGCTATGCAGACGACTGCAATGTGTACGTGAGCAGTCGACGAGCGGGAGAACGGGTGATGGAGAGTGTGCGCAGATTTGTAGAAGAACGACTGAAACTCAAAGTGAATGTGGAGAAGAGTGCTGTGGACCGACCGTGGAAGCGAAAGTTCTTGGGCTTCTCATTTACGTGGGAGAAGAAAACGCGGATTCGAATCGCACCAAAATCGCTTAAACGGTTCAAGGACAGGGTTCGAGAAATTACCAAACGTAGTCGAGGACAATCTATAGTAAGCAGGCTTGAGAAGTTGAATAGCTACTTGCGAGGATGGGCGGGATATTACCGCTATGCCGAGACGCGAAGCGTATTCGAGGCACTGGACGAATGGACGCGCAGGCGGTTGAGGATGTGTTTGCTGAAACAGTGGAAACAGCCGAAAACCAAAAGGCGAAGGTTGGTCTCACTTGGGATACCGACGGAATGGGCAAAGAACATAAGCGGCTCCCGGAAAGGCTACTGGCGGCTTTCGAAAACCGCACAAATGAACAAAGCCCTCGGCCTCGCCTACTGGCGAGAACAAGGACTAGTGAGTTTAGTCGAGCGATACGATTCATTTCGTTCCACAACATGAACCGCCGTATACCGAACGGTACGTACGGTGGTGTAGGAGGTCGAGGGCTAGGCGCCCTCACCTACCTGATTGCTGTGCGTCTCCAAAAATTTGCTGTAAGTCCGTTTAATCCAAGGGGGTTTTGATTACAGTAAAACGCCTCCTAGACCCCATCCGCCAGCTTCCTTCAGATTCCGCCCATGCCGAGTCATCATCCATTTAGATTTACGTTTGGATGCTTGTCCTGTCGAAGGTCATATGACTCAGCAAATTCGCCCTAATTATTAGATGATTTACGAAGAACGCAGCTATTTGAACCACTCATATGCGTCTTGCTTTACGAACTACTTCTGCAGACACGGTTATGCAGTCTTCGTGATTTGTGTTTTTGCGGGCTTTTAAACGCCACCGAAGAGGAGGCATAACAATGAGGGTGTAACCATCCCATGTGTTATGCCTCTACCCCAGGCTAAAGACTATAGCCCCTTCTTTCCTTCCCCTGATGACTTATCACGGTTTGCGCGTTTTAGAACCTGATCCCTTATTTTCCAGCGTGCAAACATAATACCCACTAGTCCAACAATGGTTAGGACGGATGTAACGATCACAACTTATACAACTTGCCTTTTTTAAACGTACAAGGAATTACTTTTTTCACGCTAAAGCGACTATAGGGATACCCATCAATTTGCGATCTTTGAACCTCAAGGGACATTGAACAAGGTGTTGCCAACAGATCAGTGGAAATTCTATTCCCTAAATCAAGCACTACGTACCGAGAAGATTGCTTCCTCTTATCCATCGATCCAACTCCTCTTTGTCTCCAGTTCCTAATGCCCTGGTATTGTATGGGCAGAAATCCAGATTGGAAACGGGCGAATGCCCAGGTACAACTGCCGCCGCAATTTTTTAAGTGGTGTTGAGAGTGAACAGACCAAGACAAAAAAGGGGCTGTCCCAAAAGGGTCGTACCAAATCTTCCAGTCCCAACATCATATAGAAAAGCCTCAAAATCCACAGTGAAAGTGGAGATGGAGGCTTTTTGTTTTAAGGAATTCTTAATCAAAGTGGGGCTTCAAAAATCCAAAATTGACTTTTGGGACACCCCCAATTGAGGTTAATGCATGTCACACGATATCTTATGATGGGGTATATACAGCGAGTCACGGTTTATGGCCTAAGTGTTGGATAGCATACTACCCTGATGTACGTATCGCCTGTGCAGAAGCCGTCTTGGAGGCTCTGGTACGTGTCTGTATGTTGTTTTGCTCACTAGAACCGAAGGAAGCAGTCTATTCAGACAAACAAGCTTATTCTAGCGAGTGACAAGATTTATTACCTCGACGTGAGTGCTGTGATCTCTTGTATTTGTTGTCTTGTCCATGCAGACCGAGCGGGTATTTTGTATGCGAGCGAGTGTCAATAAGCCATGGAATATAAGATATTTTGCGATAGATGATGCGAGTGAGATCCCGCATCAAATTAAGGTTTTATTTTTTGTTATGAAATCAAGGAACTACACTTAGGATGTAGTCCCTTGATGATGTTCTTGATTACCAGTAATATCCCCCAGCCAATCCACCGAGCGCAAGCCCAGTCAGTGCGCCGAAGCCAAAATAAGCGGCAGGTGCATATACTAAACTTGCTTTACCGTCCTGAACACCTTTTTGGATAGAAAGTTCCACTGAACTCTCCTCGTTGTTGTTGAAACTGACAGCCGCCGTACTCGGAAGCAAGTAGATCCCAGATGGAGTCACGGACTGCAAAACACCTGTGTACTTTCTCCCATTAACATGGTGAGCCACGACCGAACGCCCCACCATTCGACGTGCAACAGGATACAAAGGGTGCATAGTCCTCCTCCTCCCTTAACTTAGTTTAATAAGCAGGAGTCGTTGTACAACAGGTTTGTGTTGGCACATATCCAATAACGAGTTATTAGTATGCTCCAGCACAGCTGGTAGCTGCGCCATAACCAACGGCTGGTACAAACAAGAAGAACAGAACAAAGATAATCAAGAACACGACCGCCCATTGTGTATATGCTCCAAAAGCTCCATACATGGACAATTCCTCCTTATTATTGGTTTAATATGCTGGAGTCGTTGTGCAACCGGTTTGTGTTGGCACATATCCAGGAACGAGTTATTAGTATGCTCCCCCACAGCTGGTAGCTGCACCATAACCAACGGCTGGTACAAGTAAGAAGAACAGAACAAAGATAATTAAGAACACTACAGCCCATCGGGTATATCCACCAAATGCTCCGTACATAAGCTTTCCCTCCACAGTTCAGTGTCCATTTACATTTACGTTTGGATGTTTGTCCTGTCGAAGGTCATATGACTCAGCAAATTAGCCCTAGTTATTAGATGATTTACGAAGAACGCAGCTATTTGAACCACTCATATGTCGTCTTGCTTTACGAACTACTTCTGCAGACACGGTTATGTAGTCTTCGTGATTTGTGTTTTGCGGGCTTTTAAACTCCACTTATGGGTGAATTCACAGTGTCATTTGCCGTTAGGAAGGACAATCATGTAGACATAATTTTAATCTGACACTGACTTTAGGGGGGAAGGTTATGTACGGGGTATTTGGTGGATACACTCACTGGGCGGTTGTGTTCCTCATTATTTTTGTTCTGTTCTTCCTGCTAGTCCCTGCTTATGGCGGTTATACTGCAGCTGCCGCAACACCGTGCGGGTACGGCGGTTATGGAGCCGGATATGGTTATTGATTTGTATTTAAAATTTATGGGGGGGGGGTGTATGCCATGAATTGTCCTCCGATTACGTGTCCTCCTCATTATTGTGTTCGGAATTGCTATATTCCACGGGAGGTTCCTTACGTACATCCAATGGTAACCGTAAACAGACACGTCATTGTGAATGTGCCACGGCACTATTACGTACCGATGACACGAAACGTTGTTGTTGACCCGGGATGCCCAGGCTATGCAGGTCGTCGTCCGTATTGAATTAGGACCCTTGTGGAAGGGAACGCGTTTCATGCTCGTTCCCTCCCTTTCCTTTCCATAGGCTTCTACCTTTAAGATTCCCTCAGAGCAGTTAAGTAGCTGTTCCCCATTGGCTCATACACCCCATGTGCTAAACCATCATCATGACTTTCCTCCTAATTTTTCTATCATACCTACACTCGTACAAGCGTTTTTTCGCACACTGAATACATTTCTAATAAGTCAAAGTAAGTCAAACTGAATGGCTTATACCTATACGAAATGAGGGGAATTAGCGTGAGTTACTGGGATTTAATTTTCTTTTTCAGACGGTTGTCTCTCGGCACATATGTCACGATCCAATATGACTCCCGCCCACCTGCAACAGGAGTTTTTCAGGGATTTCAAGGGGGCGCTGTCTTACTGAGTCGCTTTGATGGCTTCCCTGGGTTGACACGGCTCAACATCAATCGAATTAACGCCGCTAGCGTCTAATGCAATTTTTACACAAGGCAGCCAACACCTGTCTTGTGTTCTTACATAGAGTGTATCAACCCAGGAAACCACAGTTAGTGTATTCGAGGGCTTGGTAATTGATTAATACTGTCCTCCATAATAAGGAACAAGCAGAATGAACAGCACAAAGATGATTAGAAACACCACTGCCCAACGGGTATATGCGCCAAAGCATCCGTCCATAGTTGATACACCCCCCTACGTTTGTAAGTGATGTACCATATGGGACAAAAACCAACCGCGAAACGGCTTTTATATCTAAAGACAGGTTGTACAGGGGCAATAAGCAATGATTCGTAGGATAAACATCCACTGTCCATGTGTATCGCCATGCCACACAGAATGACAGAAGGGTATAGCGGCGACGGAATTCCGTTTGTCGATCACGAAACGCGACCAATAAGCAGCACATGGACAGTGGCGATTACGCCCATTTTCTGACGAGGCATTTGAGACTTAGAGGTCTGGCGAGATGATATACCATCGTCTGCTTTGGCCTCATTTTCTTGTGCACTGCCGTCTTTTGAGCAATGAAAAACTCGTACTACCGGTTCCAAGGACGTATTCAGTCTCCTTCTTCGGTTCTGGTGCAAAGATTATGAGCAATAGAGTCTGAGCCACTATCATCTTTTCGATTATGCAGATAAACCAAACAGGTGATTGATGAACTCCGCGACGTTAGAGACAGGCGAGTGCTGTAACTTGACCTGTCCCTTCCTCAACATATGCATAGCCTCAATTCCCTTGAGTGTATCCTCAGCAGACTGAAACGATTTGAACCCCAACATCGGGTTCGTCATCTTCTTGATGAATCGATGGTCTTGTTCAACAATGTTATTCAGATATTTCGTTTGCCGCATTACGGTTGCTTGAGGTATGACCGTTTCGCATTTCAATTGCTGTAGTGCCGGAGGATACGCAGGGTTTTTATCCACGGTGATAACTCGTGGCGCCTGATTGTGTGGGGAAGATATCGCCTTTTTAAAGAATCGCTTTGCGGCGAGGACATCTCGATTCGCAGACAGCATGAATTCAATGGTTTGTCCATTAGAATCCACCGCCCTATAAAGATATTTCCATTGTCCTTTCACTCTAATATAGGTTTCGTCAACCCTGTAGGAATCGCTAGTTGGCTTCAAGAAACGACGAATGCGTTTATCGATCTCGGGACCATACTGGTGAACCCACCGCATAATAGTCGTATGAGAAACCTGAACTCCTCTTTCCTTGAGCAGTTCGACGATATCCCGGTAGCTTAAGCTGTATTGCAAATACCACCGAACCGCCGTCAGGATAATATGAGATTCGAAGTGCTTCCATTTGAACGCATTCATACCATAACTGCCTCATCCCTGAAGTTTATCCGGACAATACTAGCATGCCTGCCGTTTTTGTACCAGAACCAGAAGACATACCGATTTGGTGAGTAAGGCGTTCCGCGAGCACAGATTGTACTCGCATGGGTGCTGCAAAAACGGCCTGTATCGGCACCGATTATTGGAGCTACGAAAATGCACCATCTGGACGTAGTTGCGGTGCCCTATTTTGATTCATTTTCCCCGATAAGCACTTATATAATCTGTTATCCGCGATTCCTCCCTGTTCTTGTAAGCGTTTTCGCTATTCGTTGTATCATCGTCGAGTCACATCACATTTCTTAAAAGGTGGTTGAGTCAATGAGAGCAGCGCGTATTCACGAATTCCGTAAGCCCGTAATTGTCGAGCGAGTACCGGATCCAACCCCTGGACCTGGAGATGCTGTCATTCGTGTAGAGGCGAGTGGAATATGCCGAAGTGACTGGCACGGATGGATGGGAGACTGGGCTTGGGTGGGGTTATCCCCACAACTTCCTATTATACCGGGACATGAATTTGGCGGTGAGGTCGTTGCAGTAGGTAAGGAAGTAAAAGGATTTAAGGGCGGAGAGAAAGTGACCGTTCCGTTCCACTATGGTTGCGGCCATTGTGAATACTGCCACTCGGGTGTTCCAAATCTATGTGACAGCACCGCAATTTATGGGTTCAGCTGGGATGGAAGTTATGCTGAGTACGTCATTGTTCGGGATGCAGACTTCAATCTCATTCAGTTGCCGGAAAACGTTGACTCGACGACCGCTGCGGCGATTGGCTGCCGTTTTATGACAGGCTATCACGGAGTCATGCGTGGCCATGTCCAACCAGGTCAGTGGGTGGCAGTGCAAGGAGCGGGAGGTGTCGGTCTATCAGCTATTCAGACTGCGAACGCCGTTGGTGCTCAGGTTATCGCTGTCGATATCGACAATGAAAAACTTGAGAAGGCAAGACAGGAAGGCGCCGTGGCCGTTGTCAATGCACGGTCCAGTAACGTTCCGGAAGCTATTAAGGAAATTACAAAGGGTGGGGCACATGTAGGTATAGACGCCCTCGGTGTTAAGGACACAATTCTTAATTCCGTCTTGTCTCTTCGTAAAGGAGGGCGCCACGTTCAGATCGGACTAACTACATCGGAAGAGGGAGGTATGGTTGCACTGCCCATCGATGCCATCACAGCCATGGAGCTGGAGGTCGTCGGGAGTCTTGGCAATCCACATCCGGCTTATCGCGGATTGCTGAACCTCGTTTCACAAGGTCGACTAAATCCAAAGTCCATTGTCGAGCGGGAAGTGACTCTGGAGGATGTAAATGAGGTTTTCGATAATATGACCAACTATCGGACGAAGGGTTTTAACATTATTACACAATTTTAGTTCGTGACGGCAGGTTCGTTTCTTCCGCCCCAGGAGTTTGGACGGAAGCGACCTGTTGCTTTGGGTTCGTCTTAAGTTGATTAAGATACCGTTTTGGACATAGAAAGCATATAACAAAAGAAACACAAAGTAATTGTGTTTCTTTCGTTCTAGCAATTTAATAGAATATCGAGCGATGATGTCTAGGCATCGACATTCGTCTGTTCAATTGAATCTCTTTTTAGTAAATTTAAAGCTTAAGGACTATTTTATTCCATTATGAACAAAGTAGAGGCATTCAATAATTTTCTCTAAAAAGCTCGATGCCGCCGAATCCCTGATTGCGCGCCCGACAGATCCAGCTAGAATCCTGTCACCGCCATCAGACAGCCAGACCTCTTCCTATTAATTCATTTCCTTCTTGTGAAAAATTTGGTTCCATGTTACGATACTTTCGCATTCAACATGAAAGGAGCGAGGGCAAGATGCGTACAGTTATTCACGTTGCAGGGCACACCGAACTGTATACACAGAATGTCTTGCCTGGGCTCATCGGATGATTTGAACCAACAGATTCCTGACGCCACGGGCTAATCGACCCGTGGCGTCTTTTTGTTTTGTTGCCACGGGTGCAATCAGCCTGTGGCTTTTTTAATACCCAATGAAATCTACAAGTTGCCTTTTCAACACGAGCTCGGTCCTACTATCATCCGTCGCCGTGAGTCGCTTGCATCAAATGCACCACGTAAGGAGTGGAGTGCTTGAGATTTCGAGACTTTCATCGAAACGTAAAAATCCGCATCGTCGTCAGTTTTTCCTTTGGCCTTGTTCAGTCCACCACCATGCCTTTCATGGCGATTTATTTTGCGCATAACTTTAGTGAGTCACTGACCGGCTTGGCCCTGGCTGCGGGCGTCGTGGCCAGCGTCCTGAGCGGAGCGGTTGGCGGGTATTACGCAGATCGCATTGGGCGTCGCAAAATCATGATTTGGGCAGAGGCAACGTTCCTACTAGCTTATGTGGCTATGGCCATCGCCAATAGCCCGTGGGTCAACGAACCCGTGATCACACTCGCCGCATTTCTACTCACCAACATCTGCTGGGGTGTGTACGGTCCTGCCGATGAAGCGATGTTGCTGGACGTCACAACATCCAAAAATCGTCAACTGATGTACGGGATCTTCTACTGGATCAACAATTTGACTATGGCCATTGGCACCAGTGTTGGTGCGCTCCTGTTCGAGTCTTATCGATTCGAGTTGTTCGGCGCTATGTCGTTGGTTGTTCTGGGATCATGGGTAACAACCATCTTTGTCATCCAGGAAACCTATGTCCCGTCGCCGTCGGCGCAGCAGCCCATTCACCCGATCCGTGGCATGTTTCAGAGCTACCAGCGGGTGCTGGGGGATAAAGCGTTCATTCGCTACATCCTGGCTGGCCTGTTTGCCATGTATGGCGAATTTCAGATGCAAAACTATATCGGGATCCACTTGGCCCAAACTGTCCCGCTTCAATCGTTGTCTTTCTGGCACCATCTGGTGGTCTCTGTGGACGGCATCCGATTGCTTGGTTGGCTGCAAACCGAAAACACTCTGCTGGTCGTCCTGCTGATCACAGCCGCAACCCGCATCGCACAATACCGATCTGATCGCAGTGTGCTGCTGGTAGGCGTTCTTCTGCAGACCTTGGGATACAGCGTCATTACGGTAACGTCGACCCCGTTGGTGGCACTCATTGCGATGCTGTTCGCGACGGTCGGTGAAGTTACGTCTGTATCCGTGCGCCAGGCGTATCTCGGTGACCTGGCCCCAGAGGACACACGCAGCGCGTACGTAGCAGTTAATGGAATGACGTTCCAGGGGACTCGCCTGATGACGTCGCTCGGTGTCGCTCTGGGCACTATCGTACCCGCCTGGGGGATGGCGATCATCTGCCTGGTGCTCGGCGTCACCGGCCTGGTGCTCTACCAGTCCGTTGGCCCTACTGCCCGGACGAGAAGGAACGGCCTTGTCCCCGTTCAATTAGTCCAAGAGTGAAAGAAACACAACTCTATTGTGTTTCTTTAAGGAAGCCCGCATAAAAAGCACAGGATCAATGGATTTCCTCCTCGATCCTGTGCTTTTTTGGTGGAAACACAAATCACTTGTGTTTCTTTTTGTGAGACGGTAGGGATGGTTACGAATTAAAAAATGCTTCGTATTTATCCGTGACCACGTATAACAAATCTAGTAACATACATTACTGAATAAATTGGAAAAGGTGAATGTTTAATGGGTGATAAAATAGAGAGTTGGTTTACCCTTCCCGGACGTTTAGCACTAGTAATTCTCTCAGAGTTTCGTGATAAATTGGATCAAGATCACAAAGATGTTTTTGTAAAGGCCATGTCAATTGGCTGCTACGTCAGTACATTATTTATTTTTCTTTTGAAGAGCTCCAAAACCATGGAATTCCTAGCAACCTATACATATCTATCGGTATTTAATACCGTGACTAAAGCACCGATTGTACACACAAAAAATTGGGTTACAGCAACCGGAGACCTTATAGTCCTGTTAATTATGTCAGTAATTATATTTATTTCTGCATGTATGATAATGGCTATGTTTGTATCTTATATTGCAAAATTGTTAATAGGAGGACTGACGAAAGTATTCAAAAAAGATTCAGAGCGATATACCGCACTTATATTCTTGTTGATAATGCTTTACATCGCTATTCCAGTCTTGATGAATATACATTGGGGAAGTGTAGGTAAAATTACCCACAACAGTAGTACTCCATCCTCTTCAATAAATTCGGGTTACATTCTAGCTATATGCGGTTTAGTGCTCGACGTTGGTGGAGGTATATTACTAGCACGCTCAGTACTTAGGCAAAAACCATCTGAGTTGTCTACACAAAGTGGCGCTTATTTAGGATCCAATCCACATACGGTGAAAAATGGTATAGGTGCATCCATTGAAGCAAAATTTGCAATATCTCTCCTAGTTTCAGGGTTCTTCGGACAATTTACGGGGACTTTAGTGCAAGGTGCAACCAACTTGCAAGTATCCCATAAATGGACATGGATTATTGGGACAATATTAATGGTATTAAGTCAATAGAATGGACACCCCAAAACAGAGAAATTATAAGTTTTAATATTCTGATATGATGCCTGTTATCGTTCAGCTTGCTGCAGCTCTTATAGCGTGGAAATATCTTCTTTCGAATTCAACCGGTGTTAGAAAACCGATTGATGAGTGAACTCGTTCCCGGTTATACCAGACCTCGATGTATTCGAAGATCCGCCGGATTGCCTGTTCCCTCGTTTTGAACTTTTCCAGATAGACGAGCTCTCGCTTGATAATGCTGTGAAACGACTCGATGCACGCATTATCAAAACAGTTACCTTTGCGACTCATGCTACCGACCATCTTGTATTCTCGCAGCTTGTCCTGATAGTCATGAGAGGCATATTGGCTCCCACGATCCGAATGATGCAGCACGGTTTCTGTTGGGTCTTGGCGTTCGTATGCCTGCTCCAGTGCCCTGATGCACAGCTCTTTCGTCATCCGTGCTCCCGCACGCCAGCCCACAATCTTACGGCTATAAAGGTCCATTAGGCTAGCCAGGTAGACCCATCCTTCGTCCGTTGGGATGTAGGTGATGTCTGCCATGTACACCTGGTTGGGTCGCTCTGCTACAAACGTTTGATTCAGTACATTCTCCTGTACCGGATAATCGTGGTTCGAATACGTGGTCGCCTTGTACTTGCGAACGGTACGGCTCCTCAGTTGATTCTCTCGCATGATTTTGGCCACGGTCTTCTGCGCCACACGCTCGCCTTCCTGGCGCAGGATCTGCGTGATTTTAGGACTGCCATAAAGACGACGGGATTTCACGAATATCTGATGAATCCGCTTCGTTATTCGCTTCCGACGTTTGGCTCGCTTACTCTCAGGTCGTTCACGCCAGGCATAATACCCGCTCCGAGATACACCCAACACTTTGCACATCTTCTCAACCGAAAATTTGGAGCGGTGTCTGTGGATGAATTTATACCTTACTTCCGGTCGTTGGTGAAGATGCACATAGCTTTTTTAGGATTGCATTCTCCTCTCGAAGATCGCGTAGCTCTCGCTCTAAGTCACGAATTGTCTGAGCTTCTGACCTGAGGTTCCCACTCCCAACAAACGGGGCGGACGGATCCTCCTTATATTTCGACATCCAGCCATACAACGTCTTTTGTGATACGCCTAGCTCCCGAGCTACTTGGCTCGTCGTTTTCCCACTCTCCAAAGCCAATTGCACTGCATGAAGTTTGAATTCCTTGTCGTACTTCTGTGTCATGTGGCTCACCTCGAATCGCCTTATTCTTACATTCCCGATTCGTTGTGTCCACTATTACAACCTAGCACCATAACCTCCGTTATAATTGCCATAGTCGTTTGGTTACTAACTCTCCGTTCAATATCATTGTGGCATGAGGATTGGAATCTAATTTACACACGTAGTACCGAACGAGAATTTGTAGAAAAATTAATAAATCGTTCCAAAGTAAAAAAGAGAGAAGACCAATCTTATGAGGATTACATCAAGGAATGCAGAGATTCAATTATTAAACGACGAAAACTTAATACCCAAGAATCTTAATGTACTTTTTTGAGAAGTCCTAGACCACGGTTACTCAAAGAAACACAATGTTATTGTGTTTCTTTCGCATTCTTAAATTAACGCCCCCTTTAGCGACAGAACGGTTCTTGCGTTTATGTTCATAGTGAGAACAAAAAATTTAACCGACAAACTCGTCGAGTGTAACCACATAGTTTATTTCATGAAGGTCATCATTTAGCTCTCGTATATACTGTCTCACCGCATCTGCTTATGAAGTTGTCGTAACGTAATCATTGGATTCAAAATCCTGCCAAATGGAATGAATCCTCTACTTTTCATCGCCTTCATCAGTGGTTGTGTGGAGATACAATTCTCGTTCGTTTTGAACATGGATCGTATGTAGAAAATTGACAAGCCGTATCGGTTAAAACCTATGTGGAGAGACTTTGAGGGTAGCCGCCTTGGCTGAAGGAACAATTTAATTCGGTTTAACATAAATTTCTTCTGTAATTGCATACGCAAATTCCTATGTTTTACCCTTCTGTTTGTTGGCACTTACAGAATGGATTTGTGGTGTAATTACGAAATAGGGGTACGGCTCATGTCCGTACCCCTATTATCATTATTGGCACTTACAGAATGGATCCCTTAGCAAGTTCTTCGAGGCGCATGAACCGAGATTGCTTGAATTTTACGCGGTTGAATGTACAGCACTTCATCATCTACCAAGAACAAGGCACTACCACATTCAAATCCAAGGAATGTTGCTAGCAGACCCTTTGGTCCTGTGTGGTCGAAAACAACATCAACCATTACACCAGGAGAGATTCGACGAAGGATGCTCGGACCGTCAAAACCATCATAACCATACATATTCTTTCACCTCCTTTGTTTGGTGCTACAGCTTATGCAGGTTTGTTCTGAGAGGGACAGGCTAATATACTAATGAATTCGTGTGTTTTTTATAGAACTACATAAAAAAAAGCACCTTTTTTTTAGGTGCTTGCTCTCTCTGTTTACAGGGTTCTATACCATTTCAATAATGCATTTTTCACCGCATTCCTGATTTCGTTTTCATTAAATTTACCTGAATATATACAAGTGGGAAAGGAATCATCACGAATGTGGACGGTTATATTATCTGAATTTTTTGCGGATATGGATACTCCACATACTTTTACATGTGCATACCCAATATAAACATCCCGTAACCCATTCGACTGTATCTCTAAAGAATGGTCTGTACCAACGAATGCCGTTAAAACTGGTTCAATAGCCAGCTTAATGCGTTCTATAACGTCATAGTCTTGGTTGTCATTTTGCTCCCCATGGTTCTGGCGCTCGCTCTTCAATTTAAGCATTTCTTGACGTAAATCCTTGAATTCATCCTTTTTGCTCATATCTCATCTAACCTCCTTTATCAAGCAAGATGATTATGCAGGGTCTGTGGGACAGGAGGTGTCGAAGGGCGTTGGGGGGAGGGGGTACGACGGTTGTCCCACAGACTTGATATAGCATAATCATTTTGTTTGAAATCCGTTACGGGCATATGTAGGACAAGAGCTTATGAAGTATAAATTGTGTAAGCAGATGGGGTTCAGAGAGGATGATATTGCACTAAAACCCACCACATATCATTTTCTACGGTGTTATACATGCTACTTTACACGTCGAATAAGTGGGCGTATCTGTATCTTTGCTTCGATGCGTTGCAAAAATTTAGCGGTATTAGGGAGCCAATATAATCCACTCTCTCCAGGGTAGCCATGGGGGCAGTTTGTACGCCACGGTCTTTTGTCGCTAAACTGCCCATTAGTTCAATAAAAACATGGATGCAACACAATAGCATTGTGTTTCTTTAGAGAACGCCTGAATAGAAGGTATCGTACTTTATATAAAGGGAATGTTGCTCCAAATATTCCATAGTTTAGAGGAGCGTCTTTTTAAATCACGAATTTATAAACAGCGACACATTGTCGTTCTGTTATCGACGGAAGTGGAGGCATCTTTAGAATGAAGCGTTCCTCCAAGTTCATTCTAGGAATCGTTGTTTTACTAGCGATTGTTGCTGAACCATATCTATCCTACAAACTATTGCCTGTAGTAAATGGATACCAAGAAAATACCTCATGGCCGAACGATGGAATAGATATGGTCATACCATTATCTATTGGACCAAAAATAGGAAAAGCGCCTAATGGGGACCCGATTCTTGACATTCCTGGGCAACCAAATCACGATTGGGTTTATAGGGAACAATACCCGCATTGGTGGACTGGTGCCGCATGGGTAACCTCCAAAAAGGGTATTAATGGTCCAAACATCAAGAATCTAACCGTGTCTGAAATACGCATTGTTGGTAATGGTGATCCTAGGTACGATAAGTTACCTGTTTTGGATAAAACGAATAACACCAGAGTCATTCAAGGATTCATGAAACCGATGCAAGAACAACATTTTGTCACGGCATCGCAAGGCGGGAAATCCATCGGTGTTGAATTGATTAGCCCCAATATTCCAGGACTCATTTTATATACTGTAGTAGTGGTGTTCCCTGGGAAAAACGATTATGTGTATACAGCAACTACTTCGCCTAACAAACCGAATCCGGCAATCAAAATGGATTCCGCATTCTCGAACTGGCTCAATCAAGTTCAGCAGGCCCACAGCAGCTCATTTATTCCGTAATATTACTCTCGCATGGGGCATTCAGCCTCCTTACACTACGTAAAAAAGGCGACGTAACATTCGTTATTAGACGTGGCCCTAGGGGCCAGAGTTGTTGCGCTAGTCATAATGAACGACACCGGCCCCATTTCGTAGGTCTTGGATTACACTGAATCTTGAGAAACCAGTGCAGAGCCACATACGAAGGAGCCGATACTATGAAGACTACCACAAAGTTTGTTGGTTTGGATGTGTCTAAGGAGAAAATCGCAGTTGCAGTCGCTGACGAAGGAAGAAAAGATTCTCGGTTTGTTGGGATGATTCCACACACGGTAGAGGCGATCCGTAACCTGGTTCGTCAATTGGGAGACGAAGATGTTCAGCTGGAATTCTGCTATGAGGCCGGTCCAACTGGGTACGGACTTTATCGGTTGTTACACGCAATGGATTTGTCTTGTACAGTTATTGCACCTTCTCTTATCCCCATCAGACAGGGGGATAGGGTGAAAACGGACAAACGTGACGCATTACGACTGGCACAGTTGTTCCGAGCTGGGGAGTTAACTTCGGTGTTTGTACCGAGTGAAGAGAACGAATCATTACGGGACTTGGTACGAGCTCGAGAGGATGCCATTGAAGATAGACTCAGGGCAAGACACCAACTGTCAAAGTTTCTTCTAAGACATGACAGGCGTCCACAAACCAAGCTTCGAGCTTGGGGAAAGATGTATGAGCGTTGGTTAGATGGACTGAGTTGGACGGACCGTCGAGAGCAAGTCGTGTTCCAGGAGTATCGGCATCACTTACAGGAAATCGACGGGCGAGTCAGTCGTTTAGAGGCTGCTATTCATTTGGAGGCAACAGAAAGTGAGCGTGCTCCGGTGATTCAGGCACTGCAAACGCTACGTGGTGTGGCAGAAGTTGTAGCCACTTCGTTGGTTGCTGAAATTGGAGAGTTTAAGAGGTTCCGTAATCCAAAGCAGTTAATGGCATATGCAGGCTTGGTACCCAGAGAGTACTCGAGTGGCTCATCCAGGTGGCAAGGTGGAATCACAAAGACGGGAAATTCCCACTTACGACGAGTGCTCGGTGAGGCGGCCTGGTGCTATAGATATAAGCCAGCGGTCAAGAGAGCGATCAAGAAACGGCAAGAGGGACAGAGTCCGAAAGTGCAGGACATTGCATGGAGAGCACAGGACAGGCTACACCGGAAATACACGAGGATGGTATCAAGAGGAAAGCATCACAATGTGGCAGTGACATCGGTATCGAGAGAACTACTTGGTTTCATATGGGCAATTGCATGTGAGGTAGAGAATGCGATGGAGACATCGCAGGCTATGTAACTATTTGGCTCAATGTAGTAGATAGCACACAAAAAACAATTCAAGAAATGGGTTAAAGGTTGGGCCTGAAGGCAGAGGAATCCGGTACAGGGAACCCTCGTTGCCCGTTTGTGCAAGGTAATAACCTGACGCACGTGACTAGTCCGAGGCAGCCCTTTGACGGAGGTACGAAACGCGGTAACCAACCCGCGTATATCAGTCTGCCAACCGTCGACGAACCTTGCCTTCGGGCCGAGCCTTTAACCCCATCGCGACACGGGGCTTGACAGGTGTCGTTCATATCAACGGGCAGAATAGCGCAAGAAGGGCACCTATGAAGACCCACGATAAAATGCCCAGAGTAGAATGTTTTTAGACATTCTCCATCGTACTTCGTGAGGTAAACTGCATCCACTTTGGCTCATGCCGTGTCTCATTATGTGAATGTGACTATGATGACAGTAAACGTGAGCACCTAAGGTGATGGAGCTCACCTCTAAACTCCCCTGATTGGATAATGGCTCCTACAATTCATGAGGATTTATAGGAGCCATTTCGATTTATACAAAACTAGGTACAATGTGGAAGTTCAAGCCTGAAAATGGTGGACGCTTGTCCAAGGCGGACATTCGCCTTGGACGACTCTCCGTTTCACACATAGGGTATTGCAGTTGCCCGAGTCTTGGGCATCAATACCATACGGGGAGGAAAAAGGGTGTTTACGTTATCAGCAGGGGATTTAGCTCGGTTCCTGTTTGGCATGGTGGTCCTTTTGGCGGCTGCAAATTTACTCGGTTATGTCGCTGAAAAATTGTCGATTCCACGGGTTATCGGGGAAGTTGCAGGGGGACTTATTCTTGGTCCCACATTGATGGGTACATTGTTTCCCTCGGCATTTCATTGGTTGTATCAAGGGTTCTCATCAGAAGGCAGTCTTTTCGGGTTGATTTACTACCTTGGCGAGTTGCTCCTCTTGTACACCGCAGGATTAAAGTTTCAATCACGATTTGCGAAATCGGATGTGAAAACCGGTATTGCGATCATCATCGGTTCCACCATTATTCCTTTTATTATCGGTTGGCTGTCAACCTATGTTTTTAATCCCAATCAGTTTCTGGGACCAGATCACAGCGTGGTCGCCCTGAAAATCATTGTCGCCATTTCCATCGCGGTAACATCCATTCCTGTCATTTCTAAGATTTTTGCCGACCTTGGGATTATGCACTCGCGGTTTGCAAAGATTATTGTCGCAATTGCTGGTATTCACGACCTGATTTTGTGGGTGGCTCTGGCGATTGCATCCGGTATCGTCGCGGGTGCGCATGGTGGAACCGGTGGAGGTATTAACGCTTGGGTCGTATCCAAGAGTCTCGTTGTCACCTTTGCATTCCTGATTGTTTGCATCGGCGTTGTTCCTTGGGCACTTCGGAAAATCACCTCGAAGCGGGCTAATTTCCTGTTTCGTTCATCGTTCTTAGGATACTTTCTCGTTATCCTGTTTGCGCTGTCTGATATCGCTGGATACCTACAGGTCGATGTAATGTACGGTGCAATTTTGGCAGGTGTTGCAACCAAGTTCAGTTTGCCGGAGCCCGTCTTTAAAAAACTCGAACAAGGGGTACTTGGGATATCGTACTCGTTTTTCATCCCGTTGTACTTCGCCATTATCGGTATGCAATTGAACCTGGCGAAGAACTTCAGTGTTGGGTTCTTTATCTTGTATCTGATTTTTGCAACCGTGGTCCAGAGTGTTGTTGTGTATTTCACGTGTCGCCTAATCAAGACAGACAAACTAACGAGCATGAACTTCGCCGCAGCCATGAATGCACGAGGTGGTCCCGGCATTGTGCTTTCGTCCACGGCGTATGCGCTAGGGATCATCAATGAAAATTTCTTTGCCATTTTGGTTATGCTTGCGTTGATCACCTCATGGATGGCTGGCTGGTGGCTGCGGTATGTTCTGAAAACTGGGAAACCGCTCATGCCTGGTGACGAGAATCTGGTCATTCAAAAGGCACAGGAAGAAGTACATTTTGACTTGGCTCCGAATTTAGAGTAATGCAATTTTCGGGGGAAGCAGGAGCACATTGCAACTGCTTCCCCTTAGATATCAGAGGGTGTGGAGATGAAATCGAAGCATATTAAAAAATTCAACGGATAGAGGCGAAAATTAATCGCCTTGAAATGGAAAAACAGAATCGACTATTCGCCCAAAGCGTATGACCAATGTGTGTCGGTTGATAATTTTGAGATCTTTGGGTGGAAAGTAGCCATTGTAAAGCACTAAAATTTTCGGATTAAGATATGTTCTTCAACGCCCAGGAGGCTTTCTTTGACACGAGAAGCACAATCAAGCAAGGTCTGATCTCTTACGTCTGACTCCTTTGTTTTATCCCATAAATAGCCAAATCAAGCTCCGATAGCTGAAAACTTCCATGTGCAATTAGGGCTTACGTTGAAGATGTTCTAAACCATTTAGGCTCGTCGAAAATTTAGTAGTGTGTTTATTGCGCATACGGGTGCGTTAGTCCCAGAAGAATGCATAACTCCCCTTAGCGGATGTATATAAAGGCATTGTTATTGCGCCAAGAGGGCATTAGTCCAACAAGGAGAATCAGAGGTTTAGAGGATTTGTCCACAATTATCCAATTTTAGCGGTGTAAATCCGCGTTTTGTTGGCGGGACTCCAACAAGACTACGTAACTATAGAACAACAGAGCTCCCTGAACAGTTATAATGAAACACACGGGTATGAGACGTGTACATTTTAGAGCGAGATGTGTATAATACAGGTGTACAGAGAATACTGTACTTTAGACGCATAGTTCTCCACGGCGAATGTGCGGTGTAAGGCGCCCTCCAAATGGTATTGATTTAATTACCTTTGCTGGAGGGTAACGCAAGGGAGCATGGTCAACGGGTAGTTCACTAAATAAACTTCACGGCGAATGTGCGGTGTAAGGCGCTCCTCTCGGAGTAACGCAAAGGTTTATTTAGTGAGCTACCCTTTTACTTTAGTGAACCTCTAAAACATCCCCAAGAAACAAAGGTTTAATCATATGAAAGTACGATGGAGATTCCTTTCCGACAAATCTTCGACTAGTTCCAGCTGCGATATCGGCAATATATAAGCCTAGATGCTGTCCTTTTTCTCCACCGACTGCGAAATCAAGTGTAAAAGCCAATGTGGGGTATGTTTCGGAAATACGTTTCTTCAGAATGTCTTTCATCAATTCCGCTTTATTGAAATGATCAAAGATAATTTCTAAGTTATCTCCGGAGCTATAGATTACAAATTGTTCAATGATCGCCATGAAAAGCTCAGCGTAAACAACCAACATACGATCTTCTGCAAATAGAAGCATTTCAAGATCCTTTTTGGGGTAAACCGCACTGCAAAGTTTCACATTTTTCCTGACCGGTTTATTTCGTTTTTCGATATCGAAACGAATCAAATCGAGGTATTTCACCAGTAGTTCGGGTTGACTCCGGTAAAGGTCTCGTTCCTTCGGATCGTTATTAATTTTAGTTTTATCTTTTTCACTGAGTCTGCTCTTTCGCACTTCTTTGCGGAAGGCTTTAACGATCTTGTCCAATTGTGATGGAGAATCGCTACCTACTGCAGACAAGACATAGTGATTGGAATCCCCTGATTCATCAAAGTATATGAACAAGCAATTCATCCCTTCCCATCGGTCGTTCCGATTATACACATGATGTTTTGAAAAAAACTATAGTTGATTGGCTTCCAGCAACTTAACCTAAAAAACGGTTGAATCTCGCTTTTGGATTCGACCGTTTTTTAGGTTGCATGGGGGTCTGGGGGCGATAGCCACCAGGCAGGGTTTGGGACGGCAGGCCCAACAAGCTGCATTTGGATAGACGCAGACGAGGGGGAGCAACGCGATGACTGACGTCTGCGGATAGCCAAATGCGAAGCTTGCCATTCTATATTTACTATGGTTAAACTTGTGATTGATGGGGGGTGGACTGGTGGGTAGCGAGAACCGAAAACGGCAACGGATGGTGCCCATCCGTTTGTCGGATGAGGAGTTCGAGCGGCTGGAACGGAAGGCCGACAAGGTCGGTCTGACGGTGCCCGCGTTCCTTCGCGAACTGGCCATTCGGCAGCGAGTAAAGTCACCGGTCATCGACCGTGACGGAGCGGTAGAGATTGGGAAACAGATCCGGGCCATCGGCAACAACCTCAACCAGCTCACTCGACTTTCGCACGATGGAACAATCGAAGTTGTTGAACTGAAAGAGACACGACAGGAGCTGCACGAAGTATGGCGGTTATTAAACTCCGTTCTTCAAGCAACGCAAACCGTCTCATCAACTACTGCGAGAGAAAAGCAGAAGAACGAGACGGAGTGAATTGCGATCCGGAATATGTCCGCGAGCAAATGAAATGGACGCGGGAAGAGTGGGAAAAAACCGATGGTGTCCAGGCACACCATGTCATCCAGTCGTTCAATCCGGAAGACAACATTACGGCGCGAGAAGCCAACGAGTTAGGCCGACGCCTGGCGGAACAGATTGCACCCGGACACGAAGTGGCCGTGTACACTCACACCGATAGAGAACACATACATAATCATCTAGTCATCAATTCGGTGTCCTTTGAGGATGGTCACAAGTACCATTCGGACAAGGAACAGCTCTATAACATACGAGAAAAATCGGACGAGCTGTGCCGCGAGAAGGGCCTTGATATCATTCGGGAGCCTTATGCCCAAGAACGATTTTCCCAAGCTGAGTACAAGCTCGTAGAGCGTGGAGAACGGCTTTGGAAAGACGAGCTGCGCACAGCGATTGACGATGCGAAACAACACACCAAGTCCCTGGACGACATGAAGTCTTATCTCAAAGACCGCTACAACATCGAAATGAAGATACAAAACCAAAATGTGAGCTTCTTGCATCCCGAAAAAGAGAAGTACGTTCGGGGAAAAACCCTTGGCGAGAGCTACACCAAAGGAGCGATAGAGCATGAGCATGGCAGACAGAGAGAGGGCGCAGCTGCAACCCGTGACCGAGGTTTTGGAACCGACCGAATCTTATTTGGAGGAAATATCGGAGCATCTAAGGAAAATCCGGAGTTTTCAAGAGGTCTTGGAGACCAGGTTCGACAAGGTTTCGGGGAAGACAGACAAAGTGATCGAGCAATTGTCGGAGAGCGAAGCCGAACGAAAGAAATTACTCACGGACGTCAAACATCTCTTAATCGGGATGGACAAGAAAGCACAAGAGCAGAATCAACGTCTGGCCACTCTCGTTACCAAGAAGGAGCAGGAGTTGGAAAACGCCTTGAAAGAGGTGCGCCAGCTCAAGGTCGACCTGGTGAACGGCTTCATGAACATCAGTCAGAAAAGCAAGGTGCCGCTCAGTCACACGCTTTACAAGTTGGGCACAATCGCGGGCTCGAGCGTTCTGGGTGGCCTAATCATCTTCCTGGTACTCAAAGTGATAACAAAGAGCTAAGTGTCTTTGACTCTTTGCGTAAACTCGGTCAAGAGACTGAACGAGCTCAGAACCTAGCAAGGCACCAAACCAAGCGAAAACAAATGAGGCATAAATCCCGTGCCCAGCAACAACGACAACAAGGCCCAGACCTAGAACGTTAGAGGCAATTAGATTACACTAGAGCTACGTCCAACCTGCCGGACAGCATCACCGTAGTAAGAAACTCCTCACCGGAATTGAGGAGTTTCTTGAAATCTCCCAAGTCTTAAGTGTTATATAACTCAACTTTCGCAGGCCAAAACAGGGAGATATGCCTTGATATAGCTGGGTAAACCGTCGATCCACCGCTGTAGTTGACTGCGAATCAGTTTCGAGAGTCGTTTGCCTGCCTTCTTGGAAACATCATTTACAAGTTCAACCAATTGGCTCAATGCGATGGCCCAGTCCAGTTCGCTCACTTCGTCGCAGAGCATTAGAAATAGATTCCCCAATGTACGGTCGTCCGTGCTCTGGCGGTGCTGCCAAGCTAACAGAATATACCGTGAAAAGACAATCGTCGTGTGGCTGACGAGCTACGCACACGCCGATGAGGTATGTATACCTGATTCCAAACGTGAGCAAGAAAGGTCGGAAATTATCCAAAAGTGCGTATCATCTCAACGGTTGGGCCATATAGTGTTCGGTTCAACACCCAGTACTTCGGCTATGAGATACGCATTTTCGATGGTTGGCGTTTTGACACGACCGCTTCTCAACGAGGAGATTGTATTAACGCTTAACCCGGTCAACTCCGCCAATTCTTGCGTGTTTATATCCCGTTCAGCCATCAGCACGCGTAATCGTGCCGCAGGGTCAGATTTGACGCGCATTAAAACCACCCCGTATACCTTGTCTAGCAACAGGATGGCTAAAATAGATAGCCTATATACATTCACATGTAAGAATAAGAAGATATATAATTCAGAAAAAGAGGGTGGTACATACGACGCAGCAGGCAATATTTTATTGCACTCACTGTCAGACCTTACAACAGGTAACCAGCAATAGCACTGTATTCAAAACAGGGTTCCGACGTGTAAATGGCAAAGACGTCCCGCTCGGCACTTGTGATTGGGCCAAAAAAGTTGAATCTGGTTCTTGTTCTTACTGTAGCGTGAACGGTACACCTTAAAGTGTTTGGCTTGAATACGGTTAATAAAGACATCTAGGCGTTGACTCGCAGCAATAACATCGGGATGTGTAAGGCTTCCTCGATATTCTGCAATCTTTATCATTTGACTGCGAAGTTCTTCCACGGCGCTATACTTCAGATTAATTATCATGATGTGACTTAATTCCCCTAACACATCCCAAAATTCAACACCGAATCACCATATCACAGAGAAAGTGTCGAAGTATGTCTAACATAGTCGGCCTCTGATTGTTCACATTGTATACACTTACTTTTTCAGTGAATCACTGATTAACGCTCAAGATGTGTATTACATATGTTGGTTTTTGTTCTACACAGGACACATACAATCGATTCTCAGACGTTTTCGGATAGCCCTAATAGCAAAATACCATGCAGCCCACTGAATGCGTCTATAAGCTATTACAGCGCGTCTGGTAACGTGCTAGTATGTAATAGTCGTTCCAACTCAACAAATTCTTTCGTGTTGTACACGTTAAATGGTATTGTGCATATTACGTATCCAGCTTTTACGTCGCGTAGGACATATTCCTTGCCCAGTTCCGCGATAATTAATGGGCTATCGATATTTGCGTCATATAGTGCCGCTTGGTGGGGTGGACATTTGTAGTCTCTATATCGAATCCACGACTCGTTGAACTCTATATAATCGTTCCATTTTATAAACAGGCTCTTCATTCCCGCCATTATAGCTACCCCATTGTGTTCTAATTTAGGACGTGAGTATACAGTGTTTACTCAGTTTCAACCGGTATGCCGATTAGCGTACTCCCATCTCCCGATAAAGTACACCTATATGTGACTGTCTTGTTTCCAACGACGGTTTCTACATCACACATCGTTTTACTTACTTTGCTCACGAATCCCTGGACACCTATTTGTTCAGACGGAACATGGACTGTAACGATGTTTCCTCTGTGTACTTCTTTCCCTTGATACACCATTCAAATTGCCTCCTTACGCCTCTGGGAAGAGCTCGTAAAAGTTTCCGTATCGTTCGTCCCGCACTGGCTCGTCCAGATACCCACCTGCAGATGACACGTCCCAGTCCTCTGTTACGGCTGTACGATAAGCACCTACGATACTTTTATCCCACTTCTCTGGTGTACTGCCGATGTAACGTGCGATGTCTAAAAGTTTGTTCTCACCGTATTGTTTAAGCCACTTTGGTAAATGCTTAGATAGTGACGCTATAGACGTACCCAAATGGGATTCAATTTGTTCTTGTATAACAGCAACATTGTTGTTGTGTGTAGTCTCTGTATAAATCTTTGTTGTAATCTCTGGTATTGCTCTTTCAATTTGGACATCTTGATCTTTCAAATTGCTATCTCCATTTTTCAAATTGAAATTTGCATCTGTCTCTGTGGAAAATGGATATCCATCTAGGGTATATCCGAGTTTGGCTAAGTCACCGCATAGCTTTACAAAATCAACACGGTACTGTTTTGTACGGTCCCATTTGTGCTCTGGGTTGTTACGTGACAGCAGGTATCCAGCATCGATTAGTGATTTGATATGACGTCCCATTGTGGCTGGTGAAATGCCGAGCATCGTCTCATCGTTCAGTTCGTCAGCACTCTTATATATCCAACCTTCCGTTGGATGCATGTTTAGCGTTTGGCCTTCCTCGTTCATCCGTTCCCGTTCTTCGCTAATCAACTTGTCGAAATCGTACACGCGCTCTGACCAGTACACGAATTGATTCAAAATGATGGCTTTGAAGATATCGCCGGTCAACTCAACTAGTTCCTGCTTAACGACAACTCGTTTTAATTTGCGTTGCATCATCAGTCTGTCCTCCATTTTGGGACACAACAAAAAACCGACTCCGCAGCCTAAAACTAAGCCGAGAAGTCGGTTCTGAAACGTACAAGATTCGAACCAATTCGCCATATTTGACCTGTTGCATGTAACACAAAAACTGGTTACAATTACGACAGTAAATCAAATAAGCGACCTTCCCGGTGGCCCTAACACCTGGGAGTTGCAAGCGCCTCGTTAGAGTGTTGGTAGCACTCAAACGGGGTTTTTTATTGCCGTCCTATTAAGTTGATCAGAGTCTAGCATATACATAGACAGATTGGCAATATTCGTCAAAAAGATATTTAGCGAAGCAAACTGTCTGGTAATTGTCCATGAAATTTATATATAACCGCTTTCTTTATGATCTTACGATGTCGTAGTCATCACTGCCATAAACGTCGCCCACGCGGGACGTCAGGTGCCTTATACGCAGTTCTGTAAGGGGATGTTCCGTTATTTGTCGGCAGGAGAGAAGGTTCAGATCCCTGGGTTCGGAACGTTCGAAGTGCGTGACCGTGCAGCGCGTACTGGACGTAACCCACAGACGGGTGAAACCATCGAAATTCCTGCATCCAAGGTTCCTGCTTTCAAAGCTGGAACTGGCCTTAAAGAAAAGGTTAAGTAAGCCCTCATTGAACAGGGCTGTGTGATGCAGCACACTATACAGTTTGTATTACTGGGTGGATGACGCGAAAAGCCTAAGGTCTAACAAACCTTGGGCTTTTCTGTGTTTGACATCCGCTATAGCAGCGCTAAAGGCATTAAAGAGACAGGGTTAGCACCGATATATCCTCCACTTAAAACAATCCGAGGAACCGTTTCCTCTTCTTCGATTCCATGGTGGCAGCGATTTCCTTTTGGCTCGACTCGAGAGTCCTTAGCGTTTGCATTAGTTGCTCATCGCGACGTTCAATCGATTGCTGTATGTACTTTTCTTGCTCTTCGATGATGTGCCGGAAACCTTCCTGTTGCTCTTCGAGCTTGTTCAACAACTCTTGCTTTAGCGCCTCGCGTTCGTGTTCCAGTCGTTGCTTCTCTTCCTGAGACGCTTCGAGTTGTAAGCGTACAGGTTCTACCAGGCGCTTTATCGTTTCCTCAAATATTCGATCACGTTCATCCAACTGGCGTTCACGTTCATCGAGACGTTGTACAAGCTGCCGGTTAAACTCCATCAGATGATTAATCTGATCCTGCATCTCACTTATCGTATCCTCTAGCGCGATAGAGGGTGGTTCTGCCTTAGCGTCTGCCGATATACCATCGCCAAATTCCTCGATGATGAGTTTTGCAGCCTGATCCCATTTGAGGTTTTTAGCCATGTATTCCTTCCATTGTCTTAGCGCTGATATATCGGACTCGCTATACATACGACCTGCTTGTGGATCGCGAAATATCCTGTATCCGTTGTCTTCCAAAGCCTTTGACCATGCGCGGAGTGTAACTGGTTTAACGTCGATCTGTTGACTTACTTCTCGCGCACTAAAGTACTTCACTAGTTAACCACCCCTTAGCGTCTGTCGCTAACGTGTTCGTGGTGGTCGCTAAAATTCCTGCAAATAAAAATAAACTGGATTGGTGACGTATAGCGTGCAAATGCATTGCATTACAGACCGTAATCCGCTTGGTCGATATAGGGATGGATGTTTGTATATCCGTGGGTTGATGGTTATAATGGGTTCACTAACGCGGGATGGAGCAGTTGGCAGCTCGTCGGGCTCATAACCCGAAGGTCGCAGGTTCAAGTCCTGCTCCCGCAACCAAACACTAACTACGGGCATCTCTTCTGAGTTGGAAGATGACCATACTTACAGATTCAACGTCAAATATACGTCATCCATTTCGTCTTGCGTGATCCCGATATATCTAAGCGTTACGGACGGAGCAGAATGATTCAGCAACTTCTGAATGAGCGTAATGTCCTTGCCTTGTTTGTACGCGTGATAAGCAAATGTCTTCCGTAACGTATGTGTGCCAATACGATCTTTGATCCCTGCCACTTTAGCCGCGTTATTTAAGGCTTTCCAAGCCTGCACCCGCTGGATAGAGGTATTACCCTTCCGGGAGATGAAAAGCGGCTCAGAACGCGAATATGAGCCCCGTTTTTGTAGGTATTCCTCGATGGCCTTTTTGGAATTGTTACTGATTGGAAAAGTTTTTGTTTTCCCGGTCTTTTTTTCCCGAATCGTGATCCGATCAAGCACTTTGCCTTTTTCATTCAGAACGTCCTCGATGTTCAACCTCAAAAGATCACTCACGCGCAGTCCACTGTTTATGCCCAAGACGAACAGGCAATAATCCCGCAAATTGCTCCCGCGAAGAACTAACTTCATGGCCTCGATTTTCCGTTTGTCTCGAATCGGCTCCACAAACTCCATTAGAAACACATCCATGTATTTAATATTATTATGTTTCATTGTAACCAAAGAGCGATAAACGGGACAGCACAAAAAACGCCAAAACCACTTGTGCCACAAGGAATTTCGGCGTTTTTTCGAAAGAAACACAATACGATTGTGTTTCTTTCGATTAAAAAGCACCCCCTAAGAGGCGCTTGTAAGTCATTATTACTTTCTTGTAATTCTCTCTGTGTCGTAAGCGCTTGATTTTGCAATCGATGTTTCAACCCTTGTGCTTTTGCGTTGCCAAGTCTGAGGTGTGTACTTATCCTTCTTAATGGTCTCAGTGCGGACGGGAACTGAAGACGGATTACAGATTAAATCTCTAATTCTCATCTGCTCATAAAAGTCTAACTCAAGATGTCGTTTTCCCTCTCCATAAATCCATTCGACGATGTGATCAATGCTGTCAGATAGGGAAGGCCATCGCATTCCACGTTCTTCTAGGAGTCCACTGAGTCGTTTGCGAAACTCTGCTAAATGGCGTTTTAGAGGCGTTGCTTGTAGACATTCTTTATAAGCGGCTCGGAAAGCTGGAAGTTTGATCGAGTCAGTAACCTGTTGACGAAAGATCATCTGATTTTCCGACTGTGATGAAGCTCCTCCAAGACGGGGTCCCGCCAACAAAACGCGAAAAACGTACGCTGATACAATTTCTGGGTGGAAAACACCTGTTTTCTGTACTCTAAGCCATGTAAGAACCACTCATCGCGACTTTTACGACGCTTTTTCGAATGTTTATCCGTGTTAGAGCACTGGTCTTTCAGGCTGCGTGAACCCAAAAGTGGCATAAAATTCATCTTTAATGTCACTTTACCGCTTAGCGTACAAAATTCGCGTTTTGCTGGCGGTACCCCAGTATGAACTCCTGCCTCTGTGCGAAAACGAGGGACTGGGTGTCATACCTTGGAGTCCACTCCGTGGCGGTTGGCTAAGCGGCAAATTCTATCGAGGGATGGACAACCCGCCTGCCGACACCCGCATTGCAGAGGCGGTAAAGAATGGTCGGGGAGAATCGTGGAGCAATTACAATAATGAGTATACCTGGGGCGTCATAGATGCACTGTCTGAAGTCGCTAAGGAAGCGGAAAAAACACCTGCCCAGACCGCCATTAACTGGTTGTTACAGCGTCAAGCCGTGACCGCACCAATCATCGGCGCTCGTACCATGCAACAGCTCGAAAATAACCTTGGCGCCTCTGGATGGGCACTGAGTCCTAAACAAGTGGCTCGCCTGGATGCAGCCAGTCGGATGCCTGTGACCTACCCATATGATGAAGGCGCTGAACAACAACAGCGCGGAGGAAGGCAGTAACGCCAATGATATTCGCAGGGGGCTTTGTAAGCCTCCTGCATCATGACGTTGAATGTAAGATATAAGATCACACTCTGATGTTCTGGTGTTTTTGCACCAGAACCCGAAAATCCATATACGGAGCGCCTTTTCAATTTTTCAGGTTATCTCGCAATAAAAGTCGTCGAAATCAGGTATTAAAATAATTTTTGTGCAAAAGGACGTTCTAGATCTCTTCTGACAGATTGGGTACAAAATCTAATTTTTTCAATAATTTCATGGTGGCTTTCTTGTGCATCCGACACCAATTTCAAGATATCTTCGGTTAAAGTATCTGAATCTGTAGGTACTACGTATTTGCCTAATCCTAAAGAATGCCCAAAGTCGAACGATTTGAAACGATAGCCCAAACATACAAAAGGGGTATTTGCAACCGCGGACACAACGTTGGCATGTAACTTAAAGTTAATCGTCACCATAAAATGCCGAATCAAATTCAAAAGTTTGGCAGGATCGTGAAGTTCAAGATCAAGGACCGTTTTATCGGGTTCTCCGATTTTTTCATACAGTCGCTTGCATGGAGCTCGATCAGGCCCCCAGACTACGAAGAGATGTAGCTTATATCCATCTTTAATCAGTTTCTTTGCAGTACGTGCTAAGTGATCTTCGACCTCCAGCTCTTTCTGACCGTATATTCGATTATACGCGGTTCCCCAGTTTATCCCTATCCATCGTTCTTTGTTTGTTTGCTGAACAAAGCTACTGGAATCTGGGGTCAAAAGTAATCCCGGATCACCGCTCACATTGACGTTCTGCATCGGGGCACCGACTTGTTGCAAATATTGAAATGTTAACGGTCCCCGTACTCCACAGTAAAGTGAGTTCTTAATTACTGTTGCCACTGATTTTCGATTATCAAGGTTTTCTTGTGACAAATCGGACTGAATAGAACCGGTAGCGTCTATATGAAATCTGTCTAATCGATCGTGACCGCTGCCCCAAATAATTACTTGTTTCTGATGTTCGACTGCCTTATACAGGATATCTAGATATCCTGGAATTAATAGCGAACCTCCTCCCATCACAACTGTGTCATAGGAAGAAAGGTTTTGAATATCGACTCCGGGAACGGATGGGATAATCACATATTGGTTTGGATTGAGATATTTTAGTGATAGTTGCTGAAACATCGTCACCATCAATTCATCTCCCAGATTATTGAAACCGATCCAACCAAGGTATAATATTTTTTTCACACGATCCCTCTGTTCATCTGGTTAGAATGTTGAACATTGCTATAGATCTCGGCTATTTGACGGCTAATCTTGTGGATATTGAAATTGTCCATTACCCATTCTCGTCCCTGTCTCCCGATTACTTTTAATGCCTCTCTATCCAACAAAGCAAGAAGCAAGGATTCTGCAATCAAATCCTCTGTTGGAGTCTGATCTGCAAAATGATCTCCGAAATAATAGTCCCAAGCGCTTGGATAGAGGGATGGCGTTACCATGCCGAAAAACCCACGAGTGCCAATAGCTAAGACAGGTTTACCACAGGCCATTGACTCCAATGCAACTCGTCCGGTACCGACGACGAGATCACCGAGGCCGAGGTAGTTTCGTAACAACTTCTGATTTCCTACTAGATGAATAAAGGTTTCTCCTAGACTTCGATGAATCGATTTGGATAGTTGTTGGATTGAAGAAAACTGCGCACCATCTCCGACAACCACTACATGCAAATCCGCGAATTTTTCGAGACGTACTCTATGAGCAGCTTTGATGAGCAATTCACAAATTGAAGATTTTTCCCAAGATAAACGACTTGCATATACAACCACCCTCGAATCACTTGCGATTCCTAATATCTGTCGTAGATACTGGCTGTCTGTTGGATAAAATTCATCCAGATTTATTGCATTCGGAATTAAATTAGAAGGGTAGTCCAGGCTTTTCAACAGTGTTTGAACAGGTTTACTGACACTCACGACAGCATTGCTTAGCTTAAAAGCCTGAAACAATTGATCCGCTGGATAATATGTTCCATGTACCGTAAATACAACAGGAATTCCGAGTTCTTTCGCGGCTATGGCGGCATAGATTCCAGATGGAATTTGGTGAATATGAACGACATTGATTTTCTTAGCTAACATAATTTGTTTCAAATCATGAATGGCATACTGCCGCTTGGACTCCTGCAACAAATATCCAGGTGTTAAATTTACAAGATGAATTTGGCACCCCGTTCGTGAAAAGGAATCGTAAAGCGGTCCACTGGCACCTACATAAAATAGTTTTTCTCCAAGTCCTTGCAGGCCTGTAATTAAACTTAGTACATGCGTTTCGGTCCCACCAATCAATAGACCATCCATAACCATAAGCACTCTAAGATGACTATTCATCACTTTCCTCATTCCATTCAAGACTAAAATAACGGCGGGATCGCTGTTGAGGGTGATTGCGGTAGTAATAAAGAGGATCCGGTAAATTTTCAATCTTAGACTTTGAATTTATACACTTAACGATGAATTCGTAATCTTCAGCTCCACTTACACGTCTTGTGTGTCCACCGATACGATCAAAGAGACTACCTCGAAATAAAATGGTGCCATGGCAGATGCAATGGCCTCCTTTTGCATACATCTTTGGAATATTGTCACCGTACCGAATCCACCCCTTACCGGAACCGATGATCTGATCTAATCGATTGTTCTCGAATGCAACATAATTCGTCCCGATTAGATCGGTGTCCGGATTATTTGTTAGATATGCAATCTGTTTTTCGAATCGTTCGTGATGAGAGAGGTCATCCGAATCTTGGACCGCGATAAACTCTCCTTTCGCCAAAAAAAGTCCTACATTCATGGCGCCTGCGAAGCCGACATTTCTCGGGAGTTGTAGAGTGAGAAACGTGTTCTGCCTAGGGAATAACTTTCTATTTGCCGTAAGCCAATTTTCGATACATTTGACTGAATCGTCCGTCGAAGCATCGTCGATGAGGATGATTTCCCATTCCTGATACGTCTGCTTTAAGAGACTGTTTAAACAATCTTCAAGGAATGGCGCCCTATTATGATTCGTAATGACGACACTAACAAGTCCGGGTATACGTTGATAAAGCAACTGGGTTCACCATCCTCGATTTCCTCTTTTCTTTTTCGTCTCTTATCAGTGCACACATCATCATCAAAGGACTAGAAACTGAGAACATAGAAGTACTGTCTTAGACAACACGCACGTAGGAAATTTGTTCAATTTGAAAAATTTTATAGCTGCTGTTTTCATATCCAGGAACTCCTGATGTGCAAACCGTTAATTTTTCATGATCAACAGAAATCAAGACTCCAATGGTCGTTTCCAACAAACTAGATACCTGGGTAGTTTTTCCTATTAATTGTTTAAGGTTCTCGTGGAATAACATAAAAATTCCTCCAAATGTTATCGAGCTTGATAATAAATCATATTTTTCAGATATACGTATACAAGTGCACCTCCGGGCTCCTGGATCTCCAAATAATTATCTCCAACTTCACAGATTGTTCCTTCGACGTCCCCACCCGTAGTACTTATCTCGATATATCGATTCAAATATTTTTTAAACATCTCTCTGTAGGATGAAGATAACTCCAAGCCATAACGAAGGTGTTCGTTTTCATTTTCAAGTAATTCGTTCGGAATCACTTTCTGTATACAGTCAACTAGTTTTTGTTCACCTGTCTTAGTATCGTATTTAGTTTCTTTTGTGTGCTGACGGATCATCTGAATAAATTCTTTAAAATACTGGCGTAATTTTTTCTGATTCACTGTGGGTTTTATTTTTATCACCACCATTTTTTAATGTTTTCGACACGTGAAAAAATACTTATCCAGAATATTCTCGAATACAAAAAATCGAATACGACTTTCGTACGGATTAAGATATAATTTTTCAAAAAATAGGATAAAGCCTTTTATGGGGTTCTGGTGCAAAATTTGCGAAACCCCAATATACAGTGGTGTATCGTAACTGATTCCACACTACATGTGGTGCATTTAAATATTTTTCCAGAACCAATCCAAGAGCTATTGCAGCAATCAACAACACTGAACGAACAAAAAAAGAAGAAACGTTGGCGGCCGTGGAGTAAATAAAATCATGGAGGTTCTCAAAATGGCAGCAAAAATTACACTTGTGGGAACTAGAAGTTCTGAACTTAGGACAAACAAGAGCGGCTTTAGTTTTGATATGACCCTGGGGGGATGCCCGATGATCCCAAAAGGCCTCCCTAAACCAAGTGAGGAGATCGTATAGGGGTCCCGCCACATGACAGTCTTAACCCTGCGAAAACCCGCCACAGCTCCCAGCGCTCATTCAAGGTAATATACATTATCTTGGTCATCGGTCTGTACATCGGGGACTTAACCAATGCAACGGGGATCACTTAAGTTAGAGAGTTGTGCGGGCTTGAACACGTACCTGGATATTTAATCGCACCTAATCCCTATTTTGGAGCGTATATCAGCTGTATCCCAAGTTGCCTATTTATACGGCAAAATTGGGCACGAACGGACAAAACCCATAAACGGGTGTCCACTCGTTTTTAATTTCCTAAAGTATCCTATAAGGGTCAGGCAAGGAGGTAAGAAAAGATGGGACCGTCTCTACTTTTGACATCCAACAAGTATTTTTCAAAGGCTGGCGCTGGGGCTACGGTCGGAGAAAATCTGAACCTGCCCGCAGGAAGTTTCACTGATGATAACGGTAACGCCATTACTAGTTTTCCTTCATACTCTTACTTTAACTTGTTTATCAACGGTATGCTGCAACCGAATGGAGTCACTGCCTTAACCTCTACACAAATCGTCATCATTGGTGGGAGCACGCTCGATCCTGCTGATCCGATTGCTGTTGAATTAGTACTACTCCAGCAATTGTCTCCAACTCCTGCTCCTGCTCCAATAATCATCACAAATGCTGTCGTACCGGAAAGTCCTAATTTCAGCGTTTTTTGTATACCGAACATCACACTAACTGTGCCGCCTAGGATAGTCTGCTCAGGCACATTAACGGGTACAGTCACGTGCAATAAACGACCGTTCCCGGGGGCATCGGTGACATTGAGTACTTCTTCAAGTGCTGTAATCTTTTCACCAAATCCGACTATTACAGATCCTAGTGGTAATTTTTTAACAACAGTTAGTGTGGCGAGTGGGACCAGTCAAACAACCGTAACCATCATGGCAACAATAACAGTCAATGGACGGACCGGCCTGGCCAGTTCAAATACAACCGTTACATGTCCTTGACGGGATGAACTGGGTAGTTAACTATACTATTGCTACTGACCTAAGCAAGTTCGCAAGGTCGATGGATGCGGGACCGCGACAGGAATAAGTGCCATGGAGTGCGTCAAATGTGCCAGAAAGAGCTGTAATCCGGAACTTCGTTAGAAGAGACCAATCCTTGGCGACGAAAAGAAGAGAGCCATTCGAGTAGTGCGCACGTAGCTGTTGCTCGACGAATGATTAATACTGCTTATGAGATCTTTGGCGGTCGCCATATCCGCCTTTTCATTGAAGCGAGACACGGTAGGTTGTGAGGCTAAGCGGTTCTTTCCTAACAAAGCAGTCAGAAACGGCTCTACGGCTAGATCATCTGCATGGTCGTCAGTATGGTAGCCAGCGATGTGCTGATACATTTTCTGAAGAACCACGTCGCTATTCGGGTGCTCCCGATGGAAGGCCGAATCATGAACCACGAGTAATTCTTCTACGGATTCGGATAGACCCAATTTGTGATCAAATTCTTTATATAGGAGCAGCCCAGCATCCGACGTCAAGTCGCCGCCTTGAAAATTCATTTTCATCCGAGAGTTAAAGTTCATGACATACTCTTGTACGCTTTTCAATAGAAGAGCACTCCTACGACGTGTTTGGTATAGACACCTTAACACAATCAAAGGTTGGGCTCATTTCTTATGTATTCGCGTCACTTTTTAAGTGAAACCCCAAATCTCCTCTTAAGCTTGACTCTGCTTACTCCTACGGGCCTTTCACGATCACGCTATGAATATTTCAGGTAAAATGTAACAAACTTTCAGTAACTTACATATTTTAAGATGGAATTGAAAAAAACAGATATAGATTGACTGTTCGATAAATAATTTGGTGGGATGGGTGGTGTGAACAATGCAATCCGGAAATCCAACGGACGCTCAAGGAATCGACGTTTCAGAAGATCAAGGAAACATTAATTGGACGCAAGTTGCGCAATCTAATATTTCATTTGTTTTTATCAAAGCAACAGAAGGATCAAATATTGTCGACAGCATGTTTTCCAAGAATTTCTCGGCTGCAAAATCTGCTGGTTTACTGTGCGGAGCATACTGCTATGCACGTCCAGGGCAGAGTTCTGCAGCTACTCAAGCCAGCTACTTCGTTAACGCTGTAAAATCTAATGGCGGGTTTGGAGAGTTGCCCCCGGTATTAGATATGGAGGATAATGGAGGATTGGACAATGCATCACTCGCAACTTGGATTGAGGACTGGATGAACCAAGTGGAAAGTGCGGCTGGGCGGAAACCAATTCTCTATACTTATCCGTATTTCGCCGACCCATATCTGCAACCAACATTGGCTAGTAGTATTCCTTTGTGGATCGCTAATTATGATGTTAGTCAGCCAGCAAACGCTGCCGGTTGGACTTCATGGACTTTTTGGCAGTACTCTGATACGGGTTCAATACCAGGAGTCACTGGGAACGTGGATTTAGATGTTTATTCAGGGACGTTGACTGATTTGGAGAACGCTTATGGATCTTCTCCTGCGCCAACTGCTTACACGCAATTCAATGTCTTTGTCCTAGATCACCCGTACTCAGCCATCGCCGTTGGAGATGTGACTTATGTCCTGTGGACGGCACTTGATACATTAGGAACGTCTCACTTTTATAAAGGAACCGGTGTGATGAATATCAACGGCAAGGACGTACAGGGGGTCGTTTATCAGGGAAACACATATCTTCCTTGGTATTCCTTGGCATCAGGTATTAAGGCAGAGAAATTATGGAATTTTTACATGTGATACCCGCATGTTACTTCCACGAAGCACCAACTTCATGGCCTCAATTTTCCGTTTGTCTCGAATCGGTTCCATAAATTCCACAAGAAACACAATATCTTTGTGTTCCTTTTATCGTTGTGCTGTTTAATAGAGTGGGGATAAAAAAGAAAAAGAGTGGCAAACCACCCTTTTTCTTTCTACTTAAAAGTTGTAGACCAGATTGAGGATAACAGGGTCTCCTGGATTAAGCGTAGCGCCACCGACAATTGTTAGGTCCGAAGATGTGACAGTAGCAGATCCATTTTCTTGTGGAATGCCGTTAATAAACAGCGTAAAGTTGGCATAGCTCGTGTTAAACGCGGTAACTGCCGTACCGGTATCGTCAACAAAAGCAGTTGCGGCTATAGTTAAATCGGTACCACTGACCGTACCTGCACTTGCGGGTGCATAGTATTTATTTGACTGCAAATTGGGTGGAATGAGTGACAAAGCCATGTTTTTCACCTCCTTTCAAGTTTGAATGATCAGTTCATTAACTGCTGGTGTTCCCCCTGAGACCTTCGCAAAAAACTTTTGGCAGGTCAGGTGAGTTGGTGTGGGTTGACGATGTCAGTGGCGACCACAGCAATAAAAAATATAGGGTTCTGGTGCAAAAATTCCCGAAACCACAATATACAGTGGTAAGTAGTAACTGATTCCACACTACATGTGGTGTATTCAAATATTTTTGCACCAGAACCATTTAACTGATATATTTGCAGGTATCTCAGATGTACTCCGGTATTGCACATCGTCCTGGACTTTTGACGAAAGGACTTATAAACTCTGAAGCCCATGCATGGCATACCGCACAGAAATACACAAAGGAATATGTAAGGCGGGGTATAAAAATGCCCCACCTTCTAAATTATTTAGAAATTGACAACGAGGTTAAGCACGATAGGATCGCCTGGATCGAGAGTTGCTCCGCCGATAATCGTAAGATCTGTAGTTGTAATGGTCGCATTCCCGTTTTCCTGTGGGATGCCGTTAATAAACATGGTGTAGTTGGCATAGGTCGCAGGGAATGCGGTAACAGCGGCGCCGCTATCGTTGACAAACGCTGTGGCGGCAATCACTAAGTTGGCCCCAGTTACAGTCCCTGCACTAGCAGGTGCATAGTATTTATAGGACTGAAGATTGGGTGGGACGAGAGTTAATGCCATGGTTTATCACCTCCTTTCCAGCGTAGTTAGATTTGAATGACAAGTTCCACGGTAATCGAGTCATTTGTATCCAACTGTGCGCCACCTGTGATGACGATAGCGGATGGACTCACAGTGAATATGCCATTTTGTTGAATCATTCCGTTGACATAGAGTGTGGCATACCCGTATGTAGACGGGAAAGAACTCACAGGGTTTCCCGAATGAATCGTCCACAAAGCTTGAAGCTGGAATGATGAGTGTACTTCCTGTCTGTATTCCGCTTGAAACCTTCACAAAAAATTTACTAGAAGAAATATGAGCTGGGTTGTGCGGGTGATGGCAGTGACAATCACAATGACAGCAGCCACAATTATTGTGGTAGTTGCTTTCGCATCGAGTTAAATCGGGAAAAACCTGTTTCATGTATTGGTAAGCGCATCTGGCATCCTTGTCAGCTTTATCCCATTTGTCTTGCTTGATATGGTATCGAGCATCCTTTAGTGCTTCGATTGCCTTGTTTATGTACTGTACAGTGCGTTCTTTATCATCACTCACGTTGTAAAGTCACCTCTTTTCACGGATACCTGTCCAATTTTTTGGACCTGATTAACGCTGGTGTTATCTCATGTCTGTCCACCATATGCGAGTTAGCACTCTATGGAAGGTACAGGTGTCCATTTACGAAGCAAGCATATACGGGAGTTAGTTTAATAAGCCGAAAGAAACACAAGTGTATTGTGTTTCCTTAAGATGTCCATTGAAAGTGAAGGCCCGAGGAGTAATGATCCTCGGGCCTTCATTCGTCCGTCCAGTTTTCTACCCGTAATCCTGAGACTCGTTCAAACTCCCGCGTGTTGTTAGTTACAAGCGGAACATCGAGTGATAGCGCATGTGCCGCAATGAGCGTATCAAGCGGCCCAATCGGTCGCCCTTGCCGTTCTAATTCCGCACGCACACGTCCATATACAACAGTTGCTTCAGTCGTGAATTCGGCAATTTCAAGTGGCAACAGAAACGCCTCTAGCGCGGTCTGATTACGCTCTTGGTTGACACTTTTTGAGACACCGTATTGCAGCTCCGCAACTGTCATAACGGAGACGCCAATCTCACCAGTGTGAAAAACACGCATCCGCTTCAATAGTGACTCGGACCGCTTCTTTATCAAATAAATGCAGATATTCGTATCGAGCATGTAAAGCATTAAAACAGTTCCTCACGTTGTTGTTCTGCCAGTTGATCACGCTCACTCATGAAATCGTCGGAGAACAGTTCCAAAGATTGAGCCAGTGAGTCCCATGCATCCTCCATGGGTAGCAGTACCACGGCATTCCCGACACGTTTTACATACACTTCCGTACCATTGAATCGAAATTCTTTAGGCAAACGTACAGCTTGACTCCGCCCGGATTGAAAAAGTTTCGCCCGTTCCATTCGAACACCTCCGTTTGGTATATATCAAGTGTATACCAAACGGAGGAATTGATTCAAAGGTCTATAATCGAAAGCTAAAAGTGCTCTCATTCAGCGTTGCCATTATCTACGCCTCTTCGCTGTTGTTGCTCTCGTTGTTCTCTCAGCAGTTGCAGGACTTCGTTTGAGTAGTCGTCTTAATCGTCTCAAAAGCCGTCTCAATCTCTTCATTGTGCTACGCAGACACCTCCATTTGCTCGTTCTGCTGTTGTTTATTACTGTTGTAATTTCTACGTTGTGGCCATCTCTTGCCTACGAGTAATACGGTCATGCGACGGGAAGCAGAACGAAGTGGTGTACGGCGTTAACGAGTTTTCGTTAGTAATATACTTAGCGGCTAAATGTAATTTACCTCTTTATGCACAAACGAAAGAAACACAATGTTATTGTGTTTCTTTCGCCTTTATAGGAATCATCCGTTACCCCTAAACCGATACTGCCGCAATGCGGAATTTCTTATTGAGCTATAATCTATTCTATAAGGAGGTGTTGTCGAAATGGATATTTACGCAATTGGAGCTAGTTTTATCGGAACATTCGTTGAATTTGTTGAGGCACTGACCATTATTTTGGCCGCCGGCGCTATTCGTGGGTTCAAGAGCTCGTTGTTGGGCGCTTTTTCCGCCGCAGTCATCCTTGGAGCACTGATTGCCATCATCGGGACACCGTTAGTTCATGTCATCCAGTTGTTTTGGGTTCAACTGTTTGTCGGATTGTTTATGTTGCTGTTTGGTATACGCTGGTTACGTAAGGCTATTCTTCGTTACTCTGGCATGAAAGCGTTGCACAATGAAGCGGAAAGCTATGAGAAAGAGCTCAAACGTCAGCAGGCTACCCAAAAGGATGCGAATTCCACCATTGATCGGTTCGCATTCGGCACGGCATTTACCGGTACCTTTTTGGAGGGTTTAGAGGCTATTTTTATTGTCATCACCTTCGGACTGAGTGCAAAGGCGATGTCATCGGCTATCGTTGGTGCTTTTGCAGCCATGATAGTCGTTGTTATTCTCGGTGTAACTTTACGCACGCCATTGACTAAAGTACCAGAGAATACACTGAAGTTTATTGTCGGAGTGATGCTCACCAGTTTCGGTGCATTTTGGTTGGGTGAGAGTTTCGGTGTCGCATGGCCACAAAAAGACCTATCCATTCTTTATATGGTCGTTACATTGCTTGTGATCAGTTTCATTTTGGTTCAACGCTGTAAACGCGCACTGGTGCAATCAAAGCATCTGCCGCAATCCGGCGGTATTGGGAGTGGATCGAAATGAAGGTACTGAGAGAGTTATGGAGCCTAATTTATGACGATCCACGATTGAGTGGAACAGTGGTGCTGTTTCTGGTTATTGCCGTGATTCTCCACCTTACACATCTCAACATTCTCTCCGCAGTTGCAATCTGGGTTGGGTTAGTGGTTGCTTTATTATTTTCGGTTGAATACGAACTACGCAAAACGATGAATAAGAAGATATAGTTTAGATGAGTGGGGTTGATTTTGTACATTGAAACAACATTTAAAATAAACTCTAAAGAAACACAATCATATTTTGTTTCGTATGTATTACGATAAGGTATTTGCAATGCGCCACAGCATGTCACTGCGAGCAATGGCTGACTGGATGAATCAGAATGACATACCAACGAAACGTGGCGTTATGGCACTCAAATATCATGAATTTTGCAATGCAACGAGGGACTATATCTACTAAATATAGTCCCTGGGTGGTGTTTGATTACCAGTAATATCCACCGGCCAGCGCACCGAGCGTAAGCCCAGTCAGTGCGCCGAATCCAAAATAACCGGCAGGTGAATACACTAGACTTACCTGCCCGTCCTGAACATCCTTTTGGATAGAAAGTTCGACTGAATTCTCATCGTTGTCGTTGAAACTGACAACCGTCGTATACGGATGCAAGTAAATCCCGGACATGGACACGGAATGTAAAACACCAGTGTACTTTCTCCCATTGACATGGTGAGCCACGACCGGTCGCCCCACCAGCCGACATGCGATTGGATACAAAGGATGAGTCATTTACCTTCCCCTCCCTCCCAAGACCTCCTTATAATTGGTTTAGTAGGTGGGGGTCGTTGTACAACAGGTTTGTGTTGCCCCTGCACCATATCCAGGTACAAACAAGAAGAACAGAACAAAGATAATTAAGAACACTACAGCCCATTGTGTATAGCCACCAAATGTTCCGTACATTAACATCCCCTCCTCAGTAGTGGTGTCAATTTAGATTTATGTCTAGAGGATTGTCCTGTGGAAGGTCACATGACTCAGCAAATTTGCCCCCGTTGGTCGTTTTTAGTGATTCCAAAAACGACGGTTTGAAGCTGCTACGTTGGGTTTTTAATAGGCGTCGGTGAATTTATGTAGGCGCAATAAATGATGATGAAACACAATGGCTTTGTGTTTCTTGTCCTCTATATTGGGACGCATAAAATGGTTTTTGTCTTCTCTTGTTCTGCGGCTGCAGTCGAGGAACGTAACGCTAAACCATGGTGGCCATTTGTGGCCATAAATGAGAAGAGACCGCGTTTGGGGGTACGGTCTCTCTCTAAACCAACTGTGTCTGAGACTCCCTAAGCGGTTGTCACCATTACACTGGGCCGCCGACGGAAATTATTATTTGCAAAGTGAGGGAGTTCATACGTAGGCAGCGAAACGTATTTTACACAAAAATTTTAATTCAATAGGGACGACAACCCGGACACCCTGGATCAACAACGACGTTTCTTGTCGTTGGTACGTAGTAGTGCCGTGGTACGTTCACAATGACGTTTCTGTTCACAGTGACTATTGGATGCACGTAAGGAACCACCCGTGGAATATAGCAATTCCGAACACGATAACGGGGGTCACATACAATCGGAGGACAACTCATAGCATATACACCTCCTGGAGTGACGTATCTGATTACAAATTCTGTGCATAACACACCGAATTCGCTGGAGCAGCGGCTGCTCCAGCGTAACCACCGTTGCCACCTTAGTCTAGGTGGTCTTTTTGTTCTGTAAACAATTCTTAGTACGCTCCCGCTCCCGCGCCTGCGCCATATCCGCCACCATAGGCCGGGACAAGCAAGAAGAACAATACGAAGATAATGAGGAATACTACAGCCCAACGGGTATACCCACCAAAGCAACCGTCCACTCTCGTTCCTCCTTAACGTTGCGATATGCTGCAAAGTATGTCCGCGGACAACTATTCTGAAGCGGTATCTACCCACTTTTGTAGCCCGACTATCGAACATAACCCGCAACCTCGGTCTCAATGAATGTACTGGGTTACCACCAGCCCCAGGTTAGAGCGCTGAAAGTGTGAAAAATGAGGAAAACAAAAATGCCGATTCCCGTCCTGAAAGAAACACAAGTAAAATGAGTTTCATGAAAAACCAACGGGAAGCCATTAATGGCTTCCCATTTACTCATCTCATGGAATTACCCTTTCCCGGCCCTTTGCTCTGCTGAAATACCCAAAACGGATCGAAGTTCCTTTGATTGAACGGCCATTGGTTCATCATGTCTCCTAATGGCATTCCGAATGGGGGCATAGAAGAGCTGTTTGAGCTGTTTCCACTCTTCTTGCCTGAACGCATGGGACTGCCGTACAACGGCGACATTAGGTTTTGAGACCGTTCTTTCGGTACGTTACCCCAGAAGCCTCCCCCTGATGGCAGACCGTTCATCCACGTTGGCACATTGTTCATGTAGCGTTTCAAGAACCAGTTCAGGATTTTCCCAGACAGCCACATGTCGACCACTCCATCTATATTTACTTTAATTAAATGCATTTGTACCGGATTTGTGATAAGAGACTGGATTTACCACCACCAGCCCCACGCCCCTAGCGCAGCGATTGCAAACAAGGGAAAGAAGAGAAATGGCCAAAAAACCTCTTGAACGTCATCCGTAGAGCTAGGCATGTTCTGTAGTAAATCAATGTTTACAGAACTGACGTCTGTTTCACTCGCAAGACGAGTGGTTCCTCCACTTACGGGGCGCACGTAAATTCCGTCATTTGTAACGGAATGCAGAATCCCGTGGTGAGTTCCCCCATCTCTCGTGCGAAAGTGGATGTGCTGTCCAATAAACCTTGTTGCATGAGCACGTGTAATCACAGTCTTACCTCCTATTCGGTAATAAAAAGGCGTCCTTATAGGACGCCTGTGTTCGATTTAAATCCGTGTAAGTCCACGTTTCCATGAGGTTGTTTTTTAATAATTTTCCGTTATCTATTATTAGTATGCTCCCCCACAGCTGGTAGCTGCGCCATAACCAACGGCTGGTACAAACAAGAAGAACAGAACAAAGATAATTAAGAACACTACAGCCCATTGAGTATATCCACCAAAAGCTCCGTACATGGACAATTCCTCCTTATTATTGGTTTAATATGCGGGAGTCGTTGTGCAACCGGTTTGTGTTGGCACATATCCAGGAACGAGTTATTAGTATGCTCCCCCACAGCTGGTAGCTGCGCCATAACCAACGGCTGGTACAAGCAAGAAGAACAGAACAAAGATAATTAAGAACACTACAGCCCATCGGGTATATCCGCCAAAAGCTCCGTACATAAACTTTCCCTCCACGGTTCAGTGTCCATTTAGATTTATGTATAGAGGATTGTCCTTCCTAACGGCAAATGACACTGTAAATTCACCTATAATTGGAGTTTAAAACTCAACTTTCGCAGAGTGAAATGTGTAGCTAGCCCTTGTGGCGTAAAGACTTGAACGGATTAGAATATTAGCGTTGACAAATCAAAAGCACCACTTCCTTTGGTATAGTAAATGCGACCAAACACTACCATACCGGAAGAGGTGCTCTCCTATATGATAGGTTATGAGACGGAAAACAACAATCAATTGCCTGTCGAAATTCGTCCTGCCTTTCAAGAACTAAAGGTCCTTAAGCATCTGCGTAATGCTGGCATCACCAAGAGGTTTGGGGTTGCGTGTTCCTACCTATTCCAGCTTGTGTTTGTGCTCATCTTCCATCATCGAAACTGGTTTCAATTTCTTGATAGCGCAAAGTCAGAATCATATCCTGGCAAGGATGCTGTGTACCGTTTTCTCAATCATGCCGGATTTGCATGGCGACGCTTTCTCCTATTGCTCAGTGTGGAGGCCGTGAACAAAACCAGTTCGTTAACATCTGACAAGCGTGTCAGCGTATTCGTTGTCGATGACTCCATGTATGAGCGGAACAGGAGTAAGTGCGTGGAACTCTTGGCTCGATTCAAAGACCATGCACGGAATTGCTACTACAAGGGATTTCGTATGTTGACGTTAGGCTGGTCTGACGGTCATACATTCGTCCCAGTGGACTTTTCTCTCCTCAGTTCCGTCAAGTCGCAGATTCAAGGCTTGGGTCAATCGATTGATAAACGCACTCACGGATACAAACGCAGAATGGAATCACTTCTCCCGGCCCCAGATATCATCCCTGCCATGATTGACCGTGCTCTGTCTGCTGGAATGAATGCCTCGTACGTATTGATGGACAGTTGGTTCACGCACGCTCCGTTGATTCAAGCCGTGCTGGATAGGGGACTGGACGTCATCGGAATGGTCAAGGCGGACAACAAACGATATTTACTCGACGGACGGTGCCTGTCCTTGCAAGAGCTGTACTACGCTGCTACGCCCGTTCAAAGTACGAAGAAAGGAATCTTAAGGTCCATACATACTCAACTGCGCCCAGGCATCCCGATCAAAATGGTGTTCGTTCGTCACCGAACCAACAAGAAGGAATGGCTGGCTATCCTGTCTACAGATACGACGCTGACGGTCGAGAAAATCGTACAGATTTACGGCATTCGATGGGACATTGAAGTGTTCTTCAAATGCACAAAATCATTACTGCGTCTGCAGAAAGAGTTTCAAGGACGTTCCTATGACATGCTCATCAGCCACACGACGATTGTCTTTTCACGGTATATTCTGTTAGCTTGGCAGCACCGCCAGAGCACGGACAACCGTACATTGGGGAATCTATTTCTAATGCTCTGCGACGAAGTGAGCGAACTGGACTGGGCCATCGCATTGAGCCAATTGGTTGAACTTGTAAATGATGTTTCCAAGAAGGCAGGCAAACGACTCTCGAAACTGATTCGCAGTCAACTACAGCGGTGGATCGACGGTTTACCCAGCTATATCAAGGCATATCTCCCTGTTTTGGCCTGCGAAAGTTGAGTTTAAAAGTCCGCAAAAACACAAATCACGAAGACTACATAACCGTGTCTGCAGAAGTAGTTCGTAAATCAAGACGACATATGAGTGGTTCAATTACTTTGTGACGCGTATATGTTCGCTCGGTCACATGGACAAGCCAACACGACAAAAGTGGAGCCTATCCGAATACTGCCGTGTTGAATACATTAGGTTACGGTTTATCCCGACCGTACATCATACCGACTTCGTTCAGAAAGACACAGCGACGATAGCGCCCCTATGCCTATTCGTTGCTGTTTGTTTCAAAAAAATACCCGATTCATACAACTGCAACGCCCGAAAGTGGTCCGAGAGGCATTTTCTATGTATCGGCGTATCTAAACGGCTTCAATTCTTCGAACTTTCGTTTCCCATCGAATGGGAATAGGAATTTGCCACAATAAACTCCGCTACAACGGTGGGTAGATACCGTCTCAGGATAGTTGTCCACGTACATACTCTGCAGCATGTCGCAACGTTAGGAGGAACGAGAATGGACGGTTGCTTTGGTGGGTATACCCGTTGGGCTGTAGTATTCCTGATTATCTTCGTATTGTTCTTCTTGCTTGTACCGGCTTATGGTGCTGGTTACTAATGTTCTCAGCCAAAGGATCAATATGAGGGAATGCACATATATGATGGTGTGGCCTTTGGGGGATACACCCGCTGGGCCGTAGTGCTCCTCTTCTTACTGTTCTCTGGCTACACGACCCCATGCACAACTCATCAGTGTATTGATCACACGTCTGCGTAAGCAGGCTGTCTTTCATACGGTCTGGATAGTATGTGCATTGAGGCAAAAGGGGGGATAGCGTTGTGTACTCAAGCCGAATGTCAACGTCATATAGGCAAATTTGTTCAATTCAAAACCCCCTACGGATATCATCAAGGAGTTATTGAGCAGATCAAAGGTGAGAAGGCCATTATCTTATCACCAAGTCGGTATGTGCCCGCACAGTTAGCGAGTACGGAACTGCTTGACGATGATGTTAAAAAGCTAGATGTGGCACTGGCTTGGTGGAGAGGCGGGCTCGGCAGAGCTGGATATCCCGGAGTCGCCGCTGGTGGCTACCCACGTGGAGCTTACGGTTACGGAGGTTGGGGATATGGATGGGCCAGGTGGGCTGTCTCCTTCCTGATCATCTATGCCTTATTCGGGTTGTGGATCTGGTGATTTCGGAAATTCGATTTGGACTAGTTTATCACTGACCACGTATTTAGGTTGTTAATATTACGCGCCTACAAGCGCAGATAAAAAGACAGAGTGGAAGTTAATGGATGGAGCATTTGGTGGTTACACCCGCTGGGCGGTCGTATTCTTAATTATCTTCGTGTTGTTTATTCTGTTAGTCCCGTATGCAACCCCTACCACTACGGTTGGTTTTGTCCCATATGTTAAATCACTGACAAACGTAGCGGGTGTACCAACTATGGACGGATGTTTTGGCGCATGTACCCGTTGGGCAGTGGTGTTTCTAATCATCTTTGTGCTGTTCATTCTGCTTGTTCCTTATAGTGGAGGACAGTATTGATGGTCAATTAGGGGTAGGGCCGTCATTTTAACGAAAACATACGCTAAGACAGTTTCTGGATGTAAAACGTCGGTTTTTTCTACGCTAAAGGGGCCAGAAGTCCGTCTAACACGGCGTCATAGTCCCTAAACAGTCATGTTCAACTTGGACATGAATTTCCAGTTTAAACGTCACGTCGAAAGAAACTTAATGTACTTTATTACATGATGAGTATGATTGGTTTGATGAGCCAAGGCTTTTGAGATATAAGGAACCTTTGATAATCCCTTTTATGATGTGGGATTGCGGGTCTTGGCCGAATCATACAAAAATCCGTTCTGTATGATTCAGTAACGCCATTTTTTCCAGTTTCCTCGCTATTTCTGAACCAGATTATGGTTAGCGTATATTTTCGTTAAAATGTCGGCGGGACCCCTAAAGGGTAACAGGGGAATCAAGCCCCCTGTTCGCCGCTGTCGTCACTAAACAACTCAGCAAGCTGTTCTTCTGGTGAGCTGCTGTGATTCATGTCTTTTCCAGCTTGATATGCCTCATCCAGCATTTGTTTTACAGCTGGACGAATCCCCGCACGTAGCCGTTGAAACTCCGCTAAGAGTTCATCCCCACTGTAACCTTGTTGAATCAGGTCTTTGAGGATTTCCTCTGAGAAGTCATCCCCACGTCGAACGGGTCGAATGACAATTTCGTCGTCACGTAATAAACATTCCACTTCGTCATTAATCCCAAGTTCACGATAATACTGTATTGGCAATGTAATCTGGCGGCCTTTAGAGACGCTGATGACTTTAGGCTTTGCATCCATATGAAGTCCCTCCGTGCGACGCGCTTTCGTCAATAGGGTTTCCATATTGTATGCCTCCTTAAACAGAGAATGTGTTTCTTATTTACACAGATTCTTAGTTTCTTAGTGCCCATTTTCATCATGCACTGATCAGTCAAGGACATGGAAAAACAAAAACCGTCCGGCAAGGGACGCAAAAAAGCGTTGGCCAACCTGTAGTGACCGTCCTGCGATATGTCTGTAATCCCCCCACTGGAAACCGTGGCAAGTAATAACTGATAGAACCTACACAATGCCAGCAGAGCAGCGTCTAGGAAGCCTCAGGAGGCGTTATCAGACCAGGTGCAGATGTAAGTGAGGTAGTGCAGCGAAACCAGGTGAGAGTCCTGGGACACGTAAAGGCAGACCTGGGGTGTCCGTCCAAAGAGACGATAAGCGAAGCAAGGGAACCTAGACCCACGGACATGGCTCCGGAGGAGATAGTAAACCTCTACTCTATTTCAGGTAGGGTAGGGGCCGCTGCGCTCACCTTCCCCTAAACATTCACAAAAGGAGAGGGGTTATGATTGGAACTTCCTTCACGCAGCGGCTAATGAGAGTGTTTTTTCTTCTATAGATTTTGAAAATCAATATATCTATATCATTTGGGAGGATGAGTGGGAGGGGTGAAGGCCGTAGGCCGAGGGGAGGAGCGAAGCGGCTTCCCCTGTGTAGTGGTTGTGGAGCTTGTGGGCAACCTGTTGAAATTCCTCTCGGTCTAGTTTTATCTAATGAGTTTTGAATTCACGTTATTTTTGGTCGCTTGGTCAAGGGATCGCTTAGCTCGTTGTGTCCCTTATCCTCGGCTTCGCCTTCGGTACCGTGTACCGAACACAGCACCGCCCTTGACCGCTTTCCTTGTTCAAATTGTTACTTCGAAACTTACGGTAGAAAATCTGGACATTGGCGGATTTTCTTTAACACCGGCTTATGCCAGTCCATATTATTACACAATTTCATAGTATACAGCACCATTACTAAGGAGGTGAAAGAAATGCCTATTACACCACTAGCAAGACTGGTTAGTGACAAACAAACTGTTGTAGCATTAGATAGAGCTACAGCAATTGCTCAGGCAAGAGGAATTCAGGTACTTAACGATTCAACTGAAGTAGGGCGTATCGTGCAACAATATCCGCAATTGTTGCCTTACCAAAATGATAACAGCAGCCTTTCCACAGTGGCTCCATCCTATATTTGGGATTCGATTACGACAACTCCCCAAATTAGATTTTTCGCTTTAGGAACTACCGGATTTGTGCTGGCTGCTGGCAATCAGCTTCTCGTCGATTTAAAGGTATTCTGCGATAATGCGCATGACGTTCAGATTGACATCTTTGATGTTACTGTGGGTGACTTGTTTACAACTATAACTCCCGCTGGCAATCTTACCGATGGAAATTTAGATCCGAATACCGGAGTAACCGACGATATCCCCTATAACTGGTTGAATATTCTTTACTACACGAACACAAGTATTGCTGTTCCTGATTCACGTGACGGAGACACTTTTCAAGCCGTCCTATCTTTCCAAGCTGTAAACTACAATATTAGTCCGCCAGGAACTCCAAATCCAGCAGCATTGGCTTTCGTTGCAGATATTTGGATGGCGTCCTGAACGCCATTAAGCAAATATGTGTGACAGATCGAAAGAAACACAATGATATTGTGTTTCTTTCATGTTGGTCCCATAGTCCCAAAAACGAAGGTTTTTGAGACCTGTATATGGTACATTGAAAAGCCGGTCACACCAGTGTTTCCGTATTATATCTAGTGGTCTACTCAAAAGAGACAATCTCCTTAATAAATAACGCAATATCAATGAAGAAGTTCATTGATAAAATCGTGGTTTCAAAAATATAACGGATTGACCTATCTGAAAGAACTTACCAAGGAAGTAGCCATGTTGCAGGAAATCTTTAATCACTCTGCACCATCTCTTGGCGTATATCGGTATAACTCAAGAAGAACTGAATCTGTGAATGAGCAACAAAAATAGGGTGCAGCCAAGGTGCGGCTGTCGCCTTTTTAGTTCCTGACAATACAATGCGCCGTACTGTTTCTGCTGTTAATTGCATAAAAGTAACTCGATTGTTTTCTAGTGTTCCGTTGGGAGATGGGCGTATGTCGGACGGAAGGGTTTGGGTTCGCATTCGTGAGGATTTAGACCATCAGTTTGCAGGTCACAATGGGTACGTGTTGTTGGCTTGTGATGATACTGTTGCCGTTAGAATCGAATGTCTGACTATTACAGATGGCGTTCGATGGGCTTATTGCACCTGTTTTCTCTCAAAAGACGATATACGGCACTTAGACACTGACGAGGTACAACAATCGGAAACGATAAGAAATTCAACAATATTAGCCGTGGATTCTTATTGGCGTATCTATTCGAGTATCGTTGAAGAAGATTGAAATCCGAGAATGTCTCCCAACTGCAAAGGGGATTTACGGATTTACCCAACAAAAATAAGGCACATCCACACACTGGGATGTTGCCTTTATTGGCTGATAAAATGCGAGTTTCATTTTTAACGGTTTATGTGAGCCGCTCTGAGCGTCTCATTTGGTGTGGGTGGTGAATTTGTACTGGATGCGGAGAGAAACTCCTGAGGGAGCATTCTGGAGCGGCTAGTGATGTGTCTATGTCAAAGCCCATTGGGCTATTTGACTGAGTCATACGCCATTACATAAGACAAATATCTCAACGTAAATTACGTCGCAGGGGGAGAATAAGAGCATCAATGGGTATAACCGTCGTACCCTTTGATGTTCTTCAATACCGATGTATAAAGAAAAATCCAGAGACATGAATAAAGGGGATCACATTTTCATGCGATCCCTGCTGGTGTGAGGTATGAAGTTACCGTATCTCATGATGCTTTGGACAACAATATGTTTGGCTTAATGAAATTGCCGTATCTATAGTAATGGAGGGGCAAAGCCCCTAAAGGAACACTAGTCCTCTTCCTTTTCTCTCCTGTCTTATTATGACGACGGAACAAGCGCACTACCGCCCCATCCAAATCGAACCCTGAACGCTTACAACTTATACAACTTGCTTTGTTTGAACATGAAAGGAATGACTGTTTTCGGTTTATAACGGCTATAAGGATAGCCCTCATATTGAGGTATATTCAATATCGAGCATCCAAAACCATAACTTGTATAATTTAAATCTTTTGAATCACACATGACACCTTTCCTCTTGTTCATCGAGTCACTCCTTCTTTGGTTCCAATTCGAGAATGCCCTCTATTGTATGGGCGTACCTATAGATTTGAATGGGCGAATGCCTATGTATAAGTGCCGTTACTCAAATTTTTATTAAATTTTGATCTTTGGGAGTAGGTCAGGCGTTGATACAGACCATAAATATTGGAGCGAGTGCAGAAAGAAGTTTCACGGTGGTTTCGTTGTCTTCCGGCTTTCTTCGTTAAGTCGACTGGATGCCACCATGAGGGAAACCATCCTGTTTAGTTCTCCACCTTGTGCCTCGTAAATCGCCCCGTGCAAGTTCATACCTGATGATTCGAATCCTTTTTCGCACTTAGATTCCCACATAAATACTTGGAATTTTGGAAAAATAGCATTGCGGCGAACGAAGACAACCGATCCATCAGAAAGGACGTCAAACATGGTCAGATTGAGTTCAACCACGGATATAGGCAAACGGGCATTCAAGTCTGCAGAGAAAACGGAACCACGTCTCGCAGACAACGAAACCGCATCGAAAGGAATCTCCCATGAAGCCACGTTGGCACCCGGTCTCGATGGTGTCCGCGGTATGGACGACGATGCGAGTTCGCAAGACATAACCAGTGGGGACACGACCACCGTTACCAAGCTCGTCTACGACGAGTACGATCCGTCGTAGTCAAATTCAAGGCTGCGATCTTAATTATTGGCTTTGGCATTAGGCGATTCATACGGAGGAAGACATCAAAATAATAGCATCTTATGCGTTTTCCCGAAAGAAACACAATGCAGTTGTGTTGCATCCATGTTTTTATTGAACTAACGGGTTGCGACTTGTAAGTTGTCGATAATCATATGGCGAAAACCCATCCGGTCTGAACTGCGACCGCGAACCTACCGTGACGTGGGATGGTGGTAACGCCTTCTTGCGAAGCTCATGGGACAATGTAGCCGTGACTGATAGGGAAATTCGGTCCGGAGCTAGGTTGCAGATGCATGGTGAACCTAAGTGAACCCCTTATAAACCGTGTTATGCAAGACAAGCGAAATCCCCTGATACGCTTGAGCCAAAAGGCAAGTAGTCGGGATCAGTACTCCCGTTTTACTGATTCGCAGTTCCAGGCACTACCGCGGGAGTCGGGGCACCTAAACATCTGATTAAGGGGTTGTCGGCGAAACAAGGTAAGCCTCACGGGGTCTGTTCAATTGAACAGTAAGCAGAACGTGAGTGAAGCTGAACTCCCTAGGAGGTAGAAGAGCGGGCAAAAAGCGAATGCCGTCTTGTAATGAGGCGGATAGGGACGGCAGAAATGTCAAATGTCCTGACGCGAAAGCGTGCAGACTTGCCCGAGGTGACCAAACTGGGAATCTTGTAGCACGAGGCGTATGGAGTGACCTGTTATGAACCCCTTTATCCGTCCAAGAGACGAGTCAACAGGTCGCACTCGAAAGAGAATGCGAGGAGTCGCGCACCGCGTCACGGGTTGACAAGCGTACCAGTAAGGTGGCTTGAGCCGTGTGATTCGAAAGGGTCACGCCCGGTTCTGAGGGGGCGAGGGCACCGCAAGGTGCCCAAGCTACCCGGTCAGATAAGCGACAGAAGGAAGTCTGTACACGTACACTTACGCACATAATCTTTAAAAGAGAAATAACCTCGTGTGTTTGTCTATTCAGTACGCCTCCGTGTTACATACCATCTGAGATATATGGAAAAATGGTGGTGCAACCAAAATGAAAAAAGCATACTGGATTTGGATACATATCATTACTTCATTTACCACATCACTGCGGCACTAGTCATCATTTACGCTTTACAACACCATCACTTACCGAGTCGCTGCATCAAGAAACGTGGCTCTACTCAGCCACTGGCAATCCTGGATAAGGAGCCGATGCTATGTCGCATAAGCTCCCGTACATGTTCAAGAACCAGTATGAAGCATTTCTCAACACAACTTTGGGCGAATGGCTTGGTTCATTCGTCCTACTCACAGGACACCTAGCCTCCGTATCCTGACAGGGACCGAAAGGCGGAGGCGTAGGGAAGCTGTCTAGTGAGGATTTTCTAAACTGGACGAATTTAGAATATTCAAATCCCTAACCAGCGGTTCCTTATGTCCTTCTTTTCGAAATTTTTCGGCGGAGGCGAAGGGAATGAGCTGGTTAAGTGCATTTATTACAGCAAATTTGATTGGGATTGGTTCAAATTTTGACAACTGTGGTACGGGGATCGCGTACGGAAGCGACAAAATTAAGTTCCCGCACTGGGTCAATGCGATTGTCAACGCGATTGGTTTTTGTACGGCACTTTTAGGTGCGTACATGGGTGAAGTCATCTCTCATTACATTACTTTTACTGAAGCCTCTTGGGCAGCGTGTGTTGTCCTCATTTGCATCGGACTGTTCTTCTGGTATTCCAAATACCTACATCCCCGAATTTCCCGTACTCGCAAACAAATAGGTATCCAAAAACCAGGGTGGAAGCAAGGGATTGTTTTGGGTTTCGCACTGTCATTTACGAATGTGGCAGTCGGATTTGGGGCTACCGTCTCTAATGCATCTACGATATGGGTAACTGCCGTCAGTATTGCCATCTGGGGATACATCATGATCTGGCTCGGAAACGTGATAGGCATCGGTATTCTCGCAAGAATGCTCGGTAAATATTCGTCTTTTATCGCAGGACTCTTACTGATCCTGGTTGGTGTCCATCAAGTTATAGGGTAAATCAGATGACGTAACAATGGTGGCGATCATATGGGTGCAAAGAAGCCTCCATGGCTGATGATTATCGTTGGACTTAGTTACATTGTTTTGGGGTTAATCATTCTCGGCTGGCATGGAATGGGCGGTTAGTATCGGGGGGAACTTCGTTTTGAACATTTCATCTTTCGTGATCGCAATCATCATTGGGATTGCCTCCAACATAGACAACATTGGAATTGGTCTTTCCTATGGGGCACGTAAAGTACATGTGCCCTGGCGATCTGCACTGGTGATTGCGTCAACTTCCTTGTTGGCTGCACTGATTGGTGGCATCTCGGGGATTTTTGTTTCGTCGTTTATTGGTTCTGTAGCGAATTTTATCGGAGCATCGATCTTGATATGCCTGGGTGTCTTCATCATCGCCCAGGCACTAATACAAAGAAAACAAGAGAAACAGGAAGAAGAAAATTTGGCGAAAAAAATCGGCGTTTGGGAGTTATGCATTGTCGCCATCGCACAATCCATTACGGATCTAATCGTGGGATTTGGCACAGGAGTAAGCCATATTAATGTGTTTGAAACTGCATTCTCCATTGGTTTTTTCAGCTTTTTGTTTTTAATTGTACCAGCGCTCATCAGCAGGAAATATCTCGCCAATTGGCTAGGGAATAGCGCAACGATAGCCTCTGGGATATTGCTCATTGCAATTGGGCTACACCAGTTTTAATAGTCATTCAATATTTTCTAGTTATGTATTCAATTGAAATTTTATTGCAATAGACTCTCGGTATTGCAGTACAGAAAAGTGGGATGAACCAGGAATTCTCCCAGTAATCAACTGGAAAACGGCAGAATCCATGCGGCATCATGCATGTTTCTTGAAGAAGGGTATAGCAAACAGAGCGATGACGATTCGGTTTTAAAAAAGTCATCACTGAAGATGGTATGATTGGGATATTCTTAAGCTGACAAGAGCATCGATCTCGGGTCGAGATTACTCTCTTGGTACCAGGCGTCCATGTGTTGGCACATGGCGATGCCATAGATGCGGACGGTCCACATCATGGTACTGCGGTGCTTGGCAGCTTCGAGGAGAAAATCCTCTTTGACTCGCTTGTTGCTGCGTTCGCAGGTGGTTCTGCGTTTGTAGACATTGTTCCACTCGTCGCTGTTGCGGGCGACGGGTGGAAACAAGCGAGGATTGTGCTTGGTATAGGTGTGTACGCATCTTCCGTAAGGTGAATCGGAACAGGGCGTATCACAAGTCACCACGCCTTTGACAACAAGTGGGCAGTAGTATTTACGGCGTCCGCGTGTATAGTCGTAGCCACGATCTTTCATCTCCAGCCCCTTCTTGCAGAACGGAACCCCAGCTGGGGAAAACGTGATGTCATCCTTTCGAACACCCTTGCTTCCCGTACTCCGTAGATTTAAATCAATGAACGGCTTAATCTGTCGTGCATGAAGATATTCGTAGATCGGCAATGCATCATGAGCCGCGTCTAAAATGGCTTTGTCCCAGGTGTACTCACGAAAGCGTTCAAGGAACTCGCGGGTACTGACCACCCAGGAGGTCGCATCATGGCGTGACGCTCGTTGAAGCCGAGGGTACAGTGGCAGGTCGTAGGGACTATCCGCAGCAACAAACGTATAGAGATGATAGCCAAAGAAGTATTTGTTTCGATAACTATCCCAGCCCATGTCACAGTCGGGTTGGGAGTAGATACGATAGCACCTGCATGGCTCAATACCGAGCTCTCGACAGTTGCAAAGTCGTTTACTGCGAACTTGGGCTGCTGTTTGAAGTGGCATTCCATCGCTGGCAATAGACAGCGCATGGGTGTTACCTAACAAGCCCGACTTTGCAGAGATAGCAAGAAATTGGTGCTGAAACAATCTGAGCAGAACGTCGAAAGGTTGGGCTTTGGCGCTGGAACGCTTCTGCAGCTGAGCCATTAGGTTCGCGATTTTGCTGTACGCTTTGGTTGGTGCCTTTTGTCCTTTCTTACCACCTTTGATCTTCTTTCGGTTGAGTCTGCGCTTGGGTGAAAGGTTTACAGAACCGTGAGACCACAGTCGGTGGAAAAAGCCGTAGAATGTACCGACACCTGGCGTTTGACCGTACTCAAAGCCGCTGAGGATGGCATACAGCGGGCAGCGCCGTAATTGATTTACCCATTCTGTGATAGATGGTTCTCCGACCTGGACCATGAGCAGGTATGAACGGAGTAAGTCGGCAGGGTCAATGGATTTTGGACCACGACACGAGAAAGTGTCTCGCAGTAAGTTAAACGTGTCAGAGAGGTCAGTAATCCAGAACTTCTTCACAAGGGACCAGTCTTTGGCGACAAACAGAAGTGACCCATTGGTGTAGTGAATACGAAGTTGTTGCTGAACGAACGATTGATACTGCTCATGAGACCTGATCATTGGTAACATAACGCAACCCCAATTCCGATGAGATAGAGCGGAAAAGCTCTTCTCGGGGATTGTTGGGGTGATTTTGAAAAGTCAAGTATTTTTGGTGTAAACACCATGTTTTCTTCGCACAACGGCGCCGCATTTCCAATTTTAATTTGTCAAGTGGACTAGACGAACATGGGGGCAAATGCACACTTCCTGAAGGACAGAACCATTGAGGAGTCAGCGAAAACCGAATGCCGAGAGGCTATTGCACATACGGGGGCGATTGTTCAAGAGTGGAACCGCCTCGTCACTACGGAGATTTTGTATACAAACTTCGACCGTCTTGTCACTACGGAGAATTAGGATACAAACTTTGAAAGTGTCTCGTCACTGCGGGGAATTAGGTGACAAACTACCCTCCCGAAAGAAACACAATAGGGTTGTGTTTCCGTTAGCGGCTTCCCGTTCGGGAGGTCGAGAACTTTCTCTACATCCCCAGGCGTCCTAGTCGATTTCAGCGTTGATTTAACAGATGGACGATGCGTCCTTGTTTGTGTATCTGTATGTGGTGTTAGCTGAATTGTTGATGGATCGAATAGCACCTCCAGATAGCCGCAGTTCCGCAGAATATCTATATTTGTGCTGGCATCAAACATATGGTCGTACCCTTCACTTTGTACGTAGTGTCGGGTTCGATGTCGCCTCTTACATCAATCATTGTGATAATAATGATGTTTATAATGCTTATGATAGTTATCTTCGTTGTCCCAATGATAATTATTTCCATTGTTGTAGTTGTTGTTATTATCGTCGTAATGTTCGGTAGGTATCCGAAGTATCTGACCGGTATAAATCATATTAGGATTCTTGATTCCATTTGCCCATACAATCGCTTGGACACTCGTACCGTACTTTACTGCAATGTTCCCTAAAGTGTCACCAGGTTGAACCATATATCTAACCATGTATTAATTTCCCCTCTCGGTTTTTTAGCTGTTTTTCACGACTACACCTTATGTTAAATGCCCATGAAATGTATGTTCATTTGCCTATTTTTAAGTTCCGAAAATGAAAATGCCGCCTTAAATTTACGAGCGTCTATGGAGGATACGAACCTAACAACCACTCATTTCTACATGGGTTATGATGTATATTAATAAACAACTATTATCAGCTAAAGGTTGCGTTAGTAAAAGACCGAAAGAAACACAATGCAATTGTGTTTCTTTCGGCAAAACGCTGAAATCCCTTGTGCCGCAATGGATTTCAGCGTTTTTTGTGTTGCTCTGTTTTTCGAGCATAGGCTACAATGAAACATAATCATATAAAACATATGGATGTGTTTCTCATGGAGTTTGTGGAGCCGATTCGAGACAAGCGGAAAATCGAGGCCATGAAGTTAGTTCTTCGCGGGAGCAATTTGCGGGATTATTGCCTGTTCGTCTTGGGCATCAACAGCGGACTGCGCGTGAGTGATCTTTTAAGATTGACCATCGAGGACGTTCTGAATGAAAAAGGCAAAGTGCTCGATCGGATCACGATTCGGGAGAAAAAGACCGGGAAAACAAAGACTTTTCCAATCAGTAGCAATTCAAAGAAGGCCATCGAGGAATACCTACAAAAACGGGGCTCATATTTGCGTTCTGAGCCGCTTTTCATCTCCCGGAAGGGCAATACCGCTATCCAGCGGGTTCAGGCTTGGAAAGCACTAAATAACGCGGCTAAAGCGGTAGGGATCAAAGATCGTATTGGCACACATACGCTGCGAAAGACATTTGCTTATCACGCGTACAAACAGGGCAAGGACATTACACTCATTCAGAAGTTGCTGAATCATTCTGCTCCGTCCGTAACGCTTAGGTATATCGGGATCACACAAGACGAAATGGATGACGTGTATTTGACGTTAAATCTGTAAGTATGATCATCTTCCAAACCGCCACCATGAACCACAAAAAAGAAAGGCGACCCAATTGAAAATTGGGCGCAGGATAAAGAGACGGCATACGCGTCTCAAAAAGCCGCTTGTGGCGCGGCTTAATTGTATGATTCTTATCTATTTTTTGTATGACAAGTTGCCAAGAACGCTGATATACCAATGATATTTGTGCATACAGCATATTTTCGCCATCTTGTGGCTTCTTGATCCGTCCCAGCGTCGACAAGCGTATACCCTTGTGCAGCCCGGATGGAGACGGTATGGCGAGCGATTTCGTGGAGCGTTTCTTCATAGAACCAATTCCCACGTTGATATCGTCACCATTAACTTGTAACTGTGCCTCATCGGGTACCTGTATGATCACTCGAGGTTCATCATCACGAAAAGGTATGTTCACCTCTGCTGATGTCCTCTCACGTTTGTCAGTGGACAAACTAGAATCGACGCTTTTTAACGCTTGGATGCCGGCGTTAATGCCATTCACTGCGTAAGTGCCAATCATCCCATCAATGACGGATGCGGCGTTATTCTTTATAAGGGAGTGAATATAGAGGATGAAGTGAGGCGGTACATCACTTTTAACTACCCTGTCCTCATACGTGACTTCCAGAGCAAAAGTCTCTAGTTCCGATTGGATGGCATCTAACTCTTCTTGTGAAAATGAAGGTCTTGGCCACACCAACCAAGTTAGGTCACTCATACGGAACACCCGCAATTGTATCATTGTCCCCATATTCTTCTTTCCGTATGGAAATCGCAAGAAGAATCCGCACATATCCTCCTAACTCCCATAAGTGTAATTGTCGGTATTAGAAAACTATTTACAACCAAATACAACTAAAATAAACTCAGAACATAAGAAGGGAAGGTGTAACCAGTGGCTGAACTACAGAATGTCGATCAAGAACTGGCTATTGTGCAGCCGGACTTACTCGACGCATTTGCTGAGTTCTTACGTTTGGACGTCGCTAATGGTGATGCTTCGGCGGATACGATCCGTGGGTATAAGACTCAAGTGACTCAATGGGTGGAATGGTGCCGCGGAAACGGGATTAACCCGGCGACCGCAACATCTGGTGACGTAAAGTCCTATCGGTTATACCTTGTCGATAACGGATATAAGGCAACGAGCATTGCGCACAAGCTAACTATTATTCGACGGTTCTATGCAGCTGGCGTGGACAATGGACTGCGTCCGGACAATCCTGCAGCTGGCGTTAAACCACCAAAGGACAAAAGAGCTCAGGATGATTTTCACTATCTCTCTGAGGTGGATTACACGCTGTTGCTTCGCGCGGTACCTAAGACGCCAACGGAAAAGAACCTGCGCGACAAGGCGATTATTGCATTGATGGGACTTCAGGGGCTTCGTACAGTTGAGATTGAGCGTGCCAACATTGAAGATCTGAAAATCAATGGAGATGTCGTGTTTGTGTTGGTGCGTGGAAAGGGCCATGACCGCGTGATTTACTTGCGTCCGGACGTTGCGGATATCTTGACCAGGTACCTCGCGGAACGGGCAGAGGTTCACACGCATGAAGAAGGAATACCGATGTTTACGGCTTGTGGGAATCGTGCCGGCGGGAAACGTATATCTCGTCGTGGGGTTCGACAGGTCGTGGACTTTTACTTGAAGAAAGCAGACCTTAAGCGTCCTGGTATCTCTGATCACGCACTTCGCCACACAGCTGCTACATTGGCTTATAAATACACGCAGGATCTACGGGGGGTCCAAGAAATGCTTGGACACGCGGATCCCAAGACAACGGCTCGATACGCGCATGTAATTGACCGCATGAAGAATAATCCTGCACTTGCCATCCAAATCGACCTGTAACACTTACAAGGGAGGCATCATCGCATGAGTAGCCTAGCGGATATCAATGAAGAGTATGAACAGATTATGCGTTCACCGGAAGGGGGCGCCAGGGATCGTAATCTCTCGCAACTCATGAATAAGATGAAGCACGATTTTCATATCCCTCCGTTTCAATCAGATGAGTGGGAACAGAATAATAAAGATGTAATTACGCTTTATCGAAAAATATCCATGAGTAGATCTAAATAGGGGGTGAGACGCGTGGACATCAAATTTTATACGCCTCAAGAAGTCGCAGATACACTCCGTCTGCGCGTCCAGACGATTTATGAGTACATCCGAATGGGGAAACTTCCAGCGGCGAGGTTTGGTAACCGATACCGCATCACGGAACAGGACATAGAGAAGTTTATCGAGTATCAAAAATCACTTACACAGGAGGGATTACATTGAGTATAAAGCGCGAGGAACTACATCGATTAATTGACCAGATTCCAGATAGCGAATTGACAGCTGCACAAAGGTATCTGCTTTTTCTAAGGGATGTAGATCCAGTGAAGAAGGCGCTTGATGCAGCTCCTGTTGATGAAGAACAAGAAACGGATGAGGAAGCTAAATTGGTTAAACAAGCTCTCGAAGACTTCCGCGCTGGTCGTTCCAAGACAACAGATGAATTGAAACGGGAGCTTGGGCTATGAAGTACGATGTGGAGTGGTCGCGACAGTCGATTAGGGACTTAAGACGACTGGACAAGCCTACTACATCTAGAATCGTTAACGCAGTGGAGATGTTTGCTCATACGGGACACGGTGACGTTAAGAAACTCACCAATGCTGGAGGTCAGTATCGACTTCGAGTTGGCGATTGGCGGGTTCGTTTCACCGTCGATACCGAGGTTCGGATTCTAGGTGTGTTACGTGTTCTTCCTCGAGGAGAAGCGTACAAGAGATAGAGTTGTAAATGAACTGAAAACCCTTCATATATCTGGTGTTTGAGCGGTTTTGTATTAGTTAACTAATCGATTAGTTATGTGGTCTACATGTGGGTGTGTGCCCAACATGTAATTCACATATATAGAACAAGAGGAGCGTAAAAAATATGCCGATTACCCCTCAATTAGCCCAACCAGACCTAGTTATAAAGACAGATGAGTTATCGCAGGCTCCTAAAGTAAGCGGTATATACATGTTCTACAATCAACACCGAGAGTTGTTATACATAGGCCAAGCGACGAACCTCAATCGGAGAATGTATGGCCATAAGTTAAAATTAGGGCAAGTCGAGCAAATCTACTTGTATTATGTGGACTACAAGATGTTAGATCGGGCCGAAGCATTTCCTTATCAGATTTCTAAAACCGAAAATGAACAAGGTGACATTTGAATATCTGAATCACATAATTCCGTAGAGAACGGCTTCAGATGGACAATTGTGGTCAACATATGGAGTTGTACCCTACATGTAGAGCGCATGGTCATCAATACTTGTAATGGAGCGGATTAAGGTGGATTTTTATCAAATCAGCGACTTTGCCAAGGAAGTCGGCAAACACGTAAATACCGTGGACGGTTGGTTCAAGGCGCTCGAAGAGAAGCGTATTCATTACGTGAATCGTGTCGCCGGTGCTAAGGTATATGACGATTTGGATTTGCAGATTGCTCAATTCATTCGAGACAAGAGAGATAGTAAACTAACTAAGCCTACCTGGTCCCTGGAGGGAATCTTTGACGTTCTCGGAGAGCACTTTGAGTTGCGACCGTTCCCACAGGACGAGGCCACCACAAGTGTCCCACAAATAGCCGACATGGAAGCCATAATGCGCGAAATTCGAACTGTTGCCCAACAGATTGCTGCGGCTCAGGTGGAAGAGGTTAGGCAACAGTATGCGGAATTGGTGAGGCAGCTCCCTAAACCGGTTGATCCTGCAGAGGAGAAACAGAAGCGTCTGGACGACATCATCACCCAACGGCGTGTGGTTACACAGTTAGAGGACGAAGCACTCAACTTGTGGTCCACAAAACCGAAAGAAGAGCGTATGAAATCGGCTGGCTTTTTTCGCAAAACCGAGGACACAGACAAGCGCGACGCTTTTGTTAGACGATATGTAAATGAGCACCTCGAGGAACGGTTAAAGCGACAATACGGGTTGACCGAAGAGTGACCACATGGGGGCCACATAAACACATGGGGGCTACATTTGACGCGGACTGTCGCACAGATGGATATGCGGTATGAAGGTGATCCAGTTCTGGCACGCTGTATTGGGCGATTTTAAGCAGGTTTTTTAACAACAATCGGGTGTAGGTTAACGTACACCTGATTAACAGCCCAAATGAATGTCACAGATGTTCCGTCCTGCACTTCTTCGACCTCAAACAAATGGGTAACCGGCACACCAGGAAACTGTTCAAGATGTATCGTATGAATCCGAGACATCATCAGACTTACCGGATATTTTAGTGATGGAAGATGTAGCTAGGTATCTACGGATTGGGCGCGCAAGTGCCTATGAGCTGGCGAAGAAAAAAGACTTCCCGACTATTAAAGTTGGACGTTGGGTTCGAGTGAGAAGCGTTTCGGTAACTGGGTCAAGACGGATGCCTTTAGACATAATTAAGCAGTAAATTGACAGCGAAGGGCGTCGGTTAAAACTACTCCCTTCTCGTCAGCTTTATTGGCCTATTGATCTACTTGTCCCTCAAATGGTAGAGTCAGACCAACAGAATACGTTCGGACAAAGTTAAAGCCCCGCGTCAGGCTACCAACCTGTACACGGGGCACGTCCCCCTCGATGTTCGAGCATCGAGAGCGGTTATTCGCATTCCCAGCACCACCTGGGTTATGCGAGATGTTCGACCTGATTGTACCCTGTTCGCTTTCTGTGTTCAAGAGTGAGACACAGCCGAAATGTGGGAACTTTGGGCGAATCAATCCGGCTCTCATGATGTCGTCGGGGCATCGTGGGAGCCGGATTTTTGCGTTTATAGGCGGTTCGAAAGGAGGTGGATCAGGTGGAAGCCACACAAGCAGCTCAGTCGGCGTTAGAACACATATTGTTGCATCACACTGGCGCAGATGGATGGGTGACGTTGTGTCGGAAGGACAACAATCGGTGGAAGCAATATCATTACCGTGTCGAAGAGGTTGCGTCTACGCTGTCTGAATGGCTCGGAAAGGACGTTTACTTCTCACAAAATACATTCTATCGTCCCGCGCGAAAAATCGAGTATATACGTCAACTGAGGGCGCTATATGTGGACGTAGATAACTATCTTCTGAATCTGGACCCAATGTGGACGATTGGTGCCATGGAGGCCAATCTGTTCGGGGAGAAGATACCCGAACCCAATCTCATCATACATAGCGGTCGTGGCCTGGCTTGCGTGTGGCTTATAGAACCTGTTCCATCTCAAGCGTTGCCCTTATGGCAAGCGATGGAGAACTATCTTGTACGCCAATTGGACAAGTTCGGCGGTGATGCGAAGGCAAGTGATGCGGCCCGCGTTCTCCGTTTGGCTGGAACGGTAAACAGTAAGAGCGGCGAAGAAGTTCAGGTCCAGGTGCGGCACGATTACCGTTACACGCTGAGAGATCTTGAGCGAGAGTACCTACCTGCTCTGACCCCAAAGCGCGGAAAGACACTAGCTGGAGGGAATACGCACCATCGCCTCTACAAGTCCTATACTCTTCACTACGCTCGGATGATGGACTTGCTGAAATTGTGCGAGATGCGCGAGTGGGACATGACCAATTACCGAGAAATCACGCTATTCTTGTACCGGTACTGGTCGTGCTGCTTCTTGAAGGACCCAGCGGAAGCCCTTGAGGCCACGCTGGAGACGAATGATTGCTTTACCCGGCCACTTACACGTCGAGAGGTCATAAAGGCCACCAGAAGCGCGGAGAAGGCGTTTTACGCGAAGTCTAATCCGGAAGCTAACCGGATTGCACAGGAGAAGGGCTACCCAGGCGCGGGGTACAATGTGTCCAATGCAAAGCTGATTGAGTGGTTGGACATCACTGAGGAGGAACAACAGAAGCTTGATACCATCGTTGGTCGTGGTGAGAAGTATCGTAGGAATAATAGTCGCCGCTCAGAGGCCCGTAGAGCGGCCGGAAAACAGACCCGGGACGAATACCTTGGAGAGGCAGATAAACGCCGTCAGGAGGCTGTCAGGATGCGTAGTCAAGGGATGACACAAAAGGCCATTGCGGTGGCACTTGGAGTAACACAACAGTGGGTAAGTAAGACACTCAAAAATTCCAATTTATGACTACAACTGTTGTGCTCTTTATATTAAGGGCGAAGCCAAGCATCCATAGTTTCTTCATCGTTCTTCTTTCAATAATTGGGATCTGGCTTATCTGGGCATGTTCTAGTGACATGTACAATGTAGAAGAGAGGTTGCACGTTTAGGTCGACAATAGGATTTCGGAGTAAGGTGCACTTGTCAAACAACGTTACACATTTACAGTATAGTCGCCAGTCGGCTGAATAAATCGAATACACTTAGCTCCCCTATCATACAAATTTAAAAATTAAAACCGTAAATCCTTAAATGATTTAGTGAGATATTCGCTGATTTTGAGGGGGTTATCGTTTTGAACAATGTAGGGGAGAGGACACGAAAGGTACGATCGGACAAAAAAATCAGAGTGAATCCTGCGCTCGACCTAGACACACATCACAAGCTAAAACGACTAGCTTTAGCTTGTGATATGACGAAAACTGCCCTCGCGGAAGAGATTCTCCGGTTGGCTGTTAATTCAGTCTCGATCATATCTTACCTTCAAGAAGAACACGACGCAGATGAATTTCGAGTTATCCCAGTGAATGAAAACGGGCGGTTGGTTTACTGACGGCGTGTCGATAGCTCTTTTGACAAAGCTTTCTCGAACTTCGTACATTTTGGGCAAAGACCCTGTTTCGATCTCGTTGTCCTTTTACATAGTCTACACGTCATAGCAAACCCCTCCGTAATACTGATATAAACAGTCTTAACAGGAGGGGGCTATTTTAAACCATTGAAGATGAATGGCCGTCTTAAGTAACTGTTGTGGCCATAAAAGGTACGGGAGTTGACGTTATGTCTGCCCTTCTTTTTTGTTAAGAGTTATAATCGTTATAACAGGTATAACGATTCCTGAATAACGTAAAGATAAGGGGAGAAACCTTTGACGATAGGAGCAGTTCAGATGGAGCACGTACACCGGAAAGTGACGAAGATCGGTAACAGTTTGGGCGTGACGTTCAATAAAGAGTTGCTGAACAAAATTAACGTGGGTTTTGGAGACGAGCTTGAAATCACAGTAAACGAGAACGAAGGTGAAATTGTGCTTCGCAAATCAGTAGCTGTCCCACAAGGAATCGATCCACGCTTTTTCGAGGTCTTGCAAAAGAACGTAAATCAGTATCGCAACACGATTGAAGGTTTGAAAGATAGATGACGCAGTTCCTGACCGACGAAGAAGTAATTGCGATAAATGTCTATGTGATACGAGAGTTTTCGCCTGATGAGCAGACCGGTGTAAAGCTTCCAGCTTTACTTAACTCTGCGGTGAACCGCCCTAAACAATCAGCATTTGGCGAAGATGCTTATCCCACGATTTACGCAAAGGCTGCAGCATTTTTTGAATCACTGGCGCAAAATCATGCGTTTCACAACGCGAATAAACGAACTGCATTTCTGTCCTTGCTTCAGTTTTTAGGGTACAACGGATACACTTTCATGAT
>NZ_CP104068.1 GCF_026651875.1 Alicyclobacillus fastidiosus | reverse complement strand
TGCATTAAGCAAGGGAGTATGGTTTTCAATAGACAATTTAGGAACTCAACTTTCGCAGGCCAAAACAGGGAGATATGCCTTGATATAGCTGGGTAAACCGTCGATCCACCGCTGTAGTTGACTGCGAATCAGTTTCGAGAGTCGTTTGCCTGCCTTCTTGGAAACATCATTTACAAGTTCAACCAATTGGCTCAATGCGATGGCCCAGTCCAGTTCGCTCACTTCGTCGCAGAGCATTAGAAATAGATTCCCCAATGTACGGTTGTCCGTGCTCTGGCGGTGCTGCCAAGCTAACAGAATATACCGTGAAAAGACAATCGTCGTGTGGCTGATGAGCATGTCATAGGAACGTCCTTGAAACTCTTTCTGCAGACGCAGTAATGATTTTGTGCATTTGAAGAACACTTCAATGTCCCATCGAATGCCGTAAATCTGTACGATTTTCTCGACCGTCAGCGTCGTATCTGTAGACAGGATAGCCAGCCATTCCTTCTTGTTGGTTCGGTGACGAACGAACACCATTTTGATCGGGATGCCTGGGCGCAGTTGAGTATGTATGGACCTTAAGATTCCTTTCTTCGTACTTTGAACGGGCGTAGCAGCGTAGTACAGCTCTTGCAAGGACAGGCACCGTCCGTCGAGTAAATATCGTTTGTTGTCCGCCTTGACCATTCCGATGACGTCCAGTCCCCTATCCAGCACGGCTTGAATCAACGGAGCGTGCGTGAACCAACTGTCCATCAATACGTACGAGGCATTCATTCCAGCAGACAGAGCACGGTCAATCATGGCAGGGATGATATCTGGGGCCGGGAGAAGTGATTCCATTCTGCGTTTGTATCCGTGAGTGCGTTTATCAATCGATTGACCCAAGCCTTGAATCTGCGACTTGACGGAACTGAGGAGAGAAAAGTCCACTGGGACGAATGTATGACCGTCAGACCAGCCTAACGTCAACATACGAAATCCCTTGTAGTAGCAATTCCGTGCATGGTCTTTGAATCGAGCCAAGAGTTCCACGCACTTACTCCTGTTCCGCTCATACATGGAGTCATCGACAACGAATACGCTGACACGCTTGTCAGATGTTAACGAACTGGTTTTGTTCACGGCCTCCACACTGAGCAATAGGAGAAAGCGTCGCCATGCAAATCCGGCATGATTGAGAAAACGGTACACAGCATCCTTGCCAGGATATGATTCTGACTTTGCGCTATCAAGAAATTGAAACCAGTTTCGATGATGGAAGATGAGCACAAACACAAGCTGGAATAGGTAGGAACACGCAACCCCAAACCTCTTGGTGATGCCAGCATTACGCAGATGCTTAAGGACCTTTAGTTCTTGAAAGGCAGGACGAATTTCGACAGGCAATTGATTGTTGTTTTCCGTCTCATAACCTATCATATAGGAGAGCACCTCTTCCGGTATGGTAGTGTTTGGTCGCATTTACTATACCAAAGGAAGTGGTGCTTTTGATTTGTCAACGCTAATATTCTAATCCGTTCAAGTCTTTACGCCACAAGGGCTAGCTACACATTTCACTCTGCGAAAGTTGAGTTAGGAAATAATCTTTTTTATGGGGGGACTTAAATGAGTACCAATATCACCTGGATGTGCCAACGTATTATCAAATTCCCGATTCTGAGCCTTTGGTATTTGAACTTACATCTATTGCAAAGACTATCCTCTCAACCAAACCATGGGAACGAGACATCGAATACGGATTTAAGGGGGGGCTTGAACGGATAGCTCCTGAACACATAGATTCTGCAAAAATAACGGTATTACCAGATCGGAGATATGGATTTATTGAGCCTATAAACAAGTCCGTTGAAGATTATTTCAGTGATCCAAATATTGATGAAACACTAATAGAGGTTGTCCGAAAAGCATCCGATTCGAGTAAATGTCTAGCCAAATACATGAATACAGGCTTCCTGATATGGGATAAGTTTACTTGGTAATTTGGTGAATGCCTCCGTATGGGAACACATTGCCTGCTCACCCTTGAAAATGGGCGCACGAACCCCTTGTCAGTAACATTGGCTTTTGTTTATTTTCCAGGTTCTGCTTGCCTATGCAGCGATATCGAGTTTCAATTGCTCGGCCTGGACTGTATACATTTGTGTAATTCGCTCTATGTGGTCATCAGGCAGCATGGTCTCTCGAATGTGACCTATCCTCGCCTGCATGAGCTGGAATATATCCTGCATGGTGAAGAAGGACTGTACTCGTTTGTTTGTTCGTACAGGCACCTTCTTGTGTTTCATAACTGTTGTCAACTCATTGGACTCTTGCGCAAAGGACAGCTCAATCTGCCTTCTGAAATCAAGCATCTGGGCATGCAGCATGGTGCCTTGTGGCACCGGGCCGTATGCAATCGGTTTGTCGTCAAAGGAAAATTCGAATTGCCTGCTGCATACCCCGGATAGCGGGCATGACTGGCATTTCTCTGAGTCCCCACGAAACCAGGAAGTGGCCGTTTCCCAGTCAAAGCCATCCCAAATCAGTCGTTCGCCTTGTTCGCACTCAGGTTGCCCATGTTCATTACATTCCTCTGGCATCACCATACCACTGCGAAACCCTGTAACCACAGCCATACTGTGTTTGTGGTATGCCTCCTTCTGGTCATCCGCATCTATGTAACCCATGTCGGCAACGAGATACTGAGTGCGCATTTCGTTAATCTGCCGGAGTTTCTCTATCAGTGGAAGCATCACTCGAATGTCGCCCACATTCGCAGGCTTAAGGATAGACAACAAGGCCACAGGTCCTTGAGATGTTCTTACTGCAATCGAGTGCTTCCGGTAACCAACGAAGAAACGGTTCTGGTTCACCTTGCTGCGCTGTGCCCCATAGGTGGCGTCCGGGTCAGAAAACGTTTTTTCACATGTGCAAACTGACTTAACCTCACAATCGCAGCGTTTTTTCTTGTATCCGTTGACATTGGCGTAAATCGGACGAGAGTCAATAGCGGCGAGGGTGTCCTGGATGAATCCCTCCATGTGAATGGATTGACGTATAAACTCGTCACGAATTTGTTCGAATACGTCCGGCCCTACTTTGTTACGGAAGTCACTCAGGCTCTGGTGTGACGGAACCTTTGCTGGATTGGGTACACCGATGAAGCTGCGCCACGCCTGGTTCTTTGGGTCTCGCAACTGTTTGCACAATTGACGGAATGAGGTAATCTCCGGCCTAGTGAAATACAGATAGTGCATCCGGAAATAGGCGATTGGAGATGCGGGTCTGCGTCCTCTCTTGTCGTACAGGGGTCCGACGAGCAGGTCCAGGAATGAGTCGTCAATGTGATCTACGTAATCAATGAGTTCGGGGTCGAAGCCAAGCGTGTTATAATAGGCGTATGGAAGCAGGTCTAACTGCAAATCTATGGAAAAACGCACCTCCAGAACTGGAAAATTTGACGGCTGGATACCTTCAATTTTACCAGTTTTGCGGATCGGTGCGTTTTGCTATTTACTCAAAATTGCGGGCTTTTCGGACACGCTCTAATAGACAAGTCACGCCTGAATAACGCAAAGGGAATTGCGATATTTCAAATAGAACTTAACACTTCGATCAAAGATGTGGGCACCGATGTATTTACCCAAGACTATATAGAAGGATGGCATCGCTGTAAGGCACTTGTTCAGGAATTGGGCGCAGTATTCCGCGCGGCCACGCACCTTTTTTACCACTGTGAATATGTAATCATGCCAAGCTTTTCTGACGAACACGTAGGCGGTGGATTGTTTGAAATCGAAAGTCTTGGTGGTATTCGCGCAAGCGAATTAACTACTGCTGAATTTACATTCCCTGTTATTTTTGATAGCAAGACGTTGGGAGTTTTCTCAAATCTACTGAAACAGCTGTCCGAAAAGTGGCACTTAAATTTATGGCCAATCTATCGATTGTGCAAAGCCGTAAATAAAGAGTACGTTGAAATGGACAGTTTCCTACAGCTTATTTTCGCATTTGAAGGTGTATTCGATAAGAATGCCTCGTCAGATTTCATGAAATTAGCCGTTCAAATACTCCTAGCATCATCTCGAAAGGAAGCTAACGAATATCGTGAAACTCTAGACCGAGCATTTAATATGCGAAACGATTGTGTTCACGGTAGTATGTCTTTTTCCGGCATGGAGTCGGTTAGAATAGGAAACAGAAATGTACTCTCCCAAGGGGTATTTTGGCCCCTAAAACGTATTGCGAGTGGCATGATTTTGGTAGCATTTAAAAAGCTAATCGCAAATCCCAATATGAAAAACTTAAGGATTGTTGCGGACGACGTGTTGGATAAGATCTTCACCAGTCGAAGTTAAGTTCTTCATAAGCAAAAATGCAGATGTACAGTTTTACAGATTAGCAGATCGCAGAAATGCAGATGTGCATTTTTGCAGATTAGCAGAATTGCAGAAGTGCAGTTTAGCAGAAATATTTGGGTCTTCGGATTTCCGTGTTGAAAATCAAGAGACCCTTCTCAGGGTCTCTTCAATGCCTTATCGTGATGGTCGATATTCCTTAGCAAGATCGTCTCACCTACGATAAACTCAAAGGTGATTCGTATATCCATGTTAACGGAGCACTCGTACACTCCATCTGTTCCCTGTATCCTTTTGATTCGGAGCGATGGGTGCGCGGGAGGAAAGTTAAGGGTTCTGGTGCAAAAACAGCAGGCATGGTAGTATTGTCCGGATAAACTTCAGGAATGAGGCAGTTATGGTATGAATGCGTTCAAATGGAAGCACTTCGAATCTCATATTATCTTGATGGCAGTTCGGTGGTATTTGCAATACAGCTTAAGTTACCGGGATATCGTCGAACTGCTAAAGGAAAGAGGAGTTCAGGTTTCTCATACGACTATTATGCGGTGGGTCACCAGTATGGTCCTGAGATCGATAAACGCATTCGTCGTTTCTTGAAGCCAACTACCGATTCCTACAGGGTTGACGAAACCTATATTAGAGTGAAAGGACAATGGAAATATCTTTATAGGGCGGTGGATTCTAATGGGCAAACCATTGAATTCATGCTGTCTGAGAATCGAGATGTCCTCGCCGCAAAGCGATTCTTTAAAAAGGCGTTATCTTCCGCACACAATCAGGCGCCACGAGTTATCACCGTGGATAAAAACCCTGCGTATCCTCCGGCTCTACAGCAATTGAAATACGAAACGGTCATACCTCAAGCAACCGTAATGCGGCAAACGAAATATCTGAACAACATTGCTGAACAAGACCATCGGTTCATCAAGAAGATGACGAACCCGATGTTGGGGTTCAAATCGTTTCATTCTGCTGAGGATACACTCAAGGGAATTGAGGCTATGCATATGTTGAGGAAGGGGCAGGTCGAGTTACAGAACTCGCCTGTCTCTAACGTCGTGGAGTTCATCAATCACCTGTTTGGCGTATCCGCATAACCCCAAAGCATGATAGATGGTTCAGTCTATGCTACTCATAATTTTTGCACCACAACCCTTAAATCCTTGTCTTTATTGAAATCACGAAACGTTCATCAGCCCCTAAGTATCAATATGCATGCCATAATGATGCCTAAAAAAGCTATTCGTTAGGGGTTCCATTACAAAGATTAGAAAGTGTCAAATGGAACCCCTAAGTGGTGAATATCAATCGAAACTATATTTGCAACTATATTTATTGATGAAAGTCACTGATCGATCTTCGAGTAAAGAGGCACCCCAACACCGGGATGCCTCCTCGTCATGCCTCCAATATGGATTGGTGTGGGTCCTCTGCAACGTGCAAGGACACTCGTCTTGATCCATCGCGACAGTTTTCATCTCGCGACCGTCCCATCCCCAAACGACGCAGACGCGTGTTACGCGTTTGCGTGTGACAGTACACCATTGGTTGCAGTCATGGCGATAATGACGCAACCCCAAAACAGCTTGTACGCTGTGACCATATCTGGGCAAGTAAAGCGAATTTTCTTCGGCCCAACCATTTCGACGACCGGGATAGTTGTGGTCATCAACGCTTGGCTGGTCCCTTTGAACTCAACCTCAAACGTGATAGGTCCCTCAATGACCAGTGGCTCGAATTCCTTCGCGCGCTCCACGGCGATCCGCGCCTTCTCGCGAATCAGGGCGTGGGCTCTCTTTGGCGCCAACAATTCCGCGGCAAAGCGATCAATCCCTCGCTTTACGATGGCGGCCTCTACATTTGGCAACGTCTCTTTCACTTCCGCGACGTATGCGTCGTCGCCTGTTATCAACAGAGACGGAACGCCAAATTGACCTGCCACCCGTGCGTTGATCTCGGTCTCCCCGCAGACCACGCCATTTACCTTCACTTCGCTCACGCAGATACCAGCGAGCGAATGGTTGATGATGCTGCGCTCCGATCCTCCTTCCCGGCCATGATGACCAACAAAGAAGATGCCATCGAACGAGCTGTCCAACCCTTCCAATTGACACATCACCCGGTTGCTTCCGGAGATGAGCCGGGCGCGCTCATCCAAATCTTCAATCAAGATATTGGACATGTTGCCATGCCCGTCAGCCACCACGACTTCCGTCGCCCCACCTTCGAACGCACCTTCGATGGCTGCGTTGACTTCCTGTGTCATGAGTTTGCGAAACCGTTGATATTCCGGCTCCTTCGTCAATTGAACATTCGTTGCGACACCACTTACCCCTTCAATATCTGCGGAAATGAACAATTTCATGATTTTTCCTCCCGAATAAAATGAAAAATCGTAAATCGCAAGCTATGTGAAAAGACTTACGAGAGTCGATAAGTAGCAAACCAATCGGCAATATGTTTTAAGCGCTGAATGCGATTGCTTGGCTTGCCGTTTCGCGAAAGATCGTGGTTTTCGCCGCCAAAGCGGACGAACTCCGTCTCGACGCCCAGGCGTTTGAGCGCGGTGAACCACTGCTCTGCCTGTTCCATCGGGCATCGATAATCCTCTTCACTGTGGATGATCTTCGTCGGCGTCTTCACGTTTTTCGCGTAGCGTATCGGGGAGCGCTGCATGATCAATTCTTCCGCGTCCCACAAATCGATGTCGCCAAGTTCCGCCTTGTTGAACCAGAACCCGATGTCGCTTGTCCCATACATGCTGTAAAGGTTGCAGATACTTCGCTGCGTGACGGCCGCCTTGAACCGGTCGGTGTGGGAAACAATCCAGTTGGTCATGAAACCTCCGTAGCTTCCGCCCGTGACGAACAGCTGGTTTTCATCGACGTACGGCAGTTTCACTGCTTCATCGACGGCGTCCATCAAATCCTCGTAGTCGCGACCACCCCAGTCCCCCACGCACCCCTGGACAAACTGCTCGCCGTAGCCGTGGCTACCGCGTGGATTCATGTACAGCACCACGTACCCTTCGGCCGCAAGCAATTGAAATTCGTGATTGAATGAATTCCCGTATGACGAATGCGGTCCACCGTGAATCTCCAAGATGAGCGGGTACTTTCTCCCATCTTCGAAGTTTGCGGGGCGCAAGACCCAACCCGGAATGGTGAGACCGTCGCGCGCAGTAATGTCAAACCGCTCCGGCTCCGCAACCGCGTATTCCTCCGACAGAGATGAGTTATGGTGCGTCAACTGTTGTCTTTGGCCATTTCTATACATGAAAATCTCAGCCGGACATGTCGGTGATTCCTCCGCTACAATGAGTGGTCCGCCTGCAGAAGCCGCAAACGCTGTTGCGACACATGGCTCATCCGCTGTTTCGATGCGAATGTCCCCGGACACCGACACGCTGTACACGGAGGCGTTCCCCTCACTGGTGGCGATGAAGTAGATTCGGTCGCTGTTCGCCGACCAAACGGGTATTAGATGCGCGGTTTCAAAACGTGCATCGGTGCCGACCACGGTACCTTGCGGCCTGTCCAGATGCGACGTCAAGCAGCTGGCCTCTCCGCCGGTGGAAGGAACTATCCAGACGCAGCTATTTTCCCCGCTGCGCTCCCCTCGCTGGTGACCAAAGAAGGCAATGTATCGGCCATCCGGCGAATAGGCTGGTGCTGACGTCATCCCTTTGCCTTGGTAGACTTGTTTTAGCGCACCGGTTGCAAGCTCAACCGTGTACAAGGACGGAGTAACTTCCTGCTCCTCGTCGGATCGCCAAGAGACAAAGGCAATCGACTTACCATCCGGGGAAAAAGCTGGTTCGTTTTCACTGTACGGACCAAACGTCAACTGCCGCACATCTCCAGCTTCCAATTCGACCAACCAAAGATGAACGGGTTTGCCATCGTAGAATCCTTCTCCGTTCCCACGATAGCGTAGATGCCGGATGACCCGGACGTCGGGTGCCACCGTTGACTTTGCGTTTGAAGCGAGTTCCGCCTTTACGGTAGTTTCCGCACTCGCGTTGCAAGAAACATCTTGGAGAATACCGTCCGTCCGGCTTCTTGTGGTGACGACCAACGAGTGTCCATCTGGACTCCACGCGTACGATATCACTCCGTCCGGAAATGAAGTGACGGGCTTCGCTTCGCCTCCATCCAAAGGCATGATGTACAGTTGATTTTTCCCGGATCGGTTGGAAACAAAGGCGATTTTCCCCTCATCTGGCGAGAAAGAAGGATTTTTGTCCTGCACGGCCTGCCTTTGTCCTGCTCCGCCCTGTGTAAGCGGCCTATCCACTAGCGTCTCCAGGTTGACGCGGCGAATCACGGACGCGTATCCGTTCGCTTCCTCGTCAATGAAAGTATGTACGTATAGAAATTCATCAGACCGAGGAGACAAAACAGGCTCGCCGCTAAAGTGGAGATTGTACAAGGTGCCAAAGGAAATAGCTTTCATATCGCACATCCTCCTGGTGCGGACAGCGGGATGTTATCCGCCCGCTGTTCCGCCAAATTCCATCCTCACTATGACGCTTCACCGCACGACCAGGCTGTGTCCTGATTTTCCGGAGAGAAAGAAACACTCACTGGACGTACATATAGCGCATGTCGGGGAACTCTGAGTTCACGTGCACGACGATACCTGCCAGCTTGGGGTTGAAGGCAAATACATTCGTGTAGAAGTTGATAGGGATGATGGGCATTTGCTGCATCAAGATTTGTTCTGCTTGATGCAACTCGGACATGCGCTTGGCCACATCGTTCGTGGTCGTTGCGTCGTTCACCAGCTGGTCATACTGTGGGTCCTTCCAACCCGTGAAGTTTGATCCGAAGTTGCTGGTCAACAGTTGCAGGGCTGCTGTCGGATCCATGTAAACATTGATCCATCCAAGCCTAGCCATTTGATAGTTGCCCTTTGAAAGCGCGTCAAGGTACACCTTCCACTCTTCAGTCTGCAGGTTTACCTGCACCCCAAGATTCTTTGACCACATTTGTTGCAACGCTTCCGCCAAATTTTGTTGCGAGGTGCCGGAATCGTAGATGAACGTGATCGGAGGCAATTTTGTAATGCCTTCCTGCTTCATTCCCTCCGCCAGCAACTGTTTTGCCTTTGCGACATTTTCTTGGAAGAGATTCCCCCCCTCCTGGCGGAATGTGCCGTTCTGGCCTGGGATCCCCGGCGGGACCATGCCATATGCCGGTGCCTGTCCACCTTGCAGGACATCGTTGACAATCTGTTCGCGATCGATGGACAATGCAAACGCCTCACGAATATCGGCATTGTTGAACGGCGCAGCCTTCGTGTTGAGATCGATGAACTGTGTACCCGCGAACGGAAAGACTTGCGCCTTGTTGCTCTTAATCAAATTCGGAATGATGTCTTGCGGCAGGGACGTATCCATATCGAGTTGTCCGCTTTGGTACATCTGATATTGCGTGTCTGTATCATTCACCATATCGAGCGTAACCTGGTTCAACTTGATGGAACCTGCATTCCAGTAATCGGGATTTTTCGTCAATACCATGTCTTGTTGGTGATTCCACGAGCTCAGCTTGAACGGCCCATCACTGACGTAGGTGCTTGCGTTTGCTGTCCATGTCGGATCAGCCTTGGCCACTTTTTGGTCAACCGGGAAATACGGCCAGAACGATGTCAGGTTCAAGAAGAATGGAGTTGGATTGGCGAGCGTGAACTGCAACGTGTGGTCATCGATGGCCTTCACGCCGACTGCAGAGGCTGGACCTTTGCCCGTATTATATGCCTCTGCACCATCGATGTAGTACAAGTAGCTCGCAAACTGCGCCCCGGTACTTGGATTCAGCGTGTGCAGAATCGAATAAACAAAGTCCTGCGCGGTTACCGGATCCCCATTCGTCCACTTCGCGTCACGAAGATGGAATGTGAAGACCTTGCCTCCATCAGACGTATACCAGGATTTGGCAATGCCCGGTTCAATTTGATCCTTTGGCCCAAGATACGTGAGTCCTTCCAAAATTTGATCCATCACCCATCCCGATGTGGTGTCGTTGGCTTTTGAAGGGTCAAGGGTCGGAGGTTCGGTCAGAATGTCCATGGTCACTTGCTGTTTCGCATTGCTTGCGGAGCTAGGTGTGCTCGCTGAACCGTTGTTCCCTGCTGCACCCGCGGAACTTGAGCTTCCGCAACCGGCCAGTATGGTACCAGCTGCGGCGAGCACCGCGGTCAATCCGTAGATCTGCTTTTTCATTGTTGTTCCCCCCAATTTTGGTTGCAGTTGAAGTGATACTGCGAGTTGCACATTTAGTTGACCAAGTGGCAAGCCACTAAATGACCTGGATTTCCTTTCAGTTCGGGTTGTTCCCGACTGCATCTCTCCTCGGCGAACGGACAGCGCGTATGGAACCGACATCCCTTCGGAAGATTCGTCGGACTCGGAACGTCGCCAGTTAGCCGGATTCTATCAGCTTTCTTCCCAATCACCGGGACAGCCGACATGAGTGTTCGCGTATATGGATGTTGCGGATGATCGTAGATTTCCTGGCGACTTCCGTACTCGACAATCTTGCCGAGGTACATCACGGCAACAACATCGCTGATGTATTCCACCATCGCTAAATCATGGGAGATAAACACGTAAGACAAGCCGAAATCTGCCTGCAATGATTGGAGCAGTGTCATGACCTGCGCCTGAATCGACACATCCAACGCGGAAATCGGTTCGTCCGCAATGATGAGTTCAGGATTCACCGCGAGTGCCCTGGCGATCCCGATGCGCTGCCTCTGGCCTCCCGAAAATTCATGTGGGAAACGTGTCAGCTGATCTTTTCGCAATCCAACGCGTTGGACAAGATCGAGAACTCTGTCGCGGCGTTCCTGACCTGACACAGTACCTTGGACATCCATGCCCTCAGCGATGATGTTTTCCACCGTCATCCGCGGGTCCAGCGAAGAATATGGATCTTGAAATACCATCTGAACACTGTGATGGTATCGCTTCTTGTCCACCTTGGAGAGGCTGTGAATATTCCTGCCCTTAAAGCGGATCTCGCCACTTGTGGGCTTGTTGATCCCAAGCATCAAACGCCCCGTTGTGGACTTCCCGCAGCCTGACTCGCCCACCAGGCCCAACGTCTTTCCAGACTCCACAGTCAGCGTGACGCCATCCACGGCTTTCACGACATGTTTCCCGGTAGAGAAGTATTTACTTAGGTCCCGAAGTTGTAAGAGTTCCATGTTTCTCCTCCCTTCGCCTGCGGATGACTTAACCAGCAAGCCGATGTATGATCTCCATTCTCAAAGAGAGGGGGGAGATGTTCCTGACAGATTCGCATTGGGAATTTACAGCGCGAAACAAATGGACAACCAACCGATTGACTCAGTAAATCCGGCGGTGCTCCCGGAATGGGATGAAGTTGGGTCTGTCCTTTTTGGGGTCGGGATTCCAACAGCCCGCGTGTATAGGGATGGACAGGACTCATCAAAACCTGTTGTGCCGGTCCTTGTTCAATCACTCTTCCCGCGTACATCACGGCGACCTTGTCGGCGACTTCACTGACGACTGCGAGATCGTGAGTAATCAACAGGAGGCCCATGTTTGTCTCCTTCTGCAAATCCTTGAGCAAGTCGAGAATTTGCGCCTGCACCGTGACATCGAGCGCCGTTGTCGGTTCATCGGCGATGAGCAGCTCCGGGGAGCACGCAATCGCGATGGCAATCACCGCGCGTTGCCGCATGCCTCCACTGAACTCGTGGGGGTAGTTGTTCGCGCGCCGGACTGGATCCGGAATGCCCACTCTCTCAAGTATTTCAACAGACGCTCGAAGCGCCTGCTTCACTGACATTTTCTTTTGCCGAACGAGCACTTCAGCAATCTGCTTGCCAATTTTCATCGTCGGGTTTAAGGCGGTCATCGGATCCTGAAAAACCATCCCAATTTCTCGTCCCCGGACGGACTGCATGTCCTTTTCGGAAAGCGATGCCAGGTTCTTGCCCTTCCACAGAATTTCCCCTTCGATCTTCGCGCGTTTTGGCAACAGTCTCATCACGCTTTGAACGGTGACACTTTTTCCCGAACCAGACTCGCCGACAATCGCGACCGTCTGCCCTGGTTCAACGGTGACGGTTGCCCCGCGGACCGCATGCACTGTACCGATATGTGTCGGAAAGCGAACGTTCAAATTTTCAATCTGAAGCATGCTCACATTTCCCCCTACCGTTTTTGCTTAGGATCAAACGCTTCTGCCAGTCCATCACCGAGAACATTGAAGGCTAGGATTGTGATGGAAATCAGAATTGTCGGGACGAGTAGCTTCCATAGATGTCCATCAATGAGGGCATCCAATCCATCGTTGGCCATCGTTCCCCAACTCGCCAACGGGGCCGGTACGCCAAGCCCGAGGAAGCTTAGAACCGCCTCGCCAAAAATGGCGGAGGGGACGGTCAATGTCATGTTCACAATGATTGGACCTATCGTGTTCGGCACTAAATGTTTCCACAAAATCCGAAACGTACTGGAACCAAAAGCGTGCGCGGCGAAAATGTAGTCCATCTCTTTTAATTGCAGTACCTGGCCGCGAACGACACGAGCCATGTTGACCCACCCCGTAGCAGTCATCGAAACGATAATGGTAAAGAGACCGGGTCCTAGAACAACCATTAACAGGATGACGACCAGCAAGTAAGGGAGGCCGTACAGGACTTCGACAATCCTCATCATCACTTCGTCGACCTTGCTACCAAATAACCCGGAGATTCCGCCGTAGACTACGCCGACGACGAGGTCGATGATGGCCGCCATGAAGCCAATAAAGAGTGAAATACGTGCACCAATCCATGCTCTCGCATACACGTCGCGCCCGAGGTCATCCGTGCCAAACCAATGCTGGGATGAAGGCGGCAGGTTCTTATCGACCAGCGATTGGGCCGCGTATGAATAATGGGTGGTGAACGGGCCGATGATAGCCATGATAATGAGTACAAGAATCAATCCAAGTCCAAACACCGCCAACTTGTTTGCCAGAAAGCGCCGTCGAACATCCTGCCAGTAGGTAAAGCTCGGCCGCTCGGTCTCGGTCGTGTCACGCAAATTTACAGCGGGTTCAAAAAGTTCAGCTGGAAACGACGGAATGGTTCGAACTTCCTTTGCTACAACTTCCTCCATCATGCCTTCCTCCCGGTCAATTGAATTCGAGGATCTACGTATGCGTAGGCGATATCAACCAGGAACAAGATGACGATAAGGATGGTGCTAAAAAAGATGGTTGTGCCGAGAATCGTGGGGTAGTCCCGATTTTGAATGGCGGTGACATACATCTGCCCGAGCCCAGGTATTCCGAAGATCTTCTCAATAATGAAGCTACCCGTCAGAACATAGGCGGCGAGGGGACCGAGCAACGTCAATACCGGCAGAACGCTGTTCCGAATGGTGTGCTTCCAAATCACGAGGCCCAATGAAAGCCCTTTTGCCCGCGCGGTACGAATAAAGTCTTGTGAAAGGACTTCCAGCATGCTCGTCCGCATCATTCTTGCAAAATAAGCCATGGGCGTGACAGCGAGAGCAATAATCGGCATGACCTCCTGTGCAGCCGTCCCCCATCCAGCAGCGGGCAGAATGCCCCATTGGACACCTAGATAATTGATAAGAAGTGTCGCCAGCACGAAGTTTGGTACAGATATTCCCAACACTGCAAAGATCATTGCCCCGTAATCTACAAAACCATGCTGGTATACGGCCGCAACAGCTCCAAGGAATGTTCCCAAGATAAACGAGATGGCAATTGCCCACAGACCAATCTGCATCGAAATCGGGAACCCTTGGCCAATGATGCTGTTTACGGTTTGGTTCTGCCACTCAATAGACGGCCCCAAGTTCCCTTCGAGAAGAGACCGTAAATAATCCAAATACTGAACACTGAGCGGTTCGTCCAAGTGATAGTAATGCATCATGTTCTTAAAGATGGCAGGAGTCATATTCTGCGCGTTTGACAGGGGGTTTCCAGGAATCGCATGCATGAGCAGAAATGTCAGGGTGATGATGACCCAGAGCGTGATAACCATCCACATGAGGCGTCTCAACAGATAGCGTACCATTTCTACCTCTACCTCCTTTTCCGGTCAAAGTCGGTTTTGAGCTGAACACACGACAACGCTTTTATTCAGCCAATAATTTCCCATCGCTTCCAATATAGTGAAAATCATTTTTATAAACTTGAAGCTCAACCATCACATTGGTTTTTCGAAGTTGCGGGAGTTGTTTCATCTTTTCTGTCAGGAACACAAATAGAGACTCGTACGATGATTTGACGACCTGTATCAACAGTGGGTACTCCCCAGTCGTCCTGGTGATGAATCGGACCTCCGGAATTCCCCGAAGGAGCTCGATGCAAGTGTCCATCAAGGATTCTTCAACATCGATTTGGATTATGGCAACGACCTGCAACCCGATTTTGATTGGGTTGACAACCCCTACGATTTGAAGAATCCCACACTCCCTCAATTGCGCGACCCGCAGGCGAACTGTACGTTCTGTGACACCCACATCTTCAGCAATGTCTCGAAACGATTTGCGTCCATCCTGCTGGAGATGCGTGATAATTTTCAAATCCAGGTTGTCAACATTTTGAACGTTTAGACTCATAAGTTTGGCTCCCATAAACTCTATTTTTTCGCGTTTTACACACTGCAAACGCACTGGTTACTGAACGGGATAAGAACATTCCCCCTCAACTTCTCATCAATACCAAATACATGATTTTAGTACCGATAACGGATGATTTTTTTGAATTGTGTTTCGATATCGGATTAATAATTATGGATTATATACAATTTCTGAATATTATCAAATGAAAGTTTGTGCCAAAACGAAGCGGCGACGCATGTATCCGATTTCAGTCTTTTTTTTTGGGGGGATGTGCTTATGGTGGAGAAACGAAGCGTTCGGGAGAATCATATTTTGACATGACCGAGTCGAATTTTGGAAACAGACAATGCACTATAAAAAATGGGGCTCTGGTGCAAAAACCACCAGGCATGCTAGTATTGTCCGGATAAACTTCAGGAATGAGGCAGCTATGGTATGAATGCGTTCAAATGGAAGCACTTCGAATCTCATATTATCCTGACGGCGGTTCGGTGGTATTTGCAATACAGCTTAAGTTACCGGGATATCGTCGAACTGCTAAAGGAAAGAGGAGTTCAGGTTTCTCATACGACTATTATGCGGTGGGTTCACCAGTATGGTCCTGAGATCGATAAACGCATTCGTCGTTTCTTGAAGCCAACTACCGATTCCTACAGGGTTGACGAAACCTATATTAGAGTGAAAGGACAATGGAAATATCTTTATAGGGCGGTGGATTCTAATGGGCAAACCATTGAATTCATGCTGTCTGAGAATCGAGATGTCCTCGCCGCAAAGCGATTCTTTAAAAAGGCGTTATCTTCCGCACACAATCAGGCGCCACGAGTTATCACCGTGGATAAAAACCCTGCGTATCCTCCGGCTCTACAGCAACTAAAGGACGAAACAGAAATACCGAAAAAAACCTTAATCAGGCAAACGAAATACCTAAATAACATTGTTGAACAAGACCATCGATTCATCAAAAAGATCACGAACCCGATGCTAGGATTCAAATCGTTTCAAACTGCCGACAGGACGCTTAAGGGAATTGAGGCCATGCACATACTGAGGAAAGGACAGGTCGAGATACAGCTCTCGCCCGTCTCTTCCATCGCGCAGTTCATCAATCACCTGTTTGGCGTATCCGCATAACCCCAAAGCATGATAGATGGCTCAGTCTATGCTGCTCATAATCTTTGCACCAGAACCGGACTATCTAACCTGCTCTTGCTTGGATCTAAGTGCATCAAGCAGGGACGCATAGGATTGATTGAAGGCCTGAAGTCCCTGGGTCAGAAGGGAATTTACGACGTCTTCAATGTCAATGCCTACTTCAGCAAGAGATTGTATTTGCTGACGAGCCAGTTCGACGTTTTGTTCAACCGTTACCTTATAGTCGTTCCGCTTCTGAAGTAAATCCAGCGTTGCAGGAGGAACTGTGTTCACGGAGTTTGGCCCTACGAGTTCATTGACGTACATGAGCGGATCATAAGCGGCGTTCTTCTGCCCAGTTGATGCCCAGAGAATCCTCTGTACGTTTGCACCCGCCGCTGCCAGTTCTTTAAAATCTGATGAAGAAAATGTCTCCTCAAACAACGCATAGGCCATTTTAGCATTGGCGATTGCAGCAGTGCCAAACAGAGATTCAGAAGCGTTCATTTCTTTCAGTTGAGCATCCACGGCTGCATCTACTCGGCTGACGAAGAAACTCGCAACAGACGCGACCGATTGCACGTCAAGCCCACTGTTCAACCGTTTGTGCAAGCCCCGGATATACGCTTCCATCACGCGTTTATATAGGGTTAATGAAAAGATCAACGTTACGTTCACATTGATACCAGCTTCGGTCAGAGCCTGTACTGCCTTAATTCCCTCAGGTGTACCCGGCACCTTAATCATGACGTTCGGCATTCCAATCGCCTCGAAGAGGCGGCGCCCTTCCTGCACTGTACCAACCGCATCATGTGCCAGCACGGGCGCCACTTCGATGCTGACATATCCGTCCTTCCCACGTGTCTCCTGGTAAACTGGCATCAGTAAACGGCAGGCCTCTTGAATATCGCTCCTGGAAATCTCGTCGAATAGTTGTTCTACCGTTGTGGCGTCTGCTTCACGAACTGCGGTGTCATAGGCAGTTGAGCTTTTGATTGCCTTTTCGAAAATGGTAGGATTCGATGTAATCCCCGTTACGCCCTGCTGGACGAGTTCTGCCATAGCTCCTGAAATCAATAGTTCCCGATCCATATTGTCGTACCATATGCTTTGACCTAAGCTTTGTAATGCCTTGATTCCATTCATGGTAGATCTCCTCCAAAGGTCTTCTCCAAGCCGTTATTTTCATTTGCTTTTCATTTTATTTCGTTTATATTCGAGTGTCAACACAGCAAACAGTTGGTCAAGATGTGAAAATTCCCTTATAATCACTCCTATATGGTTTGAACAAACACATCAGAGGAGCTTTTCCATGAGGAAGCTATACACGGAGGAGCGGAGAAACACCATTCTACATCAAATCGTCGAAGAATCTAGGGCATCCGTTGCCCAGTTGGCCAAGATGCTCAATGTCTCCGAGGTAACGATACGGTCAGATTTGAAAGAACTCGAAAGACAAGGCCAAATTCGACGCACGCATGGTGGTGCGATTATCCGTGAAGATAATGATGTTAGCTTTAGCAATCGTCTAACTCAAAGACGCGAAGAAAAGGCACGTATCGCTGCATGCGCCGCAGAATATATACACGAACACGATTCCATCATGTTGGATGCCAGTTCGACGTGCCTGGAACTAGCCAAGCAGATTCGGAAATTGGACCGTGCGGTTACGGTGGTGACGAACGGTTTATACGCTGCGCAGGAATTGTCCGGGCAAAACCATATCAACGTTTTCATTATTGGTGGCATGATCAGGAATCAAAATACCGTGGAAGGACTCGTCGGAACGTCAATTTTTGACTTTATTCATCCGACGAAGTTCTTTTTCTCTGCGCGAGCACTGGCATCGAACGGAAGCTTGATGGATTTTGACCTGCAGGAAGTGGAATTGAAGCGGCATATGTTTCGAAGAGCTGCACAGCGTATTTGTGTACTGGATGCCTCAAAGTTTGGAACCTATTCGGTATCAGAGTTCGGCAACCTGTCTGATGTTCAAACACTGGTGACAGATGAAGGCGTCTCCGATGAGGTAAGAAAGGATTTTCCGGAGACGGACTTTGTGATTGCACCCTGAATGACGAAATGGCCCGCGTGCCGGGCCATCGTCAGCGAATAATTTGTACACCGTGCGCCAGGTACTCTGACGCTGTTTCCTCTGAGAGCTCATTGTCTGTGATGATGGCTTCCGCTTGCTCCGCGTCACAAAACTTCCCAACTGACACCACGCCAAATTTGGTGGAGTCCGTGAGAATATAAGCCCGCTGTGCCACCTCAACAAACTTTTTCTTCATTTCAATTTCCAAAAGACTAAAGTCAGTGACACCTTGCTCCACTGAAATTCCATAACCGGACAAAAAGCATTTCTTGATATTGAGATGTTTGAAAAGTTCGATGCCGAGGATGCCCTCCGTATTATTCTGGACACCGAGCGTCCCCCCGATGAGGATGACCTGCAATCGCGGGTTTTGGTTCAGCAGTTGCGCTGACTGAATTCCGTTTGTGACCACAGTCAAGGCTTTTGTAGACGTATACAGACGCTTGGCCAAATGGTAGCACGTAGAACTGGCATCCAAAATAATAGAGTCGTTTTCCGCAATGAAAGACTCCGCCAGTTTGGCAATCGCCTCTTTTTCTGCCTGTCGAATCTTGAGCCGCTTCTCAAATGAAGGCAAGCCGGAAGGCGACGCTGCGTGGTCACCCACTCGCGTAACCCGTCCGTGTTCGCGGCGAATCCGGCCTTCTTTCGCGAGCAGTCGAAGATCGCCGCGTACGGTCGAGCCGGAGACGCCGAGCTTGTCCTGCAGATATTCGACTGAGACGGTATCCTCGTCTTCCACAATCGTGACAATCTGTTGAAGACGCTGATCACGTTCGTTCATTCCACCACGGACCTTTCTCCGAGCGCTGTCTGGATGATTCGAATGAACATCGCCGGATCCAATGCATGTCTACCAATGAATAAACCATCTGCGACCGTTTCCGTCAACAGGGATGGTCCGTTTTCCAACGTCACACTCCCACCGTAGACGATGGGTACATGTTCGTTGACAATCTGATCGACCACATGGCGAATCACGCGCAGTTGCTCCGCAACCTCATAAACGGCCGGCGGATCCGCACCCACACCAATCGCCCAGACCGGTTCATATGCCACAACCAGCTGCTCGGGGGCGAGGGCAGGAATATCACCTAAAGCGATGGACAATTGTTTCTCAAGGAAACTGCGCGTCGTCGCCGGATCATCCTTGATTGAGGCATCTTCACCAATGCAAAGCACGACGCCCAGTCCCACGCGAAGTGCTGCCGAAGCTTTACGACCAATCATTTCATCGGTTTCACCGAACTGCTTCCTGCGTTCTGCATGGCCGAGCAATACGTTATGCGCGCCAATCTCCTTGAGCAGCTGCGGGGAAACCTCACCTGTAAAGGCACCACTCGTCACCCAGTGGCAATTCTGAGCGCCGACAATCAGGCCTGTACCTTTGGTGTCTTGCAATATCTGCGGAAGCAATGGATACGGCGGCATGACAAACAATCGTTGGTCAGCTGGCATTTCGGCCATATAGGTCCCAACGGCAGTCGTCCATTCCCGAGCCGTTTGTGGACTTTTGTTCATCTTCCAGTTGGTCCCGAACCAGCGTATCCGCGTCATTTACTTGCCTCAGCCAGGGACTTTGCGTTCTCGCAGAACGATTCAAACAAAATTGCAATAGAGACCGATCCCGGATCAACGTTGTTCAGCGCACGCTCTCCCAGAAACTTCGCACGACCAAAACGGGCGGTCATCTCTTTGGTGCTGTCCGATCCCTGACGTGCAGCCTGGGCCACTTCCTGCAGTGCAGCAATCAGATCGGTGTTACCCGCTTCCAAGTGCTGCCGAACGGTATCGACCGCCGGAATCAACGCATCCAGCATCGTCTTATCTCCTGCTTCGGCACCGCTTCGCCGCTTCAGCTCTTCCAGACCGCGTGATACGAAGTTATAGAACGCATCAAGGGTCAGTTCTGTGTACGTATCGCATTTCCGCGCAGCACGGAAGAATACACAATAGAGGACACCGGATGCGCCACCCATGGCATCCATCATGCTCTCACCTACGACCACGTTGATCGCGTTCAGCGTCTCGTAATCCTGCTTCTGAAGTTCTTCAATCGCTGAGCGCATCCCGCGCGCGACTGTCGTACCATGATCTCCGTCGCCTACCGCTGAGTCCAACGAATTTAGATACTGCTCTTGGTTTGCTACTGTTTCCAACGATTTCAGTACAAGGTTCTGGTGCAAAAATAGCAGGCATGCTAGTATTGTCCGGATAAACTTCAGGAATGAGGCAGCTATGGTATGAATGCGTTCAAATGGAAGCACTTCGAATCTCATATTATCCTGACGGCGGTTCGGTGGTATTTGCAATACAGCTTAAGTTACCGGGATATCGTCGAACTGCTAAAGGAAAGAGGAGTTCAGGTTTCTCATACGACTATTATGCGGTGGGTTCACCAGTATGGTCCTGAGATCGATAAACGCATTCGTCGTTTCTTGAAGCCAACTACCGATTCCTACAGGGTTGACGAAACCTATATTAGAGTGAAAGGACAATGGAAATATCTTTATAGGGCGGTGGATTCTAATGGGCAAACCATTGAATTCATGCTGTCTGAGAATCGAGATGTCCTCGCCGCAAAGCGATTCTTTAAAAAGGCGTTATCTTCCCCACATAATCAATCTCCGCGAGTCATCACGTCGATAAAAATCCCGCGTATCCTCCGGCACTACAGCAACTAAAGGACGAAACAGAAATACCGAAAAAAACCTTAATCAGGCAAACGAAATACCTAAATAACATTGTTGAACAAGACCATCGATTCATCAAAAAGATCACGAACCCGATGCTAGGATTCAAATCGTTTCAAACTGCCGACAGGACGCTTAAGGGAATTGAGGCCATGCACATACTGAGGAAAGGACAGGTCGAGATACAGCTCTCGCCCGTCTCTTCCATCGCGCAGTTCATCAATCACCTGTTTGGCGTATCCGCATAACCCCAAAGCATGATAGATGGTTCAGTCTATGCTACTCATAATTTTTGCACCACAACCGTATATTGTGGTTTCGTGAATTTTTGCACCAGAACCCATACACCCCGTTTAAACACCTGCAGCTGCCACTATAGCACCATCAACACTACACCACACATATCAGATGGTCTGTATATGGATTGGATTGTATTCGTCCTCCTGTAGCAGTCTCGCCAACCAACCGCACGAAACGCCAGCCGCAAGCCGCCTCGCAAACTCACAACAACCTTATATCGACACTGTAGTTTGATTCACTCGGCAAAACTGTCAGATTGATGTATACCCTAACACAACGTCAGATAGACAAGTTTAAATATGTCAGATTAGGGTTGTTTTTTATTTTTCTTGACACTACACCGGTAATGTCTTAGACTCTAAACTGACAGAACGACACGGAGGCGATACCATGGCAGGACAGCGCATCGGATATATAAGGGTAAGTACGGTTGACCAGAACACAGACAGACAATTAGAAAGTGTACAACTAGACCGTGTATTTACCGATAAGGCATCAGGTAAAGATACCAAGCGGCCACAATTGGATGCACTGCTTGAATTCGCTCGTGAGGGCGATACCGTAGTCGTTCATAGTATGGATCGTCTCGCTCGTAACCTGGATGATTTACGCTGTCTGGTGCTTGGATTGACAGGTAAGGGTATCGCGGTTGAATTCGTGAAGGAACATCTGACGTTTACGGGCGAAGATAGCCCTATGTCGATGATGCTGTTAAATGTAATGGGTGCGTTTGCTGAATTTGAACGTGCGCTAATCAAGGAACGCCAACGTGAAGGTATTGCCATAGCCAAGCAGAAAGGTGTATACAAGGGACGTAAGAAGTCACTCACCGATGAACAGGTCAAGGAATTACATGAACGTGTCGCAGCCGGTGAGAAAAAGGCACAGTTGGCACGTGAATTTGGAATTAGTCGTGAGACGTTATATCAATATCTCGCATCGAAATAAACGAGGATTTCTGCCGATGGTCGACGTCGCGCGGCCACCATAGATATATCGACTATCTGAACGGTATCCGTGTCACACGGGTGATATCACTCGATTAACTGGGCACATTAATAGCGCAGGGAAGTACTATCGCGGGTATCCGTCCATTACGTCGAGATGGGTGGATGCTCGCACCTTCTTTAGGGCAGAATACGCGCATCAGCGCTCCATATGAGATAGGAGCAGTCTTCATCCCGCAATGGGTATCCGTATTGCCGGTACGGGTGCCTTTTTGCGTTGTCGGACACGCGCAATTTTATACACGACAAAAACGTTGGTTTGACGCGGTTTGTAGCCGATCGCGATGAAATGACTATGCCGATTTTGTACGACAATGTACATAATATACATACTTACTAATATTTATTCGCTAATCATATGTAAATATTTGTATTATACTGGTTTTTATGTTATGATCATTTGTGACACATTTACCCCTGATCCGCCCAATGGCTTATACGGCTATCGGGCATTTTTTATTGCACAGTCGAAATGAGAGCAGTATACTCGTCATGCACTGAAGCAACTTTATTTCTTACTCATCCCGTGTATGAACTGGCACGGGATTTTTTATTACAGTGGATAGCCATGTATGATTCAGCCACTTTCGATTTCGTCAACAACATACCTAATCGTAACACTACCACGGCGCGGAATAAGTTTTACGATGTGTTGCCCGTACGATAAGGCTTCTCGCACTATGTGAAAACCCTCTAGTTCCGTACGATGACGCAATATAAAAAACAACCCCTACCGTTTTGGTGGGGGTGTTGTTGGTATACGTTTCAGAAAAAATCGCGCTATAATTTTCGGGTCAATCTCACCGTACATCCGCCCAACTACTTGACCTTTGTCGTTTCTAATAATTGTCACCTTAGACGTAGACATCCGTCATCGCCTCCAATCAGGCTAGTCTATCGTATATAGGCACATTTGTAAATTATACCAATTACACCATGTATCGATGGTATAAAAATAACCGCCCGATCATGCTATCGACCGAGCGGTAATGTGTGCTATTCTTCCGTTTCTCCTCGTATCGTCATGGCTTGTTCTACTTTTGCCCGTACATCATCCGACAATGACTCAACGTACATATTCAACCCTTGCACCAGCACATCCACCTGAAAGTGCCCAGTGACAAAACACACTGATTCGAGCAGCCGTTTTGCTTCGTCCGGTAGACGTATGGATATCGACTTTGGCGACATCATCCCACCTCCTATCAACGTATACATTTTACCGTATATTTTATCTACAATCAATATGTATCTATGTATTGAATTTGATACGGTGACGTTGTAGAATGTGTTCAAGCGATACGAATTTACCACCACAAAGGAGAAATGGACATGCCAGTATCACAGTTAGCACTGGTTCGCGATCACCTTGTCGGCGCCGTGATGGAGTCATTCGCGTTTGAGGAGTACGAACTCAAAGACAGCGAGCCCATGTCACCGGAAGCGATCTCAGCTTGGGTCGACATCGTAGTGGACGACATCCGACGCGCACTGGCACACAACACAAAGAGGGGGAGTGTAGCGTGACTATAGGAGTTCAATATCCCAACCAATCGGACTATCTGTATCAGGGGGTTCAACGTGGAGTAGATGAGGTATACGCGCTCTATTTCGCCAAGTACGTCCAGCATATGCTGCGCGAATTTGCAGCACAATCGAGTTTCCTCGTCGACGATGTAGTACGCCGCTTTGAGAGCGACGACTTGGCGGAAAATGTCGGTGACGTATTCGGGAAACTTGACGAGTTGATCAATGACATGGCGCGATTTGCCGAATACGCGGCACGCACGTGCTGTCCATCCCACGATGAAGTCGCGATGTACGGTGCACTCTCCATGATGCGATGGATTCATGATACAGAGTTGACCAGATACGACAATAAGATCAGACACTTACTGGACTGACGGCCTATATCATGGGTCGTCTTTTTTTTGCGCTGTTAAAAAGGCGATAAAAAGGAGCGGATATGGCGCTAATTCGGTGTTAATTTGGTGCAAACTCGATTACCGCCTCGTCCTACTGCGACAGGGGATTGCGTGGGTGAAATGGTTCTTCTAGGGGAAACAGTCTCAACCAGGTGGCACGAATAAAACAATAATATGAGCTCCGATGAAATGGGCACGGCGTCATTTTTACTGGAAATTTTTTATTGTATAACCGTTGAAACGAGAAGGCCGTTTTTGAAAAAATACCCCTCAAGTCAGATGAGTTTAAAGTATAGTTTATTTTATACTAATTGATCCCCTTTGAACCCGCATCGTTGAGCGAAATCTGCCTTTTTCTTGTGACAGGGTTCGGAGGTGATTTCGTGCATTTGCGGCAGTGACAACCTCTCTCTGACCCCTGTCCAAGGTTTAGCCAAAATAAGCGACATTTTGCTGGTAATTAGCAGCCAACACCTCTTGGTTTACATGTCATGGTTCGACGGACTTTGCACCGGTGGTCTTTTATACTCGGATTCTACAGGAGGGCGACATGTGTGGTCGCCAATGTCGTCAGCGAAGGTGGGGCTGACGGTGGCCCATTTTGGTGCGGATAAGCGTCACATAAAACAGCACTCGCCCACGAAAAAGACCGACCCAACATAGGATCGGTACCTGCGTTTAAACCAGGGAACACCCTTATACTTTGGATGCAGCTATCTCTATGGCCTCGCCAGTCTGCGGATTATGACCAGTACGAGCGGCACGTTCACGAACTTCAAACGTCCCGAACCCAGGGATCTGAACCTTCTCATCAACATCAAAGAGACCGTTCACCAAAGTCTCGGTATCTTTCTTCGTTAGTCCAGCTTTCTCAGCTATTTTGTTGATCAATTCTTGTTTATTCAATATGTACCCTCCTGCAAGGAAACGAATCATCAATGTATTGTAACATTGCTTGCTAATCAAGTCTTAGCACTCCATACAATGGCCATATCATCTCGCTACGCTACACCGCGTTACATGGCGCTACGCTGTGATTGATAAGAAGGTATTTCAAGGGGAAAATGTCCTATTCTGTGTCCGCATAAAAAGACCGAGCTACCGTAGAGGCTCGTATCGTTAAAACCGACTACACACGTTATGTTCATACCATGCGCAACCTTCGCAATCGTGCTTTTCTACATTGTCATCTGCCATTGGGCAATACACTAGGGCGTTATTTGTATCGATAAAGGGCTTTACGTCGGGGTGGATGCTTAGCACTTGGGGTTTAGTCCTATTTGAAAAATATATTTTTGTATCCAAATTGTCTCATCTTCCTGTCGCATAATTACATGCTATATATACCACGGCGCACAGCATACGACAAAAATACGAGCACTCATGATGTACTCGTTTATTTCGTGCCATATTCGATTTATCGGCGATGCACTTAAACTGAGGCTTGTACGCAACGCCGATGAGATATTCATACGTGATGTTTGATCTGAGAAAAGAAAATGGCTGTCCTCGGTCATTCCTGCATGTAGCTAACAGTCAGACCATATATCATTAGGATGTACATCTAAAACGTTGCAGATCCGATAAATCGTATCCATATTCGGTTTTCTATGAGAGTAATTTGAGCGTAGCGCAGTAATCGTTCTTTCTGATACACCACTGAAAAAAGACAAATGCTGAACAGTCATATTTCGTTCTGTCATAATCACACGCAAACGTACAGCTGGATTGTCCCTGACAACACGCATAATAAAGCCCACTCCGTATACCTTGTCTAGCAACAGGATGGCCAAAATAGATAGCCTATATACATTCGCATGTAGCTATAATGTAAATTTAAGTGATTTATCGATTTAAATATCGAATAAAAAGATATATAATTTAGAAAAAAGAGGGTGGTGCATACGACGCAGCAGACACTATTTTATTGCACTCACTGTCAGACCTTACAACAGGTAACCAGCAATAGCACTGTATTCAAAACAGGGTTCCGACGTGTAAATGGCAAAGACGTCCCGCTCGGTACTTGCGATTGGGCCAAAAAAGTTGAATCTGGCTCTTGTTCTTACTGTAGCGTGAACGGTACACCTTAAACCGTTTCGATTGAATACGGTTAATAAAGACATCTAGGCGTTGACTCGCAGCAATAACATCGGGATGTGTAAGGCTTCCTCGATATTCTGCAATCTTTATCATTTGACTGCGAAGTTCTTCCACGGCGCTATACTTCAGATTAATTATCATGATGTGACTTAATTCCCCTAACACATCCCAAAATTCAACACCGAATCACCATATCACAGAGAAAGTGTCGAAGTATGTCTAACATAGTCGGCCTCTGATTGTTCACATTGTATACACTTACTTTTTCAGTGAATCACTGATTAACGCTCAAGATGCGTATTACATATGTTGGTTTTTGTTCTACACAAACCTACATACAATCGATTTTTAGGCGTTTTCGGATAGCCCTAATAGCAAAATACCATGCAGCCCACTGAATGCGTCTATAAGCTATTACAGCGCGTCTGGTGGCGTGCTAGTATGTAATAGTCGTTCCAACTCAACAAATTCCTTCGTGTTGTATACGTTAAATGGGTCACGTTGAGGATTCAAGAATTCGTGATAGTCTTCAAAAAAGGCATTATTGATTTCGCCAACCTTGAATGGATTTCTACGTAAAGACCACGCATGGGCCAGTTGATTAACATTCAATGCATAAATGGCAACATACTTTTTCCTTTCTCCTTTTTTCCTGTGGTTGATACGGATACCATTAAACGCAAAGAACAATGCCACATACGGAGAATAAGTGAAATCCAAAAACGGTGTGGGGACACCGTGATGTTGTGCATACTCAAGCCAATCACTTCTTGAGTTATTAGGGAACGGTAAATCTCCAAGTCGGCTTAAATTACCCTTAAATTGCTCAAGAATGGCACCGACCTCGAAATCGAACCACTCATCATCCTGATTTCCTACTACTCTTTTGAAACGACTTAACGTAGTCTGTAGGCGCCATTTACTGTTCTGGTGGCCTCTGTACACCACGAGTTGATTACTAAGTGATAAGTTCTCTAGATATGTAAGTGCATTCTTAAGTTTATCGAACACTATTGTTTTTATTGTCACATCCCAACACCCCTTTATAGTTAAATTTACCCAAAAACCCTCGCCGATCTCGACTTTTACGGAAATCATAACGCATAGAAATGAAAAGAGGCGAACATCAGTTCACCCCTCATTCTGCATATTGTTCTAGTAGCCTGATATTTTATCGTCCGAATCTCCACCAGTGCTTCTTTTTCTCTCGCGTAGCCGCTACTTCTTCCATCATGCCACGCAATTCGTCTTTCAAATGACCTAGCTCGCTCTGGAACTCTGCCTTCACCTCGTCACGAACGCGCTCTGATATTTCGTCGGTCATTTCCTGTTTCGCCTTATCCCAATAGGTTTTGCTGGCAAGTTCAACGACTGCGGCAAAGTCCTGCGGAGTAGTGGTTAAGGCCGTTTCCTCACTCGATTCGGTCTGTATCGAATCGTCCTCAACTGGCGCACTACCGTACTTGGCTATGACCATTTGGGCAATCTTGCCCACGTCCATACCGGTTTCATCGGACAGTCTTTTCATTTCAGTAAGTACCGTGATGTCGTAATCACTATACTTGCGGTCGCGCCCATTGGCTGTGCTGATGTTATATCCATGTTTTGATAGGTGCTGAGAGTACTTCCTGACGGTTGGTTCGCTGATTCCTGCCAAACTGGCCGCAGCTTTGGTGCCAAAACGCGCTACATATCGTGTGGCGTCATCATACATATCGAATCACCTCACGCCCACCATACGATACATGCCGTGTCGATGACTGTTCCTTTATGTAGAAAGGGACAAAAAATGAAGGGCGGACTCGATCCGCACTTACATCATACAATGTTATTCGATGACTTCTGTTGAATCTTCAATAAGCCCCGGTACGCCACCCGACTGAGCATATCTCAACTTAGCTTGATAATGGTATCTGGTTCCCATCAGATCACTATATTTAACATGCAAATGTATAAAGCCAGCCCCGAGCGGATGATCGTCGGGTGAGATCCTGAATGCCAAGACTTGAATATCACTTTGCGCGGGTATGAAGTGAAATACATGGGACATCATCGAAAATGTATCAGTAGGAAGTCCTTGGTCTGGTTCTGACGTCCATCCGATATCTATCTTTTCTGCCACAGCAAGTCCTACATTGATGATTGGTACCCATATTTGGGGCACTGTACGTGCGCCATTCGCGGCAATCAAGCCCTTGTAATTGTGTATCGCTTGATTCGCCCTGTTACTTACGATGAACCGTACTTGTGGACGAAGGAGGGCCTCAGTCAATCTGGCTGTCTGTTCATCTAATCGTTCGAGATATTCCATCGATTGTCTTTCGGATTCCCTTGCTGCTTCATCCGCTTTTCGTGATTGTTCATTAGCCGCTCTGACGGTTATCGCAGAATATATCACCGTTGCCATAGCTAAACCCATCGCGATTATTCCCGCTAGAGCAGAAATACCACCCCACCACCGCTGAGCAAAAAATTTCGATACCGCGGCTAAAAAATCACTGTGAGAATGCGGCGATGTTAAAATATGCTTGGAAGGACCCGACGTTTTCATATTGTTTTTTCACCCTTAACCCTTTATGAGCGTGTCCGAAAAGCCCGCAATTTTGAGTAAATAGCAAAACGCACCGATCCGCAAAACTGGTAAAATTGAAGGTATCCAGCCGTCAAATTTTCCAGTTCTGGAGGTGCGTTTTTCCATAGATTTGCAGTTAGACCTGCTTCCATACGCCTATTATAACACGCTTGGCTTCGACCCCGAACTCGTTGATTACGTAGATCACATTGACGACTCATTCCTGGACCTGCTCGTCGGACCCCTGTACGACAAGAGAGGACGCAGACCCGCATCTCTAATCGCCTATTTCCGGATGCACTATCTGTATTTCACTAGGCCGGAGATTACCTCATTCCGTCAATTGTGCAAACAGTTGCGAGACCCAAAGAACCAGGCGTGGCGCAGCTTCATCGGTGTACCCAATCCAGCAAAGGTTCCGTCACACCAGAGCCTGAGTGACTTCCGTAACAAAGTAGGGCCGGACGTATTCGAACAAATTCGTGACGAGTTTATACGTCAATCCATTCACATGGAGGGATTCATCCAGGACACCCTCGCCGCTATTGACTCTCGTCCGATTTACGCCAATGTCAACGGATACAAGAAAAAACGCTGCGATTGTGAGGTTAAGTCAGTTTGCACATGTGAAAAAACGTTTTCTGACCCGGACGCCACCTATGGGGCACAGCGCAGCAAGGTGAACCAGAACCGTTTCTTCGTTGGTTACCGGAAGCACTCGATTGCAGTAAGAACATCTCAAGGACCTGTGGCCTTGTTGTCTATCCTTAAGCCTGCGAATGTGGGCGACATTCGAGTGATGCTTCCACTGATAGAGAAACTCCGGCAGATTAACGAAATGCGCACTCAGTATCTCGTTGCCGACATGGGTTACATAGATGCGGATGACCAGAAGGAGGCATACCACAAACACAGTATGGCTGTGGTTACAGGGTTTCGCAGTGGTATGGTGATGCCAGAGGAATGTAATGAACATGGGCAACCTGAGTGCGAACAAGGCGAACGACTGATTTGGGATGGCTTTGACTGGAAAACGGCCACTTCCTGGTTTCGTGGGGACTCAGAGAAATGCCAGTCATGCCCGCTATCCGGGGTATGCAGCAGGCAATTCGAATTTTCCTTTGACGACAAACCGATTGCATACGGCCCGGTGCCACAAGGCACCATGCTGCATGCCCAGATGCTTGATTTCAGAAGGCAGATTGAGCTGTCCTTTGCGCAAGAGTCCAATGAGTTGACAACAGTTATGAAACACAAGAAGGTGCCTGTACGAACAAACAAACGAGTACAGTCCTTCTTCACCATGCAGGATATATTCCAGCTCATGCAGGCGAGGATAGGTCACATTCGAGAGACCATGCTGCCTGATGACCACATAGAGCGAATTACACAAATGTATACAGTCCAGGCCGAGCAATTGAAACTCGATATCGCTGCATAGGCAAGCAGAACCTGGAAAATAAACAAAAGCCAATGTTACTGACAAGGGGTTCGTGCGCCCATTTTCAAGGGTGAGCAGGCAATGTGTTCCCATACGGAGGCATTCACCAAATTACCAAGTAAACTTATCCCATATCAGGAAGCCTGTATTCATGTATTTGGCTAGACATTTACTCGAATCGGATGCTTTTCGGACAACCTCTTTATGCTAACCGAATTCAACAATCCACATATTACATATATTCAAAGAAAGGGGCGAACTTCAGTTCACCCCTCATCCTGCATATTGTTCTATACGAAAAGCATAGGCGAGTGTCATCATCGCTTCTGCTTTTTGTTCGTAGTAATGCCGTTCTGAGACGTACCATTTTTCATCGTACAAGTCATTGTAGACCTCTTGGTCTGTCGGCAATGGGTCTTTACCCATATACAACTTGCGAATGATTGCGGCCTGATTTTGTGGGAGTAACCCCACTTTATAATCAACATCCCGCACGAAGAAGTTCATTATGTCTAAGGCTTCGAAGGCTTGGAGTACAGGTCATTGAGCTCTAGGCTTAGAACGCGACGTGTTCGGTTTTCTTTGTGACGTCATTCAAAACACCAATCGTCACGCCGGCTGCTTTCTTTGTGATGGTGTTTCGTGTTTTCAAGTCCATTGGTTCGATCCCAAGTCCGCAAAGCGCGTTCCGCGGACACGCTTTAGGTCAGAGGACACTTCTTTGGGTGCATGGCCTTCGAGTCTATCGATCACGTCGGCAAGTGCGGTCTGAGAACCCCACGCCTTCAGAAAAGTTTTTTGCTCGATGACGGAGTTTTTGGGAATGGTTCAGGACAAGCGGCAGAGGGAAATCCATTTCCGCTATATCAATAAGGAAGGGAACTATATTTCCCTTCGGGCAGTGGGCTCACCCCTCATCGGGGAGCAGGGTGATGTTGAACAGCTCATAGTAACCGCTACCATCAACAATCTTCAAAGGAAGACCGTAAAACTAGCCTTGGTGCCCGTTTGAGGCACCTTTTTGTTTTCGTGGTACATACGCTCATGTGCTCAAACGCTCTTATGCTCGTTCACTCATACGAGCATAAGAGAAAACGAGTGTTTACTCACAGGAGCAGGTGAGCTATTGCTCTTTCGAGCGAACGCTCACCTGCTCACTGGCCCCTAGTTTTCCTGTAGGTAGCTGTCAATTAGCCGATCCAGTACTTCGGAGATCGTTTTTCCTTCCATCGCGCACTTTGACTTAAGGGCACGGTGCTTCTTGCGCTTTAGGTCAAACGAGTACCGACCGACCTCATCATCGATCGAACGCTCATTTGAACTTTTGCTCACTTGCTCTTTTACACTCTCGCTCAAGCGCTCGTTTGAGGGTGTGCTCGTTTGCTCAGCCGCTCCTTCGCTCCAACGCTCGTTTGTTCCATCGCTCAAAGGCTCATCTGCACTTGTGCTCGAGCGCTCATTTACTTGCTCCGAGCCAATGACCTGTTCCTTAATCTGATCAATGGTTTCTTCTGATGGTTCGGTATCCTCGCCAGGAGATCCCAAGAACGCCTCATGAGGAAGACGCCGACGCGTTTGCGTAGCTAACGCCTTGTAATCCGGTTTCTTATTCGACACGTGCAAGCAACTCCTTCACAAATTCATGATATGGGTCAATGGCTTTGCGCAGCTCCTTGTTCTCGGATTGATCAAAGCCTGTTAATGCCAAACGTCCAGTAGCAGCCGTTCTGTCGATGACAGATTCAAACACCCAATCTGGATACTGGTCTCCACACAGTTCCACGAGGTCTTTCATGTCACTCCTGCGTTTGTCATTCAAGTTGCGCAGGATTCCGGCTACCTGCAGCTTTGGATTCAATTCTTGTCCAGTTGAGCCCTGGACGAATTCCACGGTCTCTATGAATCGTTCTACGGCAGATAGACAGAATTTGCTTGACTCGAACATGACCACCACATAATCAGACGCTACGAGCGAATTTAAGGTCTGCTCTCCGATGTGGGGTGGCGTATCTATGAGGATGTAATCATAATCGTTCAGAACAGGCTCTAATGCCTTTCTGAGCGCCTTCAGATGCATTGCATTGTTCTCGGGATAGATATGCTTCCCATCGTGGTATAGCCAGTATGAGAACGTCGCTAGAACGTCCGTCGCAGGAACTAGATGCAAATTATCTTCGAGCTTGACGATGTATGGACGAACATCGCCTTCTTTCAATGCTTCAAAAATCGTCCGTTCGTCAAACTCGTAAATGTCGCAACGGGTAAGATATTCCGTTTGATTGCCCTGGCTGTCCATATCAACCACAAGAACACGCTTGTTATATTCATGCGTCAGCACGTGAGCAACAATCCCGGTTGTAGTGGTTTTGCCACAGCCGCCTTTTTGGATGCCTAGAGTTATCACTTTTGCGGTCACTTAAAGACCTCCTTTAGCTGTCGGGGAACAGTTTATAAAAGTTCTCGTAACGTGAATCGTGTTGCGTACTACTCTTGCCTGAGAGACTTTGTCGGGAACGCTCGTACCACTCGTCCTCAGCTCGGGCGAAATCATCGTCGTCATCGCTAGACTTTGTCTGTGCCTTCTTCCCGATCACGGGCCAATCTTCCTCTACGGCCTTACGGAAGGCACCTAGAGGATTATTCCAATCGCCGCCTTGTATAATCTCGGCCTTCTCGATTATGTACTCGCGTCCGTGTTCTTTTAGCCACTGACTAAGCATAGGCATTAGGGTACGGATAGGCGCACCAAGTTTTGACTCAATCTCAAACCCTAAATCGTCAATTTCTGAATCGACAACAACAACAATACGCTTTGTATCGTGTTTCGCTTTGGCGTTAGCAGCTTTGGTAGAGTTGCTAGGCTCCTTTGTTGTTGTTCTATTACTTTTAATTTTAGATTTGGTAGTTTTAATACTTGTTCTTTTAGTACGAACCTCAGGTCGCGTATCCGTACGAACCTCAAGTCCCGTGTCCGTGCGTACCTCAGGTACGTCCGGTTCGATTTTACCCGTGCGTACTTCAGGTACGCACGGCTTTTGGTACCGAACTTTCCACTCATTTTCTACTGGACCGCTGGGTTCGTCCTTATCATAAAGGGCTAGTGCAGCGTCAATTAGCGGCTTGAAGTTATAAACCGAGTTGCCAAACTGACCACTCTTGTCGTTGAATCGCTGTCCAACAAGCAGAAGGTTCTTTTTGACCAGGCTTTCTACCCACTTCTGAACTTGCCTGCGGGAACAGCAGAGGTGCTCGGCTAGAGTGTCCTGACTCGGGAACGGGTCTCGCTCGTCGTGCTTATACGTTAGGAGCGTGCAAATCAGGCTCCACTCTCCGTGTTCGATACCTAGCCTGCGGAAGTTACGCATTAGGAGATTGGGTATAGTGGTGAATCCTTCGTCGAGGATCGCGTGGCCCCATATGACCTCGATACGACTTGTTTCCGACATGGTCTTTCATTCCTCCTGCGAAGGAACGAAAAAAGCGCATACGGGTACACTTGTCCCGATGCGCTATAAGTCCGATACGCTCGAATCGTGCTGAAAAATTTACTAGCACTAAATCACGTTTCTGTCTTGATTATCAAGACAAAAAACGGTTAGAATAAGCCTATCAGTTTTATAGCGCTGGACTTGGGATTCCCTTAACTCTTGGCGGAGGGGGGAATCCCTTTCGCTTTTCTCGTCCGATTTATTTGTTTCTACTTTACGCTAAGGATCGCTGGATAAGCAAGCTATAATTACCTAAGCACATAAATACTTGCCAAACGAGCCATACGCCCTCTGTGGGCGTTTTTTAGTGCCCTCCCATACTCACGGCTATGGGCAATAAAAAAACGGGCCAAATCGGCCCCGTAGCGGTCATCAAAAAATTTTTTGAGAATATGGTATGAATATCTGGCGATAGGCGCGATAACCATAGCGTAGCATCGGCCTATCACACGACATTCCCAACTCGCCTATTAGCAGGATTGGCAGAGTTCCGAGATTCTATACCTGAACTTGAAAAAAATTTTACGAATGCAACGCGGGCATTCTTTTGGTGCATTGGGCGAGGTATAATATCCCATATAGGGGCAATTAAAAAGCCAGCGGGTTCACCGGGAGTTGCGACCTCCCGACGAATCTACCACCGTGTGCGAGACGGTAGCAGGCTCAAAAGCTCCACTGACTTGGGACATACGTCCTACTTCAGAGCAGACGTATGACAAAATCAGCCGCAAAACGGTAGTCCTGTAACCACACGGTAGACAGGGCTTTTTAGTGCGTTACGAACTTCCCAAAGGAGCGACGAACATGCAAGACCTAGTTCAAGCCTACCAAGAGCAAATAGTGGCCCTCCGTGAGAAGAAAGTCCTATGCAATGACTTCGAAACAAAGAAACAGTACGCCTCCATGATTGAGTCCCTTTCCTACGCTATCCGGCAAATGACAAACACCGAGTATGAAGACTACCGAACTATCCTCGTGGAACCGGACGCCCTAAACGGCCTTGCTGTATCCTATGACACGCACTCAACCGACGATGAGGCGGATCGCGCAGCTGATACCGTATCGGTCGATATGAGCTCGCTATCCCGCCGTGAGTCCTATGTACTCCGCTCATTGATGGACGGTATGACCTTTCAGGAAATCGCGGACGACATGGGCCTAACAAAAAGCTCGGTCCAGAAATACGCTGAGTGGGCAAGGTCTAAGCTATCCAGAATACGCACATCAGGCGTCCAGACTGCCCTGTTCAATACCTTGGACGATAGCTGCGGGGTGTACGTGTCGGGCCTATTTAGGACTAGCGAGGCTGTCGCTCGTTAGTGCATATGTTCAAACACTCTATCGCTCGAAAGTGCGTTTGCTCATATGCTCAAATGCTCTTTTGCTCAACTGCTCTCTTGGACTAACGCTCTGATGCACATATGCTCCTATGCTCGATCGCTCGGATGATGAAATACTCTTTCGTGTACATGCTCTAACGCTCTTTTGATCATATGCTCGGTAGTGTAAACGCTCGTATGCTCACACGGTCTAACGCTCACTCGCTCTATAGCTCATATGCTCACTTGAGGATTCGCTCTTTCGTGCATATGCTTACCCACTCGGTTGCTGGAACGCTCTACCACTCGGGTGCTCAAACGCTCTAATACTCTTTAGAGCAAACGTTCAAGCGCTCTTCTGCTCACATGAGCAACCGCACGAACGCTCGGCTGCCCACGGGTGGAAGGCGACGCAACCTGGTTTATATGAAACCCGCCCCATGTGGTGCGGGCGGGTTGGTTCCGCATCAATAACTAACCGTCCATGTTCCGTCCAAGTTAAAGCGTGCTACGTGATCCATATGGATAAGGGCCTTGAGGGTTTCAACAAATTCTTCGACGGATTTGCATACTTTTGAGTTCTGGTACATCGTAAAGCACCTCCGTGTTTGTTGTCCGATTGACCTTTACTACTAATCTATCCATTCAAGCGTACAAATATACTAGATTGAAGAAATAAATAGGGAATGGGTTCTGGTGCAAAAACAGCAGGCATGGTAGTATTGTCCGGATAAACTTCAGGAATGAGGCAGTTATGGTATGAATGCGTTCAAATGGAAGCACTTCGAATCTCATATTATCCTGACGGCGGTTCGGTGGTATTTGCAATACAGCTTAAGCTACCGGGATATCGTCGAACTACTAAAAGAACGAGGAGTTCAGGTTTCTCATACCACTATCATGCGGTGGGTTCACCAGTATGGTCCTGAGGTCGATAAGCGCATTCGTCGTTTCTTGAAGCCGACTACCGATTCATACCGGGTAGATGAAACCTATATTAGAGTAAAAGGACAATGGAAGTATCTCTATAGGGCTGTGGATTCTAAAGGTCAAACGATCGAATTCATGCCGTCTGCGAATCGAGATGTCCTCGCCGCAAAGCGATTTTTTAAAAAGGCGTTATCTTCCCCACACAATCAAACACCGCGAGTCATCACCGTAGATAAAAACCCTGCTTACCCTCCGGCACTACAGCAATTAAAGGATGAAACGGAGATACCGCAAGAAACCGTAATCCGGCAAACGAAATACCTGAATAACATTGTTGAACAAGACCACCGATTCATCAAGAGGATCACGAACCCGATGCTGGGATTCAAATCGTTTCAAACTGCTGACAGCACACTTAAAGGAATTGAGGCTATACACATGATAAGGAAAGGACAGGTCCAGTCACTTCACCTACCTGTCTCTTCCATCGCAGATTTTATTAATGATTCAAGTTTCGCACCCGGTTTGAGCCAATGAACGCTTGGTATGACTGGGTTTTCGGGCATTGAAAAAGGCAAAACATCCTCATTTTCTAGTAGACTGAAGTTGTCGAGACCACAATCTACGGAAAGAGGATGTTTCCCCTTATGGTACGTGAGCCTGAGGACCAAGATCAACTCCAATCCATGGTTTTTGCTTTCTTCAAGGAGTACAGAATTGCACGACTCCTAAAGCAGTCGAACATCACCAAACAAGCTGGTGTGGCTGTTCTGGATGTGTTCCGCGCCGTATTCAGTCTCGTATTTACTCAGCGAAGTTTGAACCGTTGGTTGAAGCAGTCAGGTGGTGAAGGGTTTGGTAAGGATACGGTGTATCGATTCTTAAATTCCCCCCGTAACAACTGGCGGCGTTTTCTGCTTTTGCTGAGTGCTGCCGTCATACAACGGATATCTCGGCTCATTTCAGACGACAGAGCAGATGTACTAATTGTCGACGATTCGCTGTTTAGTCGCAGTCGTAGCAAGAAAGTCGAATTGCTTGCCAGGGTTTACGACCATGTGTCTCACAAATTTGTTCGTGGGTTTCGAATGCTTACATTAGGCTGGTCGGACGGGAATTCATTCGTGCCACTCACCTTTTCGTTGCTCAGTTCTGAAAACGAGCGCAATCGCCTACGTGGTGTTGAAGGGTCCATCGACAAGCGCACCTGCGGTTACAAGCGTCGGAAAGAGAGCATGCAAAAGGCAACGGACATTCTGTTCGAGTTGCTGACCCAAGCACAAGGCATGGACATTACCGCCAAATACCTGCTATTTGACAGTTGGTTTGCACACCCGGCGACCATTCTTAGGGCCTTGAAGCATTCGATCCACGTTGTCTGCATGCTCAAAGCCACGCCCAAGGTTCACTACGAATACGAAGGACGGCGGATGACACTAAAAGAATTGTACTCTGCTCTGAAAAAACGCCGTGGACGAGCAAAGATCCTTGCTTCTGTCATGGTGACGATAGGGCAAGATGCAAAGGGCAACCCAGTTCTCGTGAAGATTGTGTTCGTTCGAGACAGGAACCGTTCCAGCCAGTGGTTGGCGTTGCTCTCTACGGACACAAACCTGTCGGACGATGAAGTGATTCGCATCTACGGAAAACGATGGGACATTGAGTGCTTCTTCAAGGTCAGCAAATCCCACCTCCGACTGGCAAAAGAACTGCAGGGACGCACATACGACCAGATGTTTGCCCATACCACCATCGTCTTCGCACGGTACATCATGTTGGCAACTGCCGCACGAAACGACCAGGATCTAAGAACGATTGGCGCTCTTTTCTTCGACTGCTGTGACGAGCTAGACGACATCCGGTTCGTCGACGACATTCGTCTATTGATAAACCTGCTGATATCCATCATGGAAGCAACAGATGTTCAAAACGACACCGTGATCGACATGATTGTTGAACAGTTTATAAGCCATTTACCCAATGCTATCAAGGAAAAACTGGCGGCCTAAGGGGGCGAAACTTGAGTTATTTACCAAAATCATCTATCATAGCAATATTGGTTATGTAAGTATAACTTATTGAAATTTCATTGTACACTGATTTGTTTTCTGTTGTCATTTACTTCTTGTCATCCTAGAAAATAACTCCACGACAACTCAATTAACACTGATTTTAAAATTTATGTATTAATGTAAGTTACACAAAATTTAATAAGCCACAAAATGTAAAGTGAGTATTTTTTACTTGCCATAGGAGGGATATATTTTGATAGAAAAACCCAATGGACAGGCTATTCTAGATAAGTGGGCAATGTTAACCAAGAGAGACTCTGTATCAGTTGACGACATAACACCTAATTATTTCATCGATACCAATGGTAATTCTAAACCGCTCATACCTCGCGATGAGTTTTCGGAACAGTTAACCGATTTGTTAGAGATAACAAACATTCATCATGAGCTAATCTCAATAATCCATTCAATGACTACAGATTGCGCTTATACAATAGAACACGTTTTTGAAGAACTGAAATTAATTGCAAGAGAGCTTCAAGATTATATATGCGATCTATATAGCTACGCGATCATACAACGTTCTGAAGTTAATGCCCAGGGATCGGTACGTGAGGAACAACCCATCGCAAAGAATAAAAAAGACTACAGAGAGAATAACGAAACAATCGTTGATCGTAATTGAATTATAGTTAGGGTCTGATGAATGAACTACGCAATGACCACGGTCGTGCCGAAATCTGTTCCAAAAAGTTCTCCGAGTATGAGCAAAAAAAGAAGCCGTAGCCTCTTTTCGAGATTCATAATCAGTAACTGGATGGCAATGACCGTCTCGCTTGTTTGTCGAACGCGCGTTCGAATTAAGCCAAGCCCGTAGATGCGCTTGCCTTCACCAAACTTTCCTTCCACTGCGTTGCGCTCGCCCATATCTTGTTGTTCCATTTTCTTTTGCTCACGGTCGACTTGCTTTGGTGGTCGTCCAAGTTTCGGACCACTCATCCGGATTCCATGGTCTTTGCAGTACTGAAGATTCTCACGTGTCCTGTAGATTTTGTCCGCCAAGATGGTCTCCGGATAATATCCGAAACGCTCAACGTACCGCTCCACTGACTCAATTAGCGTCGAACCCTCGTTGAAGCTGTCCCAACTTGTTCTCTCCATCAGTGTATATCCTTCAACCACACTGATTGACACCTTTGCACCAAACTCCACATTTGCTTTTGCCTTTCCACGTACAATCGGTCGAACGTCGGGTTGTGCAATGCTTACGATTCTATCGTCCACCCGATGACTACGGCTCTGATACATTTCTCGCTGTTGCCGATATAGCTCACCAATGACCAAAAGGTCACGATATTGTCGCCGTGAGAGTGCCATGAGGGGAGTGCAATGTACGAGTTGTTCAATGAATTTCAAGTTCCGTGCCACATAACGCAATTGCCGACCGACAGACTTGCGAATCTCAGCACGACTCGGCTTACGGTTCTTCGCTGTCCTCAAGTAGTCACGACGTGCTTGACGACGTCGGTCTCTGGGCTTCTTCACTTCGCCCTTATGCGGCGCGTGAAGCGTATCAATGATGTCTTCCAGCTTCTCCCGCGCTCTGTTTAACAGCGACAGGTCTGTCGGATACGCGATGTCTGCCGGTGTACAGGTTGCGTTCAGAATGAGCTTCCCTTGATGGGTTTGAGGCTCCTGAACCTCAGCTTTTGATTGACTGTTTACTTCGGACTGTCCAGATTCCCTGGGGGGTTCATTGTTGTTTTGGTCATCGTCGCCATTCTGCTCATCCTTCAGTCCGGCTTGCACGATCCACTCATTCACTTGGTTGATGACGTCCGGTCCCAATCGTTTGCGAAAATGGGTGAGCAGAGACGGGTCAAACGGGGGTTCTTCTTGATACGCCGGGAGACCAATGAAGTATTGAAGGTACGGGTTTTCCGTGATGTGCTGGACCAAATGACGGTCTGAAAAACCTTCCCGCTCCTGAATAATCAGGGCACCAAGCGCCATCCGAACCGAAACCGCACGTCCGCCCCGAACGTCCTTGCTGAAGTGCTTGCTGTACTCCTGTTCTACACGTCGCCATGGGATGAGATACGAAAGTTGAACCCAGCGGTTGTTCTCGCTAAGTCGTCCCCCAAACGGGAGAAAGAAGTCTCCGGGAAGTATCTGTTGGTCCTGATGATTCGCGTACAATGCCGGTCCTCCAAGTGCACGGTTTTTCGCTTGTTCCGCTCAAAGTCGATACACTTTACTTCGACAAATCATACGCTGATTCCTTGCCAAGCGTGGGTTTATGGTTCATTCAGTAGACCCTAGTTAAAGACCAATTCAAGATTTTAGCTATACGCCATACATATAACCGTAATATTAATTATTGGGGTTAATCAAGTTTTTTCCGTATATCGCTGAAAAAGTAGATCCACACAACACTACAGGCCGTCTAAAGCAGAGGACCGCAAATCCTGAAATAAAATTGTTCAAATTAATAAAAACATTAGCTCTGACTAAACAAGGCCATCAGGATAGTTATGGCTTTACTTCGCTCTTCAGCGGTAAGTTGGGTTCCACGGAATAACAAATGATCATAGTGTAAAATCTCAAATAAATCCAGCTCCCTCGAGTCACCATTTACAAGGTAGTCGATAGAGACATCATATAATGTAGCTAAGATGGATAGTGTGGAAGTATCGGGCTCTCTTGTCCCACGCTCATACTTTGAAAGCGCAAAGTTTGTAATTCCAGTTTTCTCCGAAACAAACGATTGAGTCCATCCCTTCCGCTTCCTGCACTCCATTAGCCGCGTACTAAGGTTACTCACTAGCACCCCTCCAACGTCAAGATCATCCGACAAATATGCCACTCCGTCAACATTTTTATCCATAACGTCTAAATTTATGTTGACTTTAGACGAAATGTCTATATATTATCGGTACAGAAGTTTTGTTGCCATATTGTCCAGTATGGTAGTGATGATTATGGAGGTGTGTCCCCATGAACGTCTTCGCGAGCTTCGAGAAGCTAGAGGATTAACACAAGTTTATGTGCTCAGAAAATTGGCATGTCACAGTCAAGACTGACCAAGATGGAGACAGGACAACGACCATTTAGAGCAGACTTAGTGTGCACGTTAGCTGACATTTTAGGTGTGTCTACTGGATATTTTTTTAAAAATTATTTGGACAATATGTCCAAATAAGAGCTTCTTTAAACTCAAAGATTATGGGTGATCACTGTGAAAAAGAAAAAATTGAAATCGGGGAATATATTTCTAGGTGTAATGACGTTTGTAATGTTGACATTTGTCGTGTCTTACCTCGGTGTGTTCCATTTCCACACGGTTCATGCAGCGATTCTAACGCCACTAATGTCGGCCTATTAAGAGGAGTAGGAGAGACACTACTATGGATATTAATGTAGATATATTTTTTGGGATTTTTACGTTTATCGCTCTTTACTATCTACTTATGTACATATGGTCATTCAAGAAGGTGGAACTTCCAGTAGCTGATGTAGGCTCGATTGGTTACGTTCTCCTGGTTCCAGCTCTGAACGAGGAAAGAGTAATCAGCCAAACATGTACGCAGATGGAACGATTGGTTGCTAGGTTACATGTAGTTGTTATCGATGACGGCTCTGATGATGAGACTGCAAACATTGTAAAGAATTACGAAGGAGAAACTATTCACCTTTTCCAACGCAAGCATCCGCTTGCACGACAAGGTAAAGGCATGGCACTCAACGATGCATATGCTTGGGCACAAACGCAGCTCAAAGAATGGTTCCCAGATCTCAAGGAGAACCAGATCATCATTGGCGTAACTGACTCCGACGTCTACATGGATCAGAAAGTCATCAACGAGGTCACCTCCATGTTTCAATCCTCAGCAGACATCGGTGCTGTTCAAGCTCCTGTATCTATCAAAGGCGCAAACGAAAACCTATGGCTCCTTATGCAGGACATCGAGTTCCAAGCATTCTTCCACTTTATTCAGAAGGCACGTAACTGGATCTCCTCTGTTGCAATGGGTGGCAACGGACAATTCACACGTTACTCAGCTATGAAAAAACTTGGCCCTCAGCCATGGAGCAGAGCACTGACAGAAGACATCGATTTAGGTATGGCTCTTACAGGCCAAGGCCAACGGATCTGCTTTACAGGTAAAACACCTGTCGTCCAACACGGCCTGACCAGCTTCACACGTCTTATCAAGCAGCGTTCACGCTGGGTCCAAGGACACTACCAAGTATGGCGCCGGATTAAGTCTCTGTGGCAAAGCAACAGCCGACTGGTTACGAAGCTCGACTCAACACTGTATCTGTTCATGATCATCATCCCGCTTATCTTGTTCGCTGACTATGTACTTGGCATCCTATCGATGTTCGGCCTAGTCCACGCACATAGTAACTGGATGGGTTCTCTACAGAACTTCGGGTTATGGGTACCACAAGCTGTACAGTTGTTGCTCGCCTTTTCGATTCAGCTGATCTTTCTACCGGGATACAGCAAAGTATCGAACATCAAGATTCCATGGTATGCAGGTCCTGGTCTTATGATCACATTCGCATTGTACACCGCATTCATTTGGATCATTGCCTCGTTCATGGCTTTCTATCGTATGGCACGCGGCCAATGGGGATGGATCAAAACCGAACGGGAAATGGTCTCCTCTGCCGATATAAACGTGTCGGCATAAGCCCTCTGAATTTAAGGGGGTGTTTACAATGTGACAGATAGCCTTGTCGATGTCGCTCACGTTTACTTACTCGGGGGAGAGATTACATTGAAAAGGTTTTTAGCACAGGCATTAATGGCTGGTGGAATCGTAGTTGGCTTAGCTACTTACTTTGGCCCGACAGCAATGGCAGGAACAAAGTTAGGTAATCCTTTAGGTCATGCACAAATCCATACTGGTACATTTACTAACTCAGACGTTGATACATGGAACAGCCAGATAATGAAATATTGGTATGAACTAACTCCTGGACAAAGAGATAGCGTCATTAAGAATGATACAACTGGAATCAATGCGGCTCCTTTTGGTGTAGATACTGCAAAGGAACTTTATGACACTAAGACGGGGACCTGGGTAACGAATCCTGGTTATGATATGCCGCGTGGATACTCTTATTGCCCAGATAAATGGGATGGAATGATTAACCCGACATGCAAAACACCACAAGCTGTATGTCATTTATCTATAACACCGTCTGGGAGCGACGACAACAGAGTTGGTAACAATAACCAATGGAAGGATGAGCGATGGGGATAATAGTAAATGGAACATATCGCTTTATAAAGACAACTAATGTTCGCATTCTCAGTCTAACTGGTACTTTTTAACGGTATTCATTCCATGATTGAATACCATTTAAGGGTAGAGAATTTAACAAGCTCTCTACCCTTATTGTCGTAACATAATTTTATTTTTTTATACGGTCTGGTGTGATTTACTTGAGTCATAATGAACGAGGTCGGCCCCGTTCATTATGACTCAAGTAAAAAGACACACATTCGGAAATTAGACCGCATCTTCGCCAGTCGGCCGGCATACTGACTGACGAAATCCGCCATGTGTGTCGAGGTGGAAGGATCATCGTTGTGGTTGCCGAGACTGAAACTACTCCAAGTGTTTGATTATGTCTATCGGATTAGGCTCACTCCCCTTATTTATCATAGCCGGTGCGAAAATACCAAACACATCATCAGCCAAACTTTCTGGGCTCTTTTTGCCAGGCAACAGAAATTCAAGAGTAAGTCGCTCAATCATCCCAACCAGACACACTGCAGCAATTTCCGCTGAAATGTCGGAACGTATATATCCCATTTCTTGCTCTGATTGTATATTTTTCTGGATTAACTTCACCAGTTCTAACTTCAAATTTTCTGCGTTCTGGTCCATGAAGAAGGCTATTCTTGTGACATTTGGATTTTCAAACAACAAATTAAATACGTGAATCACAGCTTCCTTTGCACCAGCCGATACATCATCATCTGTTAAGCCGATGCCCAATCGTGCAGTTTCGATTAAACGCCGAAATTTAACGTGAAGTCCGTCAACCAATTCACAATAAATCGATTGCTTATTGGGAAAATGTTTATACAACGCTGGCTGGGTAAGTCCAACCTTCGAAAGTATGTCAATAGTTTTAGTTTCGTAAAAACCACGAGAAGCAAATTCCTCTGCAGCTGCCTCAAGAATACGTTCGCGAGTTCTTTCACCTTTACCTTTTTTACTCAAGTAATCACCTCTCATTCATCTATTGTATTATTTTCGTCCAAAAGGTCCAATCCACATTCCCCAAGTGACGTCCGTATAATTGTGTAAAATCGATTGGCTGCTGAAATACAAAAGAGCCAATCCCAACCTCTTTGGTAGAACCGAGTTTTCTAAGCCAGATTCTAAAGGAGGCTATAGGAATGACTCAAATTATTAACTTGGATGACGAATTTTTGGACGGTCTATTTACTCAAAATGACCAAGGGGTGGCAAGTCTCTTGGAAAAAGTGATTAACCTCTTTCTAAAAGCCCAAGCGACAGAACAGCTTCAAGCAGAACCGTATGAGCGTTCTGAGAATCGTCGCGATCAACGTAACGGTACATACCCTCACCAACTTACCCCTCGAGTTGGTACGCTCACTCTTCGAGTGCCTAGATTCCGCCATGGCACGTTTTCGACTGACCTATTTGCTCGTTACCAACGGAGTGAACAAGCTCTAGTTCTCGCCATGATGGAGATGGTTATAAACGGCGTATCAACACGAAAGATATCCCAGATAACCGAATAATTATGTAGGACGGAGTTTTCGAAATCCACGGTATCTGACTTATGCAAACGATTAGACCCCATTCTGATATGAACGACACCGGCAAGCCCGGTTCTGGTGCAAAAACCCTAGGCATACTAGTATTGTCCGGATAAACTTCAGGGATGAGGCTGGCATGTTATGAATGCGTTCAAATGAAAGCACTTCGAAGCTCACATTATCTTGATGGCTGTCCGATGGTATTTGCGATACAGCTTAAGTTACCGGGACATCGTCGAACTGCTAAAAGAAAGAGGAGTTCAGGTTTCTCATACCACAATCATGCGATGGGTCCATCAGTTCGGTCCAGAGTTGGACAAGCGTATTCGACGTTATTTGAAACCGACCACCGATTCCTACAGAGTTGACGAAACCTACATTAAAGTAAAGGGAAAATGGACTTATCTATATAGAGCAGTAGACTCTAAAGGACAAACTGTTGACTTCATGCTGTTTTCGAGTCGAGATGTCCAAGCTGCAAAGCGATTCTTCAGAAAAGCACTGTCATCGCCGCATAATCAAACGCCGCGAGTCATCACCGTAGATAAAAACCCTGCTTACCCTCCGGCACTACAGCAATTAAAAGACAAAACGGAGATCCGGCAAGAAACCTCAATCCGGCAGACGAAATACCTGAATAACATTGTTGAAAAAGATCATCGATTCATCAAGAAAATCCGATGATGGGGTTCAAATCGTTTCAAACTGCCGACTACACCATCAAGGGAATTGAAGCTATACACATGATAAGGAAAGGACAGGTCCAGTCACTTCACCTACCTGTCTCTTCCATCGCAGATTTTATTAATGACCTTTTCCATTTCGCTGCATAACCCCACATCAACGATTTTAGGCTGCATCATTTCGGTTCTGGTGCAAAAACTCACGAAACCACAATATATAGTGTTGAAGGTTCATTGAATCTACACCACATGTAGCGTATTCAAATGTTTTTGCACCAGAACGCTTTCTAACACGAAACTCGCCATTGCAGCTGTAGCCGATCCCACTGCGAATGGTTTAGGTATGACTTGCACTGGATTATACATGATGATAACAGCCCGGTCTTTGTGTGGGTCCCAGGTTCGGGTAACTGTATACCTCTTCCTTGCTTCTTCATCAAAAACGATTTCCATTCCAAGTGCTTTATCTATTTTTCTTCGTTTGATCAAAATTTTACCCCATTTGTATAAAATCTGAGATTCCTGTCCATCATGCTAATAGATGAATCAGACGAACGGAATATACCAAGAATATTTTTTCTGGAATGTGGTATGCATATATCATCAACCGTGAGTATGGATAATGACCGGATGGATATGCACGGTTGAAGAATTCGATATGACACAAAAATCTCGGTCCGATTCCAGGCCCGTTTTTCATGTGATCTGACACCCATTAGTTGAACATACCAAAAGTGCAGAAATGCAGATCAGCAGAAATTCAGAAGTACAGAAATGCAGATTCGCATAAATGCATAGATGCAGATGAGCAGAAGTACATAGATGCAGAGAAAATCAGGTTGAGACGTAGACAATGCCTATTTTTTGAACGGATGGAATGTGAAAAAGGTAAACAATGTAAGATGGTGTAGGAGTTTTTGTATGTGCAGAAATGCAGATATGCAGAATAGCACACCTATGCACCTGCAGAAATGCAGATGTACAGAGGTGCAGAAAAGCATTAAAAAACGCCCACAGGGGGCGTCTGGGTAATCTAGTAGCTGTTTACGTATGCATGTAAATATTACTTGCTTATCCGTCGGATCATAGCGTAAAGTAGTGATCAAAGAAAAACGGACGAATAAATGCGAATGGGATTCGCCCCTCCGGCAAGAGTAAAGGCGAATCCCAAAACCCAGATACAATCTTGTGTTCATAGTTTCTCAGATTCAGGGCGACTTTTCAAGTAGAAAATCGCCTACGGGTGCAGTATTTTTACCTGTTGGAATCGTGGAATTCCGAGCACAAGAGCGTATCGGTCCTGCAAATGGACTATGCGCTCTTTTTGCATTCATCGTCCGTAAAAAAGCGAACCAAATGCTCTTGTTACTGGTGTTCAAACCGGTATTGTGCTTGAATATAATCTAGCCACTGAAAATTGAACGAGAAAAGCGAAAGGGATTCGCCCCTCCGGCCAAGAAGTGAGCGAATCCCTAGAACCTGCTGTTAAAATCGATACACTAATTCAACCACGTTTCGTCTTGATTTTCAAGACAAAAACGCTTATTGGTGCTAGTAAATTTTCCTACACCATTCGATGTGTATCGTGCTTAACAGCGCAATGGGACAAGTGTACCCATAGCGCTTTTTTCGTTCCCATGGAGGGAATGAAAAACATGTCTGCTACAGCAGCTGAAATCAATCTTGTAGGCACCGTTTATGAAAACGGCTATGGTGATGTGTCACAGATGGTTATGAGGGACAAGAATCTCAGTGGTCCCGCTAGACTGATTTATGCTTACCTCTGCACATTTGCAGGCGGCAATCTCGAAGACGAGAGGATCGCCTGGCCTTCTGTCTCCACTATCCTTGAAGAACTCGATATGTCCCAAAACACCTTCTACAAGCACCGCAAACAACTGATTGAGGCCGGCTATATCGAATGTTGGCAAGAAAATCATGGTCAATTCCAACGCACTATGTATCGAATCGTGAAAGAAGCACCGTACCTCAAAAATTACGGTACGGACCGTATCGCAAAAATTGAGGTACGTCAATCCACAAAAACTGCGGAACGCAAAATTTGCGAACAGAATACTAACAGGTCTTTTACTACTACCATAACCAAAACCAATACTATAAATACCACTACAACAACAAACACTGAGCCTAATGAAGCTACTAAGCCTAGTAAGAGAACAGAATCCAAGTCTGATTCTGTTGTTGTATCGGATATAGATTTTCAGAGCTTGGGTTCGTTAAGGACCGAGATTGAATCCAGACTTGGAGTCAGCATCCGTTCTCTAATTCCGAAACTTGGACAATGGCTTACCGTATATGGGCGCGAGTACATCATCGAGAAGGCAGAATACATCAGCATCCGTGGTGATTGGAACAACCTTTTAGGTGCATTCCGTAGAGCTGTAGAGGACAACTGGACGGCTATCCCGAACATCAAGGGAACCAAGACAAAACGGGCACTCGTTGATGATGATTTAGCCGCAATTGACCGGAAGTGGGAAGAAGAACACAGGGCTAACGTGATGCAATATGCTTCTAATGCCGTACAAAAGCCCATTCATGACGAACGCTATGCAAATTTCTATAAACTCTTCCCTGATTACTAATCAGGGCGAAAATGGAGGCGTAGACTATGGCCAAAACAATCAGCTTCGGTGTCCAAAAAGGTGGTTCATCTAAGACAACCACAACAGGCATATTCACGTATTTGCTGGCGCGTTCAGGTCATCGAGTCCTGGCAGTCGACATGGACTGTCAGGGTAACCTCACTGAAATGCTCACGAACGTAGCAGCGAATGAATTTCATGAGCGCACAGTGTTGGAAGCCATTCAGGAACGGGAAGCCGAAAAGTACATACATCGTGTGAATGAGCTCATTGACGTTCTGCCTGCAAACAACCTTTTGACCCTGTTACCGCGGTATCTGTATCAACGGTATGGGTTCAGTGACCCGTACATCTATAAAATCCTTGGGGAAATCCTAGAGCCGCTTAAAAGCCGGTATGACTGGATTGTGATCGACACTCCACCTGCATTGTCCGAGGCCACCATGAATTCTCTTGTGGCTAGTGATTATGTCGTGGTGATGTTTGAATCATCCCAGTGGTGCTATTCAGCGATTCCTAACTTCCTCGAGTCTGTCCAACTGGCTATCAGCTTGAATCCAGACCTGCAAGTTGCGGGATTGCTACGGACGCTGAATGACGTCAGACGGTCTGATGCCAAGGCGTTTAATGACCTCATTGCACAGGACTTCCCTGACTTGGTGTTTGACACGATTATTCGCCGTAAGGCTACTACTGGACGTCTGGCCATCAATGGTTTCAGCGATGAGAACAAAGAAGTCACAGATGCAATTGACCAATACGAGGAATTTTATAAGGAGCTGATGAACCGTGTCGGCGAAGCAGAACTGGCAAGATAAGATCAAAGCGCGAAACGAACAATTGCACAATTCACCTACAGCGAAGGCCGTATTCCCAATGGGGATTCCAGGTCAGCCAGTCGAGCGTTCAGACGAAGATGCGTCGGAAAAAACCATTCGTGAGATTGCTGATCAAGTTCTGGACTCCGAGAAACAAAATGGCAGGAATGCAGAAGTGCAGAATTCTGCGGAAGCACAAGAGCAGAACAGCAGAGAAGCAGAACAACAGACTTCTGTTTTAACAGAAGTGCAGAAAACTGCACCTGCAGAAGTGCATAAGTCTGTAAGTGCAGAATTGCATATCTCTGCCGATGCAGAAATACAGAAGCCTTCGCCTGCAGAAATGCAGAAAACTGCTGATGCAGAGATGCAGACTTCTGTAAGTGCAGAACAGCAGAAAAGCAGAAGTGCAGAAATGCAAAAAGCTAAGGATTTCCGTCGAATGACTATCCATGTTCCAAATAACCAATTCAAGCAACTGAAGCAGATTTCATTGGATGAAGACCTGACAATGCTTGAAATAGGTGAGGAAATGGTGAATGTGTATATAGCGCACAAGCTAGGCAAATAAGAAAAATAATTGCTTAGTCCCATAGGTCACAAAAAATCGGTGCCTTCACATGGGCACCGATATCATTTTTGGTCTTTTCTCATGCTGGATGATATTGACGTTGGCAGTTATCAAGACTTGTTCTACATCACCGTTTTCCCCGATCAACGGAGTTCCTATGGCTCTGAGAGATACAACATTTCCTTCCTTGTTCACGTACCGGTAAAAGACCTCTTTTTGTTGTTTTATTTGGATCATTTCCATGAATTCACCTATCACTCGCTGCCTATCCTCTGAATGCACGTGTTCAAACGGTAATTTACCGACCATATCCAAAGGATGAATGCCAAGCCAAAAATCATGAGCCGCAGAAGCATGATAGGCAGCGCGCAATAGCGGGTATCAAGATTTCGCCCGAAGACAAGACCATTCGTGTTCGACTGAAGGAACAAGAATCGTCAGAGAAACAGGACATCCGGGACAAGGCTTCTTGATATCGAAAAGGTGGAATCGAAAGTGAGCCTGACACTTGAAGACGTTGGAATAAAGGGCGAGCTCGACCGATTCTATGAGTTGTTTGACGACAACACACCATTCGATGACAGCGAGCTTAAATTAAGCATAGTGTTCAAAGCTCCGAAGAAATACCGAGTCGGTGACACCTACACGGTGCAACTCTCAACCGGTACAGAACGGGCCAAATGGGGTCTGACATATGCGGCCGTGAAGACCGGAACTGTGATCCATGTTGGGAGACGATTCGCAGTATTGGATTTCGGAGATTATCGGGAATCGTTTTTCTTTGATGAATTGGACGAAAAAATTCTGGGGTAAGTCGTTATTCGCTCCGTTTTGAGGCCCGTTCTAGGTGGTCTAGTAGATTTCTATCCGATTTGCCTAAAAACTCCTGAGAGGGGCAAAAATCGGCGTCAAACGATGAATCAAAAGGGGGCTGTGACCTATGAAGGATTACATGAATGCGACTGAGCAAGAAAACTTCCTGATGGCTTGGGGCGCTCAATCTGCAATCGCCATTGTCATTGATGAAGCGCAAGGACATGTAACCAAAGAAGTCTCAGCAGACCTCAAACGTGCTAGGTCATTCACAGAACGCGCCTTGCGGAACTGGATGGAACCAATGAATCAGAAGACTAGAGGCATCATTACAAAGAAAGCAGCCGGCGTGACGCTTGGCCTTCTGAATGATGCCAAGAAGAAAGCTGAACAAGTCGCATTCCTCAAGCACATGCAGAAAGTCCGTGAGGAAGCGTACAAAGAGAATCCAGATCACGTGCTGGATTTAGCTGAAATCACGATGACGGCCGTCTGGGTTCTGGTGCAAAAATTCACGAAACCACAATATACAGTGGTCTATCGTAACCGAATCCACACTACATATGGTGTATTAAAATATTTTTGCACCAGAACCGTTTGGTCCGCAGCTACCGCACATCCATGTCGCAGTAACCAATGTCCCCTTGTCTAAATCAAGTCCAACAGACAATTTCATATCTCCGTTGCAAACTGGACACGTACTGCCCAAAGCAACAAACGTTTCAATACTGGTCATATAAAATCCCTCCATAGGGTCATTGTTGCCCCAGAGGGAAACTGCTAAAATGAACACAGTAATCCCGTCAGGGGTTCGCAGGGGACTACTCGGTGTGCCGCCAAGCTAAGCCGAGTGGTCCTTTTCGTTTTCAATGTTATTCACTTTCCTCATCCCCAGATGCTACGCCGCTCTTTGTGTAGTCTTTGGAACTTCCTTCGGAAACCCATCGAATTAATGCCTCTTTGCTGAATATCCACTTGTTCCCGATTTTCCTTGCCGGAATGTCCTGTTCAGCTAGTATCTTAATCAATGTCTTCTCACTAAGCTGAAGCAATTCTGCTGCCTGTTTAAACGACAGTAACTCGTCACTCAAGATATCGCCCTCCAGGGACGACGTTACCAACGGCATTCACCTCCTGCAAAAAGGATATAAACTTATACCAAATTACACAAAACTTACGGTCATTTACATAGATAATTCTCCGAAGTTTATAGGTTTCCTTCTCGTTTTAGGCGCGAAACGAAATTTTTTACACCTTTGTCGAATCCTTGATGATAATACAAAAACGGGATTCGGAGCACATGACTTAGAATCAACGCACCCAAAATGAACACCTTATGTCCGAGGTGAACTGCGTGGGTGTATTTGATGATTTCTTAGAAAGAAAGAACAAGGGCGAAAAACTTGATATCACTGCTCTGACTAGGGATGAATTGAAAAGTATGTGGTACCACGAAGTGAAATTCGACCGGGATATTGCCGACTTATTCGGAGTCAAAGAACGACAAGTAACTGCCCTGAGACGCCGTATGAAATTGATGATGCATGATATAAATGCGGAGGAGACACTCAAGATTTTTAATATCTCGGGTTTGGAAATTGCGGCGTCACTGAACCGATTGCCCAATAAAGATCGAGCGGAAGCCCTGGAACAAATCAGGCGTATCGCAGAACGTTACAAGGACAAGAAGTAACGGAATCAAGAATATGCCGCGTATCAGGATTTGGATTGATAAAAAACATAGACGGTACTTAAGCAACAAACACGAAAGCCGCCCGCGAAGGACGGCCGCGTCTCCGATCTGTCATGGGGTTTTGTTTTTGATAACCAAGCTAACCAACTACTCGTTTACTTTCGTTATACTCACTATTTTCATTGGCTGCGTACACAGCGTGCATTTAGGGCTGCTCATTACCATACCTACAACCTTAAGTACATGAGACGTACCGCACTTGGAACATGCAAACTCAAACTTGTGTATTCGCATAGAACCATCTCCGTATCTGCTAGGACTAAGCATGTGACGCTGTTCCTCGTCTGTTATCTCAGACATTGAAATCAAACGAGAATTCGAATAATTATAGCCCACGTTCGCATGACTATTAGCTGATACTCAGAGCGACCTGATTAAATCCGTTTTGAACCTGAAGTTTTACGTCCGATGGTTTCATATTCGTCGGCATGTCAAACACAAGGTATCCAGTCACGTCCTCAAGCGGGTTAATCGTCTCCATTATGATGGATGTTTGGCTCATCATGTCCACTTCCGCCACTGTGTCAGGCGCGTATGTTCGACCATCTTCAGACACCAATGTAAACATGTTGTCATTAACCGTTATCGGGTTCATTCCCGCGTCGTTCATCGTTACTCTGACAACCCAAAATGTGCCGTTCGCTTGAATATAGGTAATTCCGGATCCAACCGACTTATATTGTTGAGTCGTGTTTTTATCGGTTTGAACGAACAGATCACCTGCGAAGCCCACGTCCTGTGCGGCCGGTTCATGCTTAACAAACCTGGTTTGTCGTACTGGATATATTCCTTCTCAAACTGCAACTGTTGTTGAGCGTTCAGCTTAATTGTGTGATCCTTCACTTGTTGAAGTTCGGCCTCGAATTTCGTTTTTGCCGTCTCTTGAGGTGTCGGTTTCGATACTGGCTTTGTGGTTCTGGTGCAAAAATATTTTAATACACCATATGTAGTGTGGATTCGGTTACGATAGACCACTGTATATTGTGGTTTCGTGAATTTTTGCACCAGAACCGAATAACGTGTATAGAATAATCGCCGAATCATATATGCGACGACAAAATGGCCATCCATTGTAGGTGATATAGCCATTTCCCCCTTAGTTTTGAATTTTTACTATTGCTGATGCACTTTAACAGTTGTCTGGATTTGAGGATGACCCTTTACCAAAAGCTCAAGTACAAGTCGTTTTGCTCCGCTTGATTGAACGGTATCGGGTATGGTGAATAACTCACTGAACTTGTCGTTATTATCGACTTTGAATTTTTGACTTTGAAATATCTTTGACTCTGTTTTAGCACCTGATTGAGTTTCTGAAATCAGTGTTACTCTAAGCCATTGATTTTCAAATCCTTTTGCCACTGTACCAGAAACTGTAATACCTGAGCTTGTTTTTACATTTTGATTAGACACCGGCGAAACAAGATGTATGATATGTGTGTCTCCTGTAATTCCCCTAGCAGTACCAGCCCCTGTGGTATTGAACGCTGTTGGTGCAGCGGTATTAGTTCCTGTTGTCGTGTTTGTCGGTACACCTGCTATGTTGTTGGTATTACCGCATCCCACTAAAGCTAAAATTGATAATCCTATAATCCCGCTTAAAAAAGCCTTGTTTTCCATGTCGTTGTAATGACCTCCTTGTTTGTACTCGGGTTCGACAGTTACAACCCGTTTATAAGCATTTGTGGATAACCGGAATCCCGTAACGGCGCGGAATTCCGGTTATTTTATGTAGGCATTTTTACGAAAAGTTGTAGACATGCGAATTTCTGTGGATAACTAGTATTGTTATCCACAGTAGTTGACTTCGTAGAACATATGATTTTAAAATGTAGACATGTACATACGGCGGATATCACGAAAAAATAAAAACGGTTCTGTCACGTCCTACGTGCAGCTTGCCCATAATGAACGCAATCCCAAGACCGGCAATCCCCAAGCGAAAGTCCTCTACCACTTCGGGCGTGAAGATGAAGTGGACATGGATGGATTGAAGAGGCTTGCCGCGAGCATCTCACGATTCCTTGGTGATGAACCCGTTGCGTCGGAGCCCAAGGATAGCGTGCAGTTGAGTCTGCTCGATAGCAAAACGTTTGGCACCGCTTATATCGTCGACTCGTTGTGGCATGAACTTGGCGTGGGTCAAGCCATATCCAAGCGTCTGGCACAGCGCAAATATGAAGCCCCGATAGAGCGGGCCATCTTTGCGATGGTCGCCAATCGAGCCTTGGACCCCTCGAGCAAGCTTGGCATGGAGGACTGGGTGAAGCGAGACATCGCACTCCCCGGTGTTGAGAACTTTGAGGTCCACCAGGGGTACCGTGCAATGGATTTCCTGATTGAATCGGACGTAGACATCCAGAGAGAAGTGTTCGAGACTGTCGCCGACTTGTTGAACCTGGAAGTCGACTTACTGTTCTTTGACACCACGTCAAGCTACTTTGAAATGGATGACGAGCCGGAAGAAGACAGTCTGAAGCAACCCGGCTACTCCAAGGACCACCGGCCGGACTTACCGCAGGTCGTAATTGGTTTTGTAGTGACCCGAGACGGCATCCCTGTGCGGTGTTGGGTATGGCCAGGGAACACGTCAGACATGACCGTCATTCCAGAAGTGAAGAAGGACCTCATTGGCTGGCGTCTCGGACGCGTCGTTACGGTCGTCGACCGTGGGTTCAGCTCGGAGGACAATTTACGTGAACTCCAGAAAGCCGGAGGGCATTACATTGCTGGAGAGAAGATGACCTCTGGGAAGCAGACAGTCGAAGATGCCATGTCTCGTCCTGGGCGATTTAAAACGATACGGGATAACCTTGAAATAAAGGAAATCGTCGTAGGAGACGGTGAGGCACGGGTCCGATATGTGCTCGTTCGCAACCCAGATGAAGCTCGCCGAGATGCGTTTCGGCGCGAGGCACACCTCAAGGCCCTGGAAGCAGAGCTCGCACGACTCAAGGAGTTGGATAACGACGCACACACCAAGGCGCACTGTCGATTGCAAAGTCACCCGACCTTCAAGCGTTACTTGAAGTCGGACAAGCGTGGCAATCTCACAGTTGACCACCAGGCGGTTAAGGCGATGGAACGACTGGACGGAAAGTATCTGATCCGAACCTCAGACGACACACTGTCCGCGGAAGATGTGGCCCTTGGATACAAGCAGCTCTGGCAGGTTGAGGCGGCATTCCGTTCTCTGAAACAGACCATGGAATTGCGCCCGATGTACCACAGGAAGAATGAGCGGATTCGGGCACATGTACTACTGTGCTGGCTCTCGTTACTTTTGGTTCGGGTGGCAGAGAACCGAACTAGCCACACATGGCGAGAGATCCGTTCTGTCATGAACGAGATGCACCTTGTAACCTACAAAGCTGGTAGCGGCAGAGTCCGGCAGCGAACAGAAGTAACCCCGGAGCAGGCACAAATCCTGAAAGCGCTGGGTTACGAACATCCACCGTTGTTCTCGGACATATCCACAGATACGCTGTAGGCACCACACGAAGTTATCCACAGTCCCGAAACCCTAGAAGCACCAACGGGTTTCGGGATTTCGTGTATCTACGACTGTCGAAGCCGAGTTGTAGATGGAGTCCGTATTCTCAAGGTTAATCTTTGTAATGTGTCATTTTTCAGCAATTAATACACTTATTTGTTAACCAATTCCTTAGGTACCTCTCAACTCCTTAACGAAATAAACTCACTCATGCCAGGGATCGTTCTGTGACTCATATGTGGCACTAGGCAAAACAAAAGACGGTCACAGCACCGCCTAGAGCACAAGAGGGGAAATTCAGGGACGTTCCAATTGTTGGATAAAATTATGTGGGTTGTATATAAAAAAGACCCCGACGCCAAAAACGTCGAGGTAAGGATGGGGTAAAGGGTAATGCACGACTAGTGTAACATATAAATTAACCCATATTTTTACAAATAAGCCTTTTGTGTTATTCATCATAAAATGATGTGTCAAGTAAAAACAATTGACTAGTGTCCAATATTAAAAATGAGATTAGATAAAAAAACGACCCCTTCGACGTCGTCTAATCGTAGGGATCAATTTTTCATTTTAAAGGAGCGCAAAAGGGAACAACCAATACCAACATGACATCGTGATTGTACAACATGGATGTTGAGGTTGTGTTTTAAACAAGTAATGATTGTGTTACGACTGACATGCAAAAGGACAGCCCAATATGGACTGCCCTAAATCACCGTCATGATGTGATTATTTATACAGAATTACTTTTTCTTCGATGTTTTTGCCTTGGATGAAGTGGTTTTGGTTGAGTGCTTAGACGTTGTTTTCTTGTGCGATGGCTTTGTTGCTTTGTGAGTCGTTGTCTTGTGCGTATGCTTCGTAGCCTTATGCGCTGTCGTCTTATGAGCAGACTTCGTTGTTTTCGGTGCATGGGACTTTGTTGAATGAGTCGTAGCGTGAGTTACTTTTGAATGTGTAGCCGTTTTGGACGTAGCTGCAAAAGCCATTGTCGGTGCAGCGAGAAGAGCAATAGTTGCCATAGTCGAAAGAACAATCTTCTTCATTATGAACACCCCAATATTTGTTTTATTAAATGGTTACCGTACCAATATAGGGCATATGTGCTCAAAAAATTATCAAGTGCATCATGACATAGTGATTGTAGAACATATTACGTACGTAATAATTGTGTTAATACCTCGTTAGAAGAACCATTTCACCCCTTGAATCCGTTTTCTCAGTAGGCCGAAACGATGGTCTAATTAGCACAAAATTATCGCCTTTCTAACGCCTTTTTAACACCATTTTATCGGATGAAAAAGTGGTCCTACATTTCTGCAGGACCAAAGAGGGTTTGTTGTGAAGACTTACGACGGATGTCCGAAGCCAAAAAGGACACATTTGAACGCGGGACGTCTTACACATCAATGATTATATAGACGTCCTATGGAGTGCAGATGGAGCAACTATGGCGATTGCATGGAGCGTCGGAACATGCAAGTTTGATTAGTGCTGTACCGTCATGGAATCGTACATTAGTTTTGTTTTTTAGGTACAGATTCGCACTAAGATTCATTCATGGTGCGAATTCATCGCTAATAACGAGAAACGCTTGATACCTTGGGCTAAATGGCTATATGTAGACTACACGCTTCATTGAGCGCTAAAGCGACGGTGTCTATAATTGAGTTGCCTGATATTCCTACCACCATCCCTTCGCATGCCTCCTTTCCAAGGTCATCTGTGCGAGGGGATTTTCATGTTTAGCGGACTACAAAGCTAGGCTAAAGATAGAAAAAGACAGCCCAATATATAGACTGCCCTGATTTGGTGTTATTTTGTCCCTACACCGTAAAACCCACCGAAACAATATACCATCTTATCGGAATATAGCAATTGATGAAATGTATACATCCTGTGACGGTTATGAATTGTGGGGTGTATGTATCGACACATTCAAACGGGCAGCCGCTCGTCAGTACGGCTGTCCTTTCATGTCCCAATTTTCAATTGGGCGCAGGATAAAGAGACGGCATACGCGTCTCAAAAAGCCGCTTGTGGCACGGCTTAATTGTATGATTCTTATCTATTTCTTGTATGACAAGTTGCCAAGAACGCTGATATACCAATGATATTTGTGCATATCGGGAAAATGCGCGGATGAATTCAAATGATGCAGTATAGCTTTTACGCTACAGTCCACGATGCGTCTACACATCGCTATCCAGATCACTATTTTGCACAACGCAAGAGGGCACCCGTACGGCCATACGGATACCCATTGCGACGTGAGGACTGCTCTATGTTGTAAGAGTGGTGGCGTGAATAATGTGCCTCACATCCATCCAAGGCCCATCACGCTCCCCTGCGTGATTAATGTGGCCAGTTAATCGAGTGATATGTACACAAAAAGGACATCCGTGTCATCACCAGTACGGATGCTCTATATAAAGACGCTGATGTACGCAGTGTGTCCTGAAATGACGTCTACAATCTATGCTGGGCGCGCTCGACTGAGCATTCCGTAAAACTCCTCGTACAACGCAACAAAGCTGCTCGTCCTGAGGGAGCAGCCTGTCGCTTAGAAAGGGCAACCGCTCGACCATTACGGTTGCCCTGGAGGCAAAGGATGTAATTGAAAGTGTCTCAGGCCATCGTCCTTGTCCATCGACACCACTGATTATATAGGCGTCTTGTGAAGTCTGGATGGAGACAATATGCCGATTGTATGGAGCGTTTCTTTACAGAACCATTTCCCCCTCTATTATCGTTCTGGGAGTAAGGAAAACTCATGATCGAATTAACGCCAAATCGTCGCCCTTTTAACGCCAAATTATCTCCTTATTAACTCCAAACTGACACCACGCCACTCTTATAGCAGGACAAAAAAAGACAGCCCACGTGACCGTAGGCTGCAAATTGGGGTAAGGGTTAAGAATCGCCAGCCCCACCTTCGCTGACGACAGTGGCGACCACACATGTCGCCCCACCTAAAATTGACCCTACAGCAAGTGTATGACGCCAGATGTCCGTCGAAACATGGAGTCTGAACATTAGAATGTTAAAAGGACCAGTCGTGCGGCAACGACTGGTCCGTGGCAAGGATACTATTGAATGTGGCGACTGAAGACCCTCGACACCATAGATTATAGACGCGTTGTTTCGAAAGAAAATTGAAACGATATGGTGATTGTGTGGAGTGTCCATGAGGTCGACAAAGGATGACCACAAATGGGCTGTCTAAGGGGAACTATTTCTAGCGATTATTCACGTAGACTAAAAAGGTTTTCCACATCATCAACTACTTGATCACGAAACCCACTTTCAAGAATGATTCAATTTTTAACGCCTACAATCTTTAGCTGTAAGCAATACATACAACTTTTGGAGGTACGATCCAGATGAAAATAAAGACCATGATTACAAGTTCGATTTTGACGTTGGGTGCAGTTAGTGCATTAGGAACAGCAACTGTCTTTGCTGCGACAAATACACATACACACGCTTCACCCACAAAATCCAGCCATCATAAGGTGGTTAAAAACGGAACCGAAAAAACATCACAAAAGAATAATCGTATCTCTCCGATGAGTGATATATCTAATATTCTTGGCATTAGTTCAACAACACTACAGTCTGATTTAAAATCAGGGCAGTCTTTGGCCCAAATTGCTCAAAATCAGGGAATTAGTGAACAAACACTCGTCTCTGACATTGAATCTGCTGAGACTTCCCAATTGAATCAAGCTGTACAAAACGGAAAATTGACATCGGCTCAGGAACAGAATATCTTGAGCAATCTCGATTCACACGTACAACAAATGGTTGAACATACAGGTGGATTTCAAAAAGGTAACGGAAAGTGGTCTGGAGCAACTAGTGGAACAAAAGGTTCTTGGTCAAAGGGATCATCGTCTGATGCAGGACAGCAGAGTCAATTAAGTAACCTTTCGAGTATCTTGGGAATCAGCCAATCCACTCTTCAATCTGATTTACAAAGCGGGCAATCCATTCTCGACATCGCACAAAACCAAGGAATATCCGAACAGACGCTCGAAACAGACTTGACGAATAATTTACAGACACAACTCGATCAGGCAGTTAGCAATGGGAAACTAACATCTACACAGGAGCAGACCATACTTAACAATTTCAGTTCTCGAATTGGCCAAATGTTGGCCCAACAGGGAGGTTTTGGACAGGGGCATAACAGTTCAAGTGCGAGTTCGTCAAACTAATTAAACATACGCACATAGATGGCCTCGGCTGATGCCGGGGCTTTTTTACTTGGACTAGGACGTGCCGTGACGAGGGTTTTCACGTAGTGCGAGAAGCCTTTCGGTACAAAAAAAATTGACCCCTACGACATATCGTGGGGGCTAAATTCTGTATTGAAAGGGGGGGCAATGCGACAACACATCAACATGACACCATCATTGTAGAACGTGGATGTTACTGTAGTGTTTCAAACGAGTAACGATTGTGTTACGGCTGACATTAAAAGGACAGCCCAATATGGACTGCCCCAAATCACCGTGATATGCGATGTTACTTTTTCTTCGATGTTTTTGCCTTGGATGAAGTGGTTTTGGTTGAATGCTTCGTAGCCTTATGCGCTTTCGTCTTATGATCGGACTTGGTGGTTTTCGATGTATGGGACTTTGTTGAATGAGTTGTAGCGTGAGTTACTTTTGAATGTGTAGCCGTTTTGGACGTAGCTGCAAATGCCATTGTCGGTGCAGTGAGAAGAGCAATAGTTGCCATAGTCGAAAGAACAATCTTCTTCATTATGAACACCCCAATATTTGTTTTATTAAATGGTTACCGTACCAATATAGGGCATATGTGCTCAAAAAATTATCAAGTACATCATGCCACCGTGATTGTAGAATATAGACGTTGAGGTTTCTTTTTATGTACGTAACGATTGTGTTAATGCCTCGTTAGAAGAACCAAGTTACCTACGCTAACGTATGTGGCTGTAGGTTGAACGCATAGCCTGATTATCACCTTTTTATCCCCTTTTTCAGTACCATATTATCTCCTTTTTAACAGCGCAAAAAGACGACCACATCATCAAAATGTGATCGCCTGCTCGTGACACGTGCTTTATCCAGTTTGTCCACTTAATCTATCGTTTATACACGTTGCGATAAAATTGTTTCGACGTCAGGGATTACTTGATCCCTGAACCAACTTAAAGCCTCGTCTGCACTAAATCCGCCCATCTCTTCAAACGCAAATGTGTCCATCATGTGTTGTGTTAAGATAGCACGTACATCGGCAAGATTCGTTTTAGGCATCGAGTGCACCTCCCAGTGTGGAAGCAATTTTTTTCAGACACACCGCCAGTGGAACTTTCCCGAAACTTTCTCGAAAGGTCCACATTTTGCCGAATTGAAACACCTTTTCACAGTAAATCGTCTCACCTGTCATCGCGTCTGTCTCTGTCCATTCTGATACAATTTGACCGTCTTCGTACATCGTTATATCACCCTTACTTGTCCGAATTGTTTATGCCTGTCCTGTTACGAAAATCGTAACACATGTGCTCAGAAAATTCAACCACTATTTGTGTATAGTGCCCAACCCATGTATTATTTTCCCGACGTCGGAGGTGCGGAATGATTACGATCAAAACGGAACTTCTGGAACAGTATGGAGTACGTGAGTTAGGAAGATTAACCGGTATTCGAGCGGCTACGGTGATGGATTGGAAGAACGGAACGGTAAAGCACATTACTGTCGACAACCTCAATGCGTTGTGTCGTGTGTTAGGATGTCAGCCAGGTGATCTGCTGGAGTATGTACCGGATGACGAGGAATAGGAGTGATGCACGGTGCAGGTGACGATCATCGAAGGTGAGAACACAGATAAGGCGTTGGAAATGGCGTACAACATTTTCAGGAATGCTGTGCTTAGTGGGCGTGTAAAATTGCCGAATGATTGCCGTATTAAGTTGACGGATAAGGAACGAATCATAAAAAGTCCCGTATCAGCAGAGGGAGCCAACACGGGATGAGTAAGAAATAAAGTTGCTTCAGTGCATGACGAGTATACGATGTCAGGAATGGAATATGCAATAAAAAAAAGTCCCGACAGCCAAAAGCCATCGGACATAATAGAGGTATGTGTCTTCGATATCATTATAGCACCAAATACAATTACATATTTTTACAATTTGTTAGTGTGTAATCATGCGATATAATAAATATATATGCACAAAATTGGACGTTTTGGAATGTGTCATCATGCATTGAACGGCTACAAACCGCGTCGCATCAATGATTTTCGGCGTACATAAAATTCGCGTGTCCGACAACGCAAAAAGGCACCCGTATGACACGGATACCCATTGCGGGATGAAGACTGCTCCTATCTCATATGGAGCGCTGTTGCGCGTATTCTGCCCTAAAGAAGGTGCGAGCATCCACCCATCTCGACGTAATGGACGGATACCCGAGATAGCACTTCCCTGCGCTATTAATGTGGCCAGTTAATCGAGCGATATGTATATAAAAAAGGCACCCGTATGACACGGATACCCTCTTTGCTATGTAAGTGACGACTGAGCCTTATCATTATGGACAGCAGAACGTAATTATATTCAATGTTGGCCGCGCGACGTCGACCATCGGCAGAAATCCTCGTTTAGTTCGCGTGGACCTTCTTCCATAGTTGTTTGCTGATGATGCGGTCGATTTTGTACACGATAGCGTTACGTTCCTTTTTGGGGTAGGGCCGTCATTTTAACGAAAACATACGCTAAGACAGTTTCTGGATGTAAAACGTCGGTTTTTTCTACGCTAAAGGGGCCAGAAGTCCGTCTAACACGGCGTCATAGTCCCTAAACAGTCATGTTCAACTTGGACATGAATTTCCAGTTTAAACGTCACGTCGAAAGAAACTTAATGTACTTTATTACATGATGAGTATGATTGGTTTGATGAGCCAAGGCTTTTGAGATATAAGGAACCTTTGATAATCCCTTTTATGATGTGGGATTGCGGGTCTTGGCCGAATCATACAAAAATCCGTTCTGTATGATTCAGTAACGCCATTTTTTCCAGTTTCCTCGCTATTTCTGAACCAGATTATGGTTAGCGTATATTTTCGTTAAAATGTCGGCGGGACCCCCATTATAGCTACATGCGAATGTATATAGGGCTATTTATTTTGGCCATCCTGTTGCTAGACAAGGTATACGGGGTGGGCATTGTTATGCGTGTCAAAGATGACCCTGCGGCACGATTACGCGTGCTGATGGCTGAACGGGATATAAATACTCGCGAGTTGGCTCAACTTACCGGACTCAATGAACGTACGATTTCGAGGGTTCTGGTGCAAAAATATTTTAATACACCATATGTAGTGTGGATTCGGTTACGATAGACCACTGTATATTGTGGTTTCGTGAATTTTTGCACCAGAACCAGATTTATTATGGTGGGAAGATGAAGATTAATTCGAAACATCAAACGTAGATGTACGACCGGGTTGGCCTCCAGTCGCTGATGAGATAGGCCACACGGCCGGGCTTGGCTTGGAATGGCGAGCCTAGGCGGGGCGGGGCATGCCTTGGCCGGGCGTGGCATGGCGAGGGTAGCCAGAGGAAGCAATTCCTCTGGCTCATTTTAATTTTGGATGGTTACTGCCCCCCCCCCGGAGGACACAATTCAAGCTGTCATATCCAAGATACTGGGCTGATTCAACCCGGGGGTGAAACCTTAGGCATGTAAAACAGTTGATCAGCAGTCTAATTAAAAAGCCTGTAGCGAAGTACCACATTCCAACCAGTACGACACAAACGAAGTCGATGAAAAAACGGCCTCCTGACGTCCATTTTGAGGCGTTTCAAACGACCTCCAGATAGAATGTATCGATTCTGGGGGTCAAACGCCCCAATGGGCAATACACGCCTGTATTCTCAAAAAATCGTTTCTGTAGTCACAAAAATAATTTTTTAGCATACAAACTCACCCCGTTCCTCACCCTCTGTGATATATTTGACGTAATAGATGCATATCATAAGTAAAGGAGCCAGAGTTGCAGCTCTGACTCCCTTGCGATACATCGCCTTGAGTGACTGGGCTTCCCACACTCGGACGATTAACTCAATCGCCACTCACGTGGCAAACCTGCGATAAGTCACCCCATTGGCGGCAAACCTAGAGGGGTGACTTATTTATGTTTCCGAAACTTATTGAAGGCTGTTAGTACGATTGGAAGGGACATAATCTCCCCAACCTTATAGACTGTATCTAGTACCGCGTCTATGTGTACCATTGCCCATGCCTCCCCTCAGTCCGTAGGACTTGGGAAGGCAAAGTCACCCATTGGTTCCGTATCGCTAGGATAATCTTACCACGGGTCTTTCAACGTGGGCATCTATTTTGACGACTTCGGAAGCTAAATCCGAAGTTTTTTTATTTTTACACGACTTTTGGCTATTTTCTTCTTGGGAGGCGATCAAATGAGCGCAAAAACACGTAGCATTTTAATAAATATACTGGTTCTACTTATCTTGTCGGCTGTCGCATTTTTCACGGCTTCAGGCCCAATTAAAATCATCGCTGCTATCGGTGGTATCATCTGCGTTTACCTCGTCGCAAAGGAAAGTGTCTGGAACTATCCGGTGGGCTTGGTGGGTAACAGTTGCCTATGCTACACGCTTTTCCATACAAAATTGTATGCAGACGCCATACTGCAGATCATGTTCATGATTCTAATGGTCTTCGGTTGGGTGTTCTGGCTCACTGGTCGTAATCGTGATGAACGGATACGTCCAACAAAGCATATATCAGTACTTCAAACCGTCATCATTGGATTGTTCCTAATCGTGGCCACAATCATATGGGGTCACATCATCAAAGCATGGGGAGACCCGGCGCCGTACTTCGATGCATTCACAGCAATGGTTGGCGTATCAGCACAGTATCTATTGTCGAGTGTGTATGGTCAAATAAAAATGGAGGTTTCGATCATCAGAAATTCCCTGATCTAATCATTAAGAAATCCTTGCTGATGTCATCAGGAAATCCCTGATCTGATCTGGAAATTTCCCTGGTGTATCTCTCCTAATTGTGTCATTTGCTTCTTACAATCCTCTTTGTAGAAATGCGAGGAGGAGAAAGGATGACGATAAGTATGGAGCAGATTCACCGGATCAAGGAACTGCAACTCCAAGAGAAAGGAGCGTATCAGATTGCAAAGGAATTGGGGCTAGATCCCAAGACCGTTCGGAAATACATGAAGCAGGAGGACTTCTCCCCAAGGCTGCCTGTGCCAGTGTCTAAGCCATCCAAGTTGGATCCCTACAAACCAACCATTGATGCATGGCTTCTTCAAGATGCTAAAAATCGGTACAAGCAACGTCATACGGGGAAGCGAGTATATGACCGACTCGTGAAAAAGTTTCCGGAGTTCAACTGTTCGTACCCGACCGTGAACCGATACGTGACCGCATTTCGTCAACGCCAGCACCTTAGTAAGAAGGGCTATCTTGAACTTCAGTGGCATCCTGGAGAGGCTCAGGCTGATTTTGGTGAATGTGATGTGATTGTAAACGGCGTGCGACGCGTTACGAAGTATCTGGTGGTATCTTTCCCGCATAGCAATGCAGGATTTGTTCAGTGCTTTCTCGGTGAAACTGCTGAATGCTTATGCCAAGGATTAATGGACGTCTTTTATCATATTGAGGGTGTTCCGTCACGACTTGTGATTGACAATGCCACAGCAGCCGGCAGGCGAATTGGAGAGCTAGTTCGCCTTACACAGTTGTTTAAGCGATTCCAAGCCCATTTCGGATTTGAGATTACATTCTGCAATCCGAATAGCGGTCATGAAAAAGGAAATGTGGAGAACAAGGTTGGTTACGCTCGGAGAAATTACATGGTTCCCCTACCATCCAAAGTGTCATTGCATGAGTGGAACACTGAATTATTCGAACTATGCGATTTGGATAATAGCCGCGAGCACTACAAGAAAGGAGTACCTATCTGCGAGTTGTTTGAGAAGGACAAGGAAGCCATGCGAGCACTCCCAAACGCGCCGTTTGAATCTTGCCGATATGGGCATGTAAAGACCAACGGCTATGGCAAGTTCATACTTGATGGCAAGCACACTTATTCTTCCTCGCCGCTGTATGCAGACCGGGAGATTATTGTCCGGATCGGCGCACATTTCATTGAACCACTTGATGAAGCGGGTGACGTTATCTCTCGCCACGAAAGGGAGTTCGGTACAGAGCGGACAGACACAGTCGACTGGTTAACGATGCTAGATCAATTGATTGTAAAACCAGGAGCATGGCGAAACAGCCTGATGCGTAGCCAAATGTCCTACGAGGTTCGTGATTACATGGATGAGCAGGACAGGAGTGGGTTACGGCAAGCGTTACGCCTCATGAAGGATTTGTCTAACCAATATGGCACGTTGCGGTGACTTCGATACAGGAAGCAATTGTTCGCAAACGCACACAAGGCATTGAGGTCAATGCAGCAGTTGTTGCGGCTCGGATTGCTCACTACGGTCTGGATACGCCAGGGGAGCCTGGACCCGACATGAGCCAGTATGATGTTTTACTACCCGCATTCGGAGGTGAAGTGCATGGACCGCAGTGAGATACGACTAGAAATCTCACAATACTGCCGACAATTAATCCTGAGTCAGAATGCGGTACGGTTATGCGATTTAGAAGCTACGCCAAGACAGGAGGAGTTTCTACATAAGGTGTTCCGGGAGGAATTGGAGCACCGCGAGCGTCAGCGGAGAATTCGTTTATTTCAACGAGCTGCGTTCCCTGTACGAAAAACGCTGGAGGGGTACGAATTCAGTTCACTTCGCCTGCCCTCTACCTTGTCCCTGGATGAACTGACTTCGTGTCAGTTTGTCCAGGAGAAAAAGAACCTCGTTCTGTATGGTCCTGTCGGCACTGGTAAGACACACCTTGCCATTGCCTTAGGAACGAAAGCGTGTGAGATGGGAATTGTTACGAGGTTTTTCACCGCAGCATCCCTGGTGACACGACTGAGCGAGAGCAAACGCGCTGGATCTTTAGAACGCATAATGAAGGAACTAGAAAAGGCTCAGCTTGTGGTCATTGATGAGTGGGGTTACCTTCCGATGGACCGTGAAGAGGCGCAGCTATTATTTCAAGTGGTTGCAGCTAGTTACGAGAGACGAAGTTTGGTGATCACCACGAATCTGGAGTTCTCCAAATGGGGCGGTATTTTCACGGATGACCAGATGGCTGCTGCAATGATTGACCGTCTGGCGCACCATGGACAACTTGTTGTGTTTGAGGGAGAAAGCTACCGACTAAAACACGCATTGATGCGGCAAAAATGACCCAAACAGAACTGGAAATACACCAGGGAATTCTCGTGATAATACCAGGGGATTTTAGTTGATCACACCAGGGAAAAATCGATGATTACACCAAGCAAAAAGTGATGATAAAACCAGGGAAATCTTCTTGACAAAACACAGTCGAGTCGCATTTATGAGAACTGGTACGGATGGTTCGCGCTGAATGGGCTGTCTTTGTGCCTGTACGCATATAAGGGACTGTATCTGTTCTCCGTACTGTATTTCTTTTATCTGCTTATCTCAATCGGTGGAATGATTAAATGGAGAAAGTCAGTGGCACAATAACAAAGTATCTGCGGACATACAAAAGAAACTCTCACCTTATCGGGTGGGGGCTGTTTCTACGTATTTGCTCCGTACATCAGATAAATCGATACCTAACTTTTCCCCTATGATTTGCACATATCCCCACAAACCGTCTGGATGACCGAGGAATCCATCCATGTATTCAACAAACGACATTGACCCAACAAACACCGCACCAGGGTCTGCTGGAATAGGCGATGTTACCCCATATTCCAGATCTGTAGGTTGTTTTGTTTGTATATCGAATCCGTTTATTGTAGGTGCCCATGATAATCTATGGTCAAGGGACTTATAAATTGCCAAGTCGTATACTCCACCGTTGATAGTGATCCAAGAATGGTCAAAGTAAATTGTTCTGCCGTCTATTTCAAGCGGATGTTTTACTTCACTAAGAACACGTTTCACATTCGGTATACCTTGTTCACGCAATAACACATAGAGGATTCCGGTTGTTGAATGGCATGCACCTTCCCACCATGTTTCCCTATCCAATGTGTATAAAGAAGTCATCAACGTTTTTCCGATGACGTCTCCATACGGAACGTCTGAGAGAAGTTCTTGTGTATTCAATTCCCATTCGTGAAATTTAGGTTTAAGGTAACAACATTTCTTATACTTTTTCCCGCTTCCGCAGGGGCATGGATCGTTTCTTCCTACACTCATGGTTTTTGTCATCTCTCCTTATTTACAAGTTCAAACTCAAATATACATCGTCTAGTGCTTCTCTTGTTATCCCTATATATGACGACGCAATAAATGGAGACGCATGGTTAAGCAATTTCTGAATGAGGGTGATATCTACGCCTTGTTGATATGTGTGCCCCGCACTATAGATTTAATATAATATCCACCAATCGCCTATGTACTGACTGTTTACATAACGAGAAAATGTAACTGGTGATTCCTATGCTATTTACCCCGATAAAGCCAATGCTTCTCACGATGAAGCCCGAGGCGTTTGACGATAAAAGCTACATATTCGAGCCAAAATGGGACGGCTGGCGAATCCTTTCTTTCAAAGGCTTTCTATTCGATAAAACGCCGACAGATTGCAGATGGGTGAGCTAAAATGGATTCAACCGATAGGTTAAGAGCTTTTAAAGGCCACATCGATGACCAGGATCTGGCGCAAGCTGAAATCAATCACAACATCTTCTATAGCAACCTTTAAACAATTAGTGTTTAATAAAAGTCCATAGCATTACTAGAGCTAGTTAAACTAATTTGGAAAGTTATAATCCTGGGGTGCATTATGACCAATCTATATACAAATTTGAACAATATGAGGCAAGGATGGGCCAACGAAGAAGAACTTCGAATTGGCTGGTTAAAAGCGCTATCTTCCTCTTTGGGAATTGAACTTCAAGCTGAGCGGAAGAAATTGGATTCAAGCTATAATAACGTAATTATCGAGTTCAAAGCACCAAAGTTATTTCATGGAAGAACAAATAGTCCTGCATTTAAAGAGGCTATACATGAGCGACTGAAGCCATACATAATGCGAAAATCTACTGAGGATGGGCTGGAACCGGAAGCATACATTGGAATTGCCATTGATGGCGATCACATCTGTTTCGCCCGAATTGTAGAGAATGATATTGTACATGGAGAATTGTTAGCGTTCTCCGAGGCATCAGTTCAAATGGTTGCCACAGCTCTTACGGATTCGTTCCGAAGAGCCATTACTGTATCTAACCTCGTTGAAGATTTCGGTCTTTCCTCTGACAGTGGAATTAAATTAATGCAAGCCATGGCAAATGCCCTATCCACAAGTATTGGGCAGCAAGCCAACAACAAAATAAAAATGTTATTTGCGGAATGGCAAACTCTTTTTGGTCAGGTTGCCGATCTTTCTGTTAGTCAGTTGGATGGAATACGTAGGTCAATAAGGTTTACATTTTCAAACAACATGCCTCAAGAGCTAATAATTCCGGCAAGCCTTTTTGTAATCCATACGTATAATTCACTTATTATAAAATTACTTGCCGCAGAGATCGTTTCTGCCCACAATTTAACTTCTCGCCGCGTGTTCGCTGAATCCATTGTCACCTTGCCGGACAACCGTATGTTCGCAGAAATTAGTGAACAGATCGAAAAGGGAAAACTCTTTGAAGCTGCGGGAATAAAAGGTTTTGTTGAAGAGGCCATTTTCGGGTGGTATCTTGACGCCTGTTCATACACGACAGAGCAACAAAACATTCTATCCGGAATACGCGACACACTTATTAAACTATCGTTTTATCGTACAGAATCATTGGCTGATGCTCGAACACAAGATATTTTAAAGGGTTTCTATCAGTCGCTCGTTCCCGAAGATTTAAGAAAGTCGTTAGGGGAGTTCTATACACCGGATTGGCTAGTTGAATTTACACTGAATAAATTACAGGCTCCACGATGGTTAACTGATCGCTTCCTTGACCCAACCTGCGGTTCTGGTTCATTTTTGCTTGCTGTGGTGAAACGCCTTCGCTTACAGGCACAACAAGCTGGTTTATCTCCCAGAGAAACACTCGACATCATTTCAGATCACGTGTGGGGGTTTGATCTGAATCCGCTGGCAGTACAAACTTCAAGGGTAAACATGTTAATGGCTGTGGCCGATCTTTTAAAAGCGTGTGGAGGGAAACAAATAGAATTTCCCGTGCTGCTAGCAGATGCGGTGTATTCTCCTGCACCAAATCCAACCGACCCCAACGAAATTGTCACTTACTCCATCGGGAGCCAGGTCGCTAATTTACAGGTAAAAATACCGTCCGCACTCGTACTGGATCGGGACAGACTTGATAAAATTTTCGTCATTATGGGTGAACAAGTCGAACAAAACCAACCTTTCGAGACGGCTTTTGATCGCATATATAGAGCTTTAATCATTACCGATGAAGAAAAGAATCAATGGGAAGAGCCATTACGGGATACTTATGATCGAATTCTAGAACTACACAAGAAAAATTGGAATGGAATCTGGTTTCGTATTGTAAGAAACTTTTTTTGGTCTGCGACAGCAGGGGCATTTGATGCAATTGTAGGGAATCCGCCGTGGGTTCGTTGGTCTAAACTGCCCGCCTTGTATCGTGAACGAGTAAAACCAACTTGTGAGCAATACGACATTTTCTCCAGCACTCCACACCACGGTGGAAACGAACTTGATATATCAGGGATGATTACATATACAGTCGCTGATAAATGGCTGAAGCACGGCGGTGAATTGTCGTTTGTGATTACACAAACACACTTTCAGTCACCGTCTTCCGAAGGATTTCGGAGCTTTTCCATAAATGGAGAAGACAGGCTCAATCCTGTTTCTATTGATGACATGAAAGCTCTCAAGCCCTTCCCCGACGCGGCAAACAAAACAGCGGTAGCATTGTTTCGAAAGGAGCACGGCGTACATCCAGCTTTTCCTGTACCCTATACGGTATGGACTTCAAAACAAGGGTATACGCGAACAATTCCAGCCAATTTGCCCTTGCAACAGGTACTGAATCGAATCGATGATACCCAAATGGAAGCTAATCCTGTAACTAGCGAACGATCTCCTTGGGCTGTACTCCCACCAAAACGATTTCAAACTTTACGGAGAATCGCTGGAGAGAGCAAGTGGGTGAACGGGCGAAAAGGTATTACAGCAGATTTAAATGGGGTCTATTTCGTTAACGTAGTGGATGTGAATTCTGTTGACGGATTGGTTCAAATCGAAACCCGACCAGATGCTGGGCGAACCGACATTGGGCCAAAACAAAGGTTCTGGATTGAACCTTCAATGTTGTACCCTTTGATAAAGGGTGCTGCCGATTTCTCTGCATTTCGCGTGGCTCCTAGAGAAAATTTGTTTGCCATTGTGCCTAACAAGGGAGTGTCAAACGATGCCTGTGATATGGCGCAACACCTATTGGATACAACAAATCAGCGTACGAAAAATTACCTGTCCAATTTTGAACCGTTGCTGAAGAACCGGTCTACGTTGAAGCGATATATGAGAGGCAAACCATATTATTCGATATACAATGTCGGTCCCTATACATTTGCTCCCTATAAAGTGGTATGGGCAGAGCAATCGAGTACATTTGCTTCAGCTGTAGTAACATCCGCAAATGTACCACTGTTAGGACAAAAAGTATTTGTCCCTGATCATAAGGTCTTCTTTGTGGACTTCTCGGATCCAGCCCCAGCTTACTATCTGTGCGGCTTGTTAAATTCTAACGACGTCCGAGAATTTATTGAGAGTCATAATATATCCATACAGACGGGAGATATATTTAAACACATGAATCTCCCGGCGTTTGATAGCCAAAACGCTAAGCACTTGGAACTGTCAAGACTTGTCGAACTCGCTCACAACGATGGGCTGGATGACCAGTTGCGCCAGTCAATCATGGATTGTGCGGATATTCTCCTTTAACTAGATTAATTAAGTACATCAGTAGATTAAAAAGGGACTCGCATCGAAGTCCCTTACTTTTTATTCATCACTCACAGCGTATAGTACCCATCCTTCGTTGGAAATTATGTTCCATGCTTCTTCTTTCGTGAACCACTGTTCCGAGTCGGGTTCGACAGGCACACGCTTTATGTCGTATGGATCATCACCTATAAAATTGATACGGTATTCCCCTTGGTCATTGGAATAAATTCTGAACATAAATAGTGAAGGTAACTTGTATAAATTCAGTCCATTTACCTTAAGGCGGCATAAGAAGAACGGGGTATTCCACGATTCCTTGTAAATCTCTAGAAGTTCAAACATTTCCACCATATTCATAGGTGTAGTCGCGTTTATTGTAGAAGCTAGCTTGTTCAAGCGTTCTTCAGAGTCACACGAATACGCACATGTAGCGATAAGTCTAAATAGCTGCGAATGGACATTTTCGATGTGTGGAATTGACTCCGCCAGAGCCTCATTCATCAGGTCATAACGTCCTCTCATTCCATACAATTTGGCTAAACAAAACGTTAGATATTTATCGTTGTCTTCCCCATGTTGTTTGGCCCTTTCTAGCCACTTTTCAGCTTCGTGAGCATATGAATCTGATTGAATCGTCTCAGGAAAATAAACCTTGCCTCGAGGGAGCGTTTTATCACGGTACTTTGATATAAATGCATCTTCTGTGGCTCGAAAGAATCGTAGCGCCATCTGCCGGCGACTCCCCGCAAGGTCAGGATATAAACTTAAGGCCTGTTCAGTGAACCTCTCGGATTGATAGAGGTCAAGAGTACTAATCGACTGCAATTGTGATGCAAACCCTTGAAACATGCTGTTTGTTTGAGTTCTCCGCGCCTTTTCGTCTTGTTCAGCCAGTTGATTAAATTTGTTTTCCACTCGCTCGTCGAGGGCCCTGAAAGACAAAACAGATACCAGCGCCACTATGAGACCAGCGGCGGCCATAATTCCACCAACCAACGTGGCTAAAAAGGCAATAAAATTCAGCTCAGAAGATACTGAAGTGAGATGTCCTCTGAATATAATGGGACCCAGCCAAACAACCAATACGGCAAATAAAATTCCGCCACCAACCAAACCAAATGCCCTTAAAAACTTACGCAAATTATCACCCACAATCATCACAAATTCAGATTCAAATACACATCATCCAGTTCTTCCTGCGTGATTCCGATGTAGGCCAGTGTCACCGATGGTGCTGAATGATTCAATAGCTTCTGTATGCGGGTGATATCGACTCCGGCTTGATAGGCGTGGTACCCGAATGTCTTCCTTAATGTATGAGTCCCGATGTTCTCCTTGATTCCAACTGAACGAGCAGCATCATTGATGATCCGGTATGCTTGATGACGAGTGATTGACCTTCCACCTTTTCTGCTTGCGAATAATGCATCATCCGGTGAATATCCCTCGCGAGTCTTTATGTACTCTATGAGTGCTTTCCTGGCATTGTCTGAGAGAGGAAAGTCTTTCGTCTTCCCTGTCTTCTGCTCCCTCAGTAAAATACGGTCCTGAATTTTAGATCCGTCCATGACGTCTCGAATTTTCAACTTCAATAGGTCACTCACACGCAGACCCGAATTGATCCCAAGAACGAACAATGCGTGGTCGCGCAAATTTGTCGCCCTGAGTATCTTCTTGATGGAATCTATTTGTTTTTTGTCTCGAATTGGTTGAACGTACTCCACAATTGACCACCCCTAGGCTAATGCGCCATATCGTTTCCAATTATACGGTATGTTGTATTCGTTTGTTAGCGTTTGATATCACTGAATCAAAAAATGCCCGCAGTCCCTTGTGTGGCGCGGGATTCGGGGATTTTTTCGAATGTAACAGAATGCGGTTGTGTTGCATTCACTCTTTGAGTCTGATCAGCGTCCATTAATGGGGAGGTGTATGACATTTCAGCAGAAATGCAGATTAGCAGAAATGCATTTTTGCAGAAGTGCAGAAATCTAATTTGCAGTCCTGAACAGTCCCGACGCAAAGACCCCTCCATCGTCGTCCAGGCTATTGAACAATGCCATCTGGACACCTGCAGTACGCATTCTGGACAACTTCGCCCGCGCGCGGTCTGCGTATTTCTGGACTGTACTTTTCGTGATTTTCATGCTGTCTGCGATTTCTTGAAATGTCATCCCATCCATCAGAGAACGTAGTACACGTGATTCTCTGAATGACAGTGAACTCATGTCCAATGTGACCGTAGCAGCCGTGTCGTTTTCTTCATCCTCGAGGACACTGTAGGAGTCATAAACGACAGCCATATTGTTGAGGGCTTCTGTTTCCAAGAGGATAGTCCGAGGGTGGTTGTCTTCATCGTTCTTCATTTGTCTAATCGCGTAGGTCATGGATTCAATCATTGAGGCGTATAGCTTTTTTGTTGCAAAGTCTTTGCAGAGGTTTTTCTTCTGGCGGAGAGTTTCTACTTGGTCTTGATAGTCACGAATGAGGTCTTGCATGTTCGTCGCTCCTTTTCGAAGTTCGGAACATCAAAAAGCCCTGCAACCGTGTAGGTGCAGGACTGCGGTTTCACCCACTGATGGGATTTTGTCATACGAATGCTCTGATATAGGACGTATGTCCCAAGTCAGCGGAGCCTATGAGCCTGTCACCGTCTCGCACACGGTAGTCAGTTCCATTGAGAGGTCGCATCTCTCGATGAATCCGTTGGCTTTTTCATTTGCTCCCTTTTGGGATATTATACCATAAACCATGCATCAAAAACAGATTCACGTTACATTCAAATGTCGATTGCATCATATCCGTGTTCAAGGACAATACATTTTTTCAGTTTTGCCTCTCGTCGTGGAGCGTAATAATAATTCGGCTGTCTCTTTTTATCTGTTGTTAGTCCGATACATCGCAATTTCTTAGCGTGCTTCTTCAATAGCTTTTTGAACTCTTGATGTTCACTGACTACTTGGCCTCCCTTACCCCAAGCCAAAATCAATATTTTTGTTTTCGGATTTCCAACTGCATCACGAATGTATTCTAAATTTTTACGTTCAAATACCTTTTGGGAAGGCTTCAATGAATTCTTCTTATCGCCTGTACTAGCGAATAAATTGACGACTTCTAAACTTCCATAATCATCGCTTTCTAAGGTTCTGGTGCAAAAACTCACGAAACCACAATATATAGTGTTGAAGGTTCATTGAATCTACAACACATGTAGCGTATTCAAATGTTTTTGCACCAGAACCAACCTGGCTGATGTTCACACCCTGATTACGGACGAAGCAGTTCCCGATTCAATCAAAAACGCTTATCCAGGGACGAACTTCATCGTTGCGCCGTAAAACCGTCATGGCCGTACAATCTGCACGTTGTGCGACGCGTATTCCCGCACCGTGCTTTCCGGAATTTGGCTGTCCGTGAGGACAGCTTCAGCCTGTTGTACATCGCAAAACTTGCCGACAGATACGACGCCAAACTTAGTCGAGTCCGTAAGAATGTAAGCACGTTGCGCGACGTCAATAAACCTTCTCTTCATTTCAATTTCCGGAAGGCTGAAATCTGTGACGCCTTGTTCAATTGAAATACCGTACCCAGACAGGAAGCATTTCTTGATGTTGAGATTCCTGAACAATTCAATACCGAGAATGCCCTCGGTATTGTGTTGAACACCGAGGGTTCCACCAATGAGAATGACCTGGAGCCTCGGATTTTGATTCAGAAGCTGTGCGGAATGAATACCATTTGTGACAATCGTCAGCGCCTTGGTGGATACGTAAAGGCGTTTGGCCAGGTGATAACACGTGGAACTGGCATCTAAAATAATGGCATCATTTTCAGTGACGTATGATTCCGCCAGCTTGGTGATTGCTTCCTTTTCAGCCTGACGGATCTGCAAACGCTTTTCAAACGAGGGCAATCCCCCGGGAGATGTTGACTCGTAATCGTTGACCCGTGTGACACGGCCATGCTCCCGGTGAATTTTACCTTGTCTGGCCAGCAGCCGGAGGTCTGCCCGAACTGTGGAACCAGACACGCCCAGTTTTTCCTGCAGATTCTCTACCGACACACTATATTCCCTCTCGACAATCGCCACAATGTCCTGGAGTCGTCGATCGCGTTCGTTCATTCCACCTCAGACCTTTCACCGACAGCTGTTTCAATGATTTGTATAAATGTGGATGGATCCAAGGCATGTCTACCGATGAATAAACCATCTGTCTCTGTTTTCGTCAACAATGATCGGCCGTTCTGCAGTGTTACACTGCCACCATAAACGATTGGAACACACTCATCCACCATTTGATTGATGGTTTGCCGAATGGAGGAAAGCGCGTCAGCCACTTCTTCTGCCTGAGGTGGCTGTCCACCGACGCCAATCGCCCATACCGGTTCGTACGCAACGACCAGCCGCTCCGGCTGAATGGATGGGATGTCCCTCAACGCAACAGCCAGCTGCTGCTCCAGGAACTGCCTCGTCTCCGTCTGTTTCCCCTTCAGCGTTGCGCCCTCGCCGATGCAGAGCACGACACCCAGACCTGCATGCAGTGCGGCCGAAACTTTGCGCCCAATCACTTCATCCGTTTCATCGAACTGCTTTCTCCGCTCTGCGTGCCCAAGCAGTACATTGTGAGCGCCGATTTCCTTTAACAAAGCGGGAGATATCTCGCCTGTATAGGGGCCTCTGGATTCCCAGTGGCAGTTCTGTGCTCCGACAATCAACCCCGTACCCTCGGTGTCCCGAAGCAGCTGCGGGATCAGCGGGTACGGCGGCATCACGAACAAACGGTGGTCAGACGGCATGTTTTGCATATATGCCGTCACCGTATCCGTCCACTGTCGAGCTAAACCAGGGGTCATGTTCATTTTCCAATTGGTGCCGAACCACAATCCGCGTTTCATTTGCTTTCCTCTTGGAGGCGCTTTGTGTTTTCATAGAATCCCTGAAACAGCAGTGCCGCGGACACAGAACCCGGATCTACATTGTCCAGCACGCGTTCTCCAAGGAATTTAGACCGGCCGAAACGGGCCGACATCCCCTTGGTGGCGTCGGATCCTTGCTTTGCGGCTTCAGCTGCAACACGCATGACTTCGACTACATCCGTTTGTCCGGCTTCCACATTTATACGTACAGCCTCAACCGCAGGGATTAAAGCGTCCAGCATGGTTTTATCGCCCGCTTCAGCCCCACTACGGCGTTTCAACTCTGCAAGGCCCTGTTCGATGAAGTGATAGAATGCCTCAACCGTCACTTCATGATAGGTTTCGCACTTTCTGGCCGCCCGAAAGAACACACCGTACAATACGCCGGACGCACCGCCCATCGCATCCATCATACTTTCCCCAACCACTACGTTGACTTTGTTGAGCGTGTCATAATCATTTGCCTGAAGTTCTGCAATTGCGGACCGCATGCCGCGTGCGACGGTCGTACCGTGATCGCCATCCCCTACAGCTGAATCCAGCGTGTTGAGGTGCTGCTCCTGGGCTGCGACCGCTTCCAATGTGTTGAGTACAATTTCCTTCCAAGCTGATGCATTCACGATGTGATTCCTCCCGATTATTCTGTCTGTACTTGCTGCTTGTGTTACAGCGAAAAACCGTTTGACCGCGCGGGCGCAAAGAAAGCAGATGCCAATTCGTTATCCAGTGACATCACGGATACAGAGAACCCATGCATGTTCAGAGAAGTAGCAAATTCTCCAGCATTCAAATACGCAATGTCAATGCCGTGTTCTTTCAACCGCTTGTGCGCCTGACGTGCAATGAGCAGCAACTCCATGCGTGTGGTTCTGCCAAGTCCGTTGACAAGTACGGCGGCCCTGGACACATCTGTCTGGCTTGCCTGAAAGTCGTCCAGCAACATCTTCACAAGTGAATCAACCAGTTCATCTACCGGCATGAATGGTTGTTGGGAAACACCCTTCTCTCCATGAATCCCCATGCCGACTTCAATTTTGTCACTGGGGATTTCAAACATCGGGGTGCCATCCACAACGGAATCAGCCGCTTCTGCAGCAACGCCAATAGTGCGGGTGTGCAAGTTGGCTTTGTGTCCAAACTGCACCAGTTCTTCCAGAGAGGCGCCTCGATCAGCCATGGCTGACAGGACCTTAATGACTAAAATACCGCCCGCAATACCGCGCCGCCCTTTGATATCATCCAGGCTCGCGGATGCGATGTCGTCCGTTACCTGAATGGCTGCGCTGTGAATCCCCTCGTCCTCCAGATCTTCCTGGGCAAGGTCGAAATTCAGCACATCCCCGGCATAGTTTCCGTAAACAAAGAGGACGTCTTCATTCGAATTCGCCACTTTCTTCGAGGTTCTGACAATCGCTCTCGGGCTTGGTGCCGCAAACACATGACCCGCCACAGCGGCGTCTGCCATTCCCGGTCCAACAAGGCCTGTGAACAAAGGCTCATGGCCGCTGCCCCCACCAATGACGATTTTGACCTTCCTGCCTTCGTTCGGATACAAAACGGCAAGGGCGCCGTCCACTTTCTCAAGCTGTCGATTATCCGACAGCAGGCAAAGACCCTCTAGCGCTTCGTCCACAAGATTATCCACTGTATTGATAAAATACCGCATTTTACTCGACTCCTCTCTGGATATATACGCACATACGATGTGTATTGGTGGTTTGAGAATCCGATTTCATTGTTACCTTTATGATTATATGATTGCCAAATGATTATAGTCAATAAGGCACTTAAAGCCATATGATTAATATTGTTATTATTTTTTATTTATTTGGTAGCCAAATTGAGATACAATGGATTGTGCAAGACAAACAACACCGGAGGTGCTTTCATATGGTTATTGGTATTGGAGCAGATGAAGCCGGTTTCGCTCTTAAAAAGATTCTCATCGAGGACCTTCAAAAACGCGGTCTCGATGTACGGGACTTTGGATGCTTTGACGAAAGCCCCGTCGATTACCCGGACATCGGATTCGCCGTAGCGAAAGCCGTTCAGGAAGGTACTTTGGACCGTGGCATTCTGGTCTGCGGCACCGGCATCGGCATGTGCATCGCAGCCAACAAGGTTCACGGCGTCTCTGCCGCCTTGTGCCATGACGTTTATTCCGCCGGCAAGGCACGCACCAGCAACAACGCACAAATCATCACTCTGGGTGCCCGTGTCGTTGGTCCGGAACTGGCAAAGATTATTGTCGAACGGTTCCTGGAATCCGATTTTTCGGGTGGTAACTCCGCACGCAAAGTCGGAAAAATCACATCCTTCGAAGACAGCGCTGTATAACGCCTGCGCGAGCAGCCCTGACCGCTAACGAGATGCTCCATTTTCGACCAAATCTGGAATGTCCAGATTCGCCGGGAATGGAGCATTTCTTTGCGAAAACAGCCAAGGATAAAAGAGCTGCCCCAATCACAGTTTAACTGCTTTTGAGACAGCTCCTTCGGTTGTTACCTCATGTAGATAAATCGCTCACCTACGCACAGCATGTGGAATTTTTGATTTCTGTATGTCCGAAATGCATAATCGACAAAATTGGCTGGGTTCTCTCGATTCGTAGGGAACATGTCGTAGTGAATCGGTAGGACGATATCTGCCCCTACGAGAGCCGCAAAATCCGCTGCCTCCCGATAGGACATATTCCCAATAATCCCGCGTTGTGTTCTGAAAAAGTCCCCACCGTTGATGGGTAGTAGCATCACATGCGGTTTAAACGACTGAACCTTTTCTATTAGCTCATCCGTGATGACAGTGTCTCCGCTGTGATAGACCCGGACCCCATTTACTGTAATACAATAGCCCAGATAAAAGTGGTTTCCCTCTTCATCTGTTTCGTATTGGGTGTGTGCAGCTGCAACAGGGTTCACACGAAAGCCACCAACTGTAAACGACTCTTCTGCTCTTGCAGGGATCAGTCTGTCCGTGTCCCACTGCATATCTCGAACCATATCGCAATGGGACGCGGGGATTGCAAAGGTTGTGTTCGGTGATGCATCCTTCAACGCCTTTACTGTAGATAAATCCAGGTGATCATTATGGTAGTGCGTAATGAGTACACTCGCTGCACCCTGGAGCCCTTCAGGACGAACGGGCGGCTCATACTCCCGAACGAATTCGGTCGTTGGATCCTCCTGCTCGATAGAATGGGTCAAGTACGGATCGATACAGAGAAATCCCCCACCCTCGGTTCCTTTCAGAACAACACCTGCCTGACCGAGGCTCCAGATTGCAACGCCTTCGAAGTGGATGGCTGTATCATTGATCTCGCGAATCAGCGCTTCATCCCTGTTGTAAATGTAATTCACGGAAATCACCTTCCGTTTTCTGTCATCAGAATTCATCTAGATTGAGCATACCGCTCACGCGGTACAATCAGTCTCCCATCGACGCCTTTGACGTGTTCATAGGAACAGATCTTGTTTTTCGAATAGGATTTGTTTCCTTACCAAACAACCGAACAACGCCTGTAAGAGCCGATAGAACAATCATAGTGTAAAACACAATGTGATATCCACCGATAGAATTGAAACCGCCCAGACGTTGAAGAACTTGTCCGGAGATGATGGATCCCACGGCAGCTCCGAGCCATGTTGCAGCAAAACCTACACCAAGTACGGCTCCCGTCCTGTTAGCCGGTGCGATATCCGCACCTGTCGTAAATAACAGTGGGAACACTGCATTCGCTGTCACACCATAAAGAAGTTGAACCAAAATGACTGTCGATACAGAAGTCGAGCATAGGAGCAGTATCATAATGACGGCTTGCCAAAATCCAGCGCCAACAATTAGCCACTTGCGCCCAATCTTGTCTGAGATCGCCGGCCACAGAAATTGAAAGATGGCGCCCGTAATGGACCAGACAACGCTTAACGAAGCGACAGCAGCGTACGAATAGGAATGTACAAAAGACAAATACTCCGGGAAAGAAGTCATGAATACGTTTTGAACTGCTTGAAATAAGAACAGGCAAATTGCTGCAATCGATACTTCCGGGATCTTCAGCACACTCATCCACCCTGAAAATGAAGAGTGCGCACCGGAGCCCGTTACATTCGGTCGAGTCAAGCCACGCCGATCGATGTTCTGATAAACCTGATCAATGTTTTTCTGCGTAGATAGAAACCAATACCAAATCGCGAAAGGTATTGTGGCCAGTGATGCGAGATAAACAAGACGCCACTGATCGGCACCAAAGTGCAGAAAAATGAAGGATGCAAACGCTCCGCCAAGTGCTGCGCCAACTGGATAGCCAGTATGGTGAAGCCCGACAGCGAAACCTCTTTCCTCTTTTGACCACCATTCAGCGGTTGCAGTCACACCAATTGCTTCGCTGGCTGACGTACCTAATGCGATTCCCAACATGAGCGCGAAATACGACCAAACGCTCGAGCTCAACGCTGGAAATGCTATCATTGCACCGATAATGGAATACTCAATCATAACAGGAAACCACAAAAACTTCCGTTTCCAGCCGGATCCCAACCGATCGCTCAACAGATTTAACGGGATATCAATGAAGAACCTCAAGCCCAGATAACCCGCGACCAGCCATCCCCAAGTTGCTGGTGACAAATGATACGTTTTAATGACCGAAGAACCGATGACATAGACCATGGCAAATGTAACGACGTTGAGTCCCCATGTGATCCAGGTATTTAACAGGGTCAACCAACTATACTTGCTTGCTCCTCGCGGGATTAATCCAAAGATGCGTTTGTTTTCTCCCATAATTCACACCTCCGTGAATTTTCGATCAGTTAAGGTTGTAAAAGGGTTTTCATTTGTGACAAACAGTTGAATACTCTTGCATCATCAGACCCTTGTGATGCTGTCCCACAAAGGACTGATGATGATTGATGAGCGTATTGATTGAATTCAAGTTGTCGCGTCCCGTTTGACACGCGGCGCACTTCCTCTTGGCGCTGAATTATACTTCGATGCGCTTCACTTTACCTACGAGGAGCAGGTAGGAAAGAGCACCAATCACGGCAACCGCACTGACAAACACCAGGGCTCCGCCAAAGTTATGGTTCCGGCCGACAATTACACCGATGACAATCGGGGTGACGATGCCGGACAGGTTGCCCGCAAAGTTAAAGATGCCGCCAGCAATACCAAGGAGCTCACGAGGCGCAACGTCGCCGATGAGCGACCAGGAGATGCCTGACATACCCTGCGCGAAGAATGCCACGGACATAATGGTGATGACAAGACCAATCGACGCGGTATAATTCGCCAGAACAATGCTGCCAGCAAGGAGTAATCCAATAATGATTGGCGTTTTTCGGCTGGTACTCGTTGAAAAGCCACGACGCACAAGGAAGTCGGAGAATGCGCCACCGAACAGGACTCCAATAAAAGCAGCAATATAAGGGATCATTGAGTAAAAGCCCGCATGCAGAATCGTCATGTGCTTGTCATTCACGAGGTAATCCGGGAACCAGGTTAAAAAGAACCACAAGGTTGTTGTGACCCCGAATTGCCCAATGTAAATCCCCCACATCGTGCGCCGCTTCAGAAGGACACTAATCTGTGACCACTTGAGTTTTGTCTTCTCGCTTGCAGCATCTGCAAGACCTTCGCCTTCGCGAATATATGCAAGTTCTTCTGCATTCACATAAGGGCTGTCTTTAGGTTCCCGAATGAACTTAAACCAGACAGGGACAAAAAGCAGACCTAAGATACCGGTTACAATGAAAATCGTATGCCAGCTAAAAGCAGCGACAATCCAAGCAAGAACTGGTGTCAAGAATGCCAGTCCAACGTACTCGCCTGCCGTAAAGATGCCCGTCGCTAGTGCGCGCTCTTGTTTCGGGAACCACGTGGCAACCAAGCGATTGTTCGTCGGAAAAGCAGGTGCCTCGGAGAGACCAAGTCCTAATCTGAGTCCGAACAATGATCCAAACCCTTTGGCAAAAGCCTGGAAAAACGTGAATAATGACCAGATAATCAACCCTAAGCCATACGTTAAACGCGGACCTAATCTGTCTAAAATCCATCCGCCGGGGATTTGCATGAATGCATAGGTCCAGCCAAAAGCCGACATGACTAGGCCTAAAACAACTGAATTCAGATGAAGATCGTTCTTCAGGAATGGTGCCGCAACAGAAATATTCGTCCGATCCAGGTAATTCAGTGCAGTACTCAAAAACAGCATGAATAAAATGATATATCTTGCGTTGGAACGCTTGCGATTCGGTTTCGTCTGTTTCTCAGTTGACTTCTCTGGTGTAAACGACAATGTGCTCACTTTCGTCATCCTCCTAACCATGCTGTGAGCGGTTACACAAACAGTACAGATAATAACCGAGTCACCTGTCCATGTTGTGAGCGCTTGCACAAAACTTGAAAATAAAACTGGATTTCACGCCGGCTCCATGTCCAATTGCTATGGTGCGACAAGGAGCCGATGTGTCATCTCAGGGCGTTCGTTACTTCGTTTCTTTTTTGGCCTCTTCGATATCCTGTTTCAGCCAACGAATCAGTTCCCGTTCACGCTCGTAGTTCATCTTTTCTACAAGCTCAGGAGTCCAGTCATAAAAGCCTTTTCCGGTCTTCGTACCGTTGTGTCCATCTGCGACCAGCTTTTCCAAAGTCGGGAAGGAGTCCTTCCTGTCACTCAAATCACGGAACAGATAAGACGTAATGGAAGAAATCGTGGTCAACGGCGTCATGTCCATGGTCATAAATGGACCGGTCACGCCGAAACGGCGACCAAGGCTGTAGCGAATTGCAGCATCAATATCTTCCATGGACGCAATGCCTTCTTCGAGAATGTACTGTGCTTCTCGGAAAATCGCATATTGCAGGCGATTCCCGACCGATCCCAGAACGTCTTTTTTGACGAGAATCGGCTTTTTGTTCATCGCTTTCAGCAGATTCATTGCCCGCTCTGCTGTTTCATCAGAGGTGTGTTCCCCGCGAACAACTTCAACCAGCGGCATCAAATGAGCCGGGTTCCAGAAGTGCGTCACGACTGTGCGTGATGGGTTCTTTGTATATTTGGCAATTTCAGTTGCGCTGAGTCCAGAGGTATTACTTGCGATAATTGTGTTTTCAGGGCAGATTTCGTCCAAATTCTTGAAGTATTCCTGCTTCAGTTCAATCTTTTCAGGAATGGCTTCAATCACGAACGTCGCATTCGCTACACAGTCGTTCAGCGAATCCGTGAATGTGATCGCATTAAAAATGCGCTCTTTTTCGCTCTCCGCCAGGACATCATACCCTGCGAGCAAGTCAAGCTTTGCCTTGAGGCCCTCACGAGCACGTTCAATGTCTGCTGCATCGACGCCCCAGACTTTCACGTCGAACCCTGCCCAAGCAGCAGTCAACGCGATGGAATGGCCCATAATGCCGGAACCAACAATAGATAACCGTTCTTGACTAGACATGTTCTTCTACTCCTCATCTTGGAATGTGCTATCAGCGAGTAACGCATCGCAATCGAAGCAATGTCTTGCGTCGTGTTACCTTACTTACTCAACGATTGGTTTTAAATTTTTTGCTACATATTGATAAACATCGTGGATTACACGATCCGGATCCGTAGCAGCTTCCGCTGTTTCTTCTTCCACCATGATCCAGCCATCATATCCGTAATCTACGAGTGATTTCACCATCGCAGGAAAATCGATGTCACCTTGACCCATTTTCGCGAAAGTCAGGTCATTGTTGCAGTCCTTGATGTGAACATGTTTGATAATGGGCAGATGTTCACGCACGACATCCACCGCATTCATTCCGCCTTTGGTGATGTGGCCGGCGTCAGGCGTGTATCCGATGTAGTGTGTGTCCAGTGATTCAAACATCACTTCGTAATCGGATGCAATCCTGAAATATGAAGTAGCTGGCGATGCCGGGTGGAACATCGACACCACGCCGTTCTCATAAGCACGCTTCGCAACCGCGTTGACACATTTCATAATTTCTTTCTGCCGCTGCAACAGGTTGTCCCGATTCGGGCCATTTCTCACTGGGATATTCAGCTTGGCACCCGGAAAGTGCTTGACGTACTCGATATAATGATCCGCTCTTTTTCGTTCTTCCTCAGTTTCCGTATCACTTGGCCAAGTAAAAGGTACCGTCAGCGCTGCTAATTCAATGCCTTTGCTGTCCAGCTTTGCCTTGAGTTTTTCAGGGTCATTGTCGTATTTCCCAAGTAAAGCAACCTGGACGTCGACACCTTGAAACCCTGCGTCGCTGACTACGTCGATAATATGATCAATGCAGTCAACTTCCTTGTCATAATCCAGCACCCATGTAGAAGTGTGGCAACCGAACTTAATCGTCATTTGATTACACCCCTTTGAAAAAAACATCCGGGATAGCAGATCAAGAATATTTTCGGATGAGGAAAATTACAATGTGTGATGTTTACCATTTCACCACACATCAGATTGGAAATACGCAACACTGCCAAAACGCTTACCTAGAAGGTAACCGTTTTCCCCGACGTGTTAATAAAGGTTCCTTTTCAGGAAAACCCTGCATCGTCGGAACCAATACTAACTTTCATTTGGCAACCTACTCTATCGGGGACGAACCATTTAACTAATATTATATGCTCATATGTCTTTTATTTCAACAACATTCAACAAACTAATTATAACCAAATAGCGGAAGTATATTTACGATTGATAATCATATGATAGTCAATGGGATTCATATGACAGTTCTGGTGCAAAAACACCAGGCATGCTAGTATTGTCCGGATAAACTTCAGGGATGAGGCTGGCATGGTATGAATGCGTTCAAATGGAAGCACTTCGAATCTCATATTATCCTGACGGCGGTTCGGTGGTATTTGCAATACAGCTTAAGTTACCGGGATATCGTCGAACTGCTAAAGGAAAGAGGAGTTCAGGTTTCTCATACGACTATTATGCGGTGGGTTCACCAGTATGGTCCTGAGATCGATAAACGCATTCGTCGTTTCTTGAAGCCAACTACCGATTCCTACAGGGTTGACGAAACCTATATTAGGGCCTGCTGAATGAATTGAAATCCCAGTAGTAGCAAGGGTTTCGGGTGTGTTTTGTCGAATACAAGTGTATGGATTTTGAGCGGAACGTGCGAAAAACCGTGCACTTGGAGGACGGACAATGTACGCGAATCATCAAGATCAACAGATACTCCCCGGCGACTTCTTTCTACCGTTCGGTGGTCGACTCAGAGAAGATAATCGTTGGGTTGAGCTCTCCTATCTCATCCCGTGGCGACGCGTGGAACAAGAATACAGCAAACACTTTAGCAAGGACCTTCGAGGCGGGCGCGCAATGTCCGTTAGAATGGCGCTTGGTGCGCTCATCATTCAGGAACGTGAAGGCTTTTCAGACCGCCACTTGGTTCAACACATCACGGAAAACCCGTACCTGCAGTACTTCCTCGGTCTTGAGGCATATCAGGAAGAACCGCCTTTTGATCCTTCTCTGCTGACATACTTTCGTAAGCGGCTTGGCCCTGATGCTATTAACCAAGTGAATGAGTGGATTGTGCAGGCAGCACGTGAGGAAGAAGAGGATGGAGACGACAACGGTCCCAAAGACAATCCTCCAACCTCCTCCGGGGAAGATGCAAACGGTCGTCCACAAGCAGAATCTCAAGAACCACGCGCGCATCAAGGGAAGCTTATTCTGGATGCAACCTGCGCGCCTGCAGATATTGCGTATCCGACAGACCTGACACTGTTGAACACAGCGCGTGAGAAGTTGGAGGACATCATCGACACACTCCATGCGTCACATGTCGGCTACATGAAGAAACCTAGAGACCGGCGGCGCCAAGCGCGTCGTGACTACTTGCGAACGGCAAAGAACCGAAAGCCAAGCCGGTCAGAGATTCGTAAGGCTATTGGGCGACAGTTGCGCTATGTGGCAAGGGACTTGAGATTCATTGAACAACTGGCAGAACATACACCGCTTACTACCCTCTCGCGGAAACAATACCGCGATCTCTTGGTTATTGGCGAGTTGCATCGCCAACAACGAGAGATGTATCGCACGCGAAGCCACCGGGTTGACGACAGAATCGTCAGCATCGCACAGCCAGACGTTCGACCCATTGTACGTGGAAAAGCAAAAGCGAATGTGGAGTTCGGTTCAAAGGTCGCCATCAGTGTTGTGGACGGATACGCCATGATGGAGAAGACAAGCTGGGATAGCTTCAATGAGGGAACGACCCTGATTGAATCCGTAGAGCGGTATGTTGAGCGCTTCGGTTGCTATCCGGAAGCCGTTCTGGCGGACAAAATCTATCGAACGCGAGAGAACCTCAGGTACTGCAAGGAACACGGAATCCGGTTGAGCGGGCCGAAACTTGGTCGTCCGCCAAAGCATGTGGAGCCAGGAGAAAAGCAACAAGAGCGCGAGGACGTGGGTGAGCGTAACGCGGTGGAAGGGAAATTTGGCGAAGCCAAGCGAAACTATGGGCTTGGCTTGATTCGAGCACGGCTTCGTCAGACGAGCGAGACTGTGATCGCCCTGCAACTGTTGGTCATGAACCTCGAAAAGAGGCTGCGGCTTCTTTTCTGGCTCTTGTTTGGAGAACTCTTTGAGGTTGATTTTTGCATCATGGGGCCTGTGTATTAAATCGTTCAGCAGGCCCTAAATAAAGGAAATTAAGAGGATGCATGTTTAAAATGACTAAATATGGGCAACCTATGCTTCGAACTCATCGTGAGCAAATGGAGTAGGACCGGCATTTTAACGAAAACATACGCTAATACATTTATTGGATAGTAAAAGCTAATTTTCTCTACTTTAAGAATGTCTCTGATGTATGAAATACGAAGAAAACGCGGTTCATATATACCGCGTTCTGAATATTGCAGGATGACTTATTAGGAAATTTACAGTTCAATATAAGGCCTTGTGGGCAATCTATCAACCAAGGCTGGCTGTTTCTCAAGTCTGGAAATCAGCGACTGAATGTCCGTACCGGCACGAATAAAGAAAACACGACCTCCAATCAAACTTCCCAAAGGTTTAAGATGAGTGACCCGCACATAACCAAATTGCTGGCTGGCCACATACCCAGTTATATAACTTTGATCGTCTGACCAACACAATTCTGCGATCACCTCTGGTTGTGCGGTTACTTTGCTCGCAATCGCGATCGCTTCCCACACTCTTGGACGTGCGATTCCCAAATGGCCAATCCCGTTGCACCAGCTTTCCAAAACACTCGGTTCCCAATCAAGTTTGGAAACGCGCACCCCACGATGGGGATCCGGCTCCATTCGAATCGGTTGTTCAGCGTCCAGTAGGACGGCGCCGCGCATGACGCGGCCTCCGGGTGCCGGACCTGCTTTTAGCAGCGCGATCGCAAAATTCGCCGACTCTGACGATACTCCCGCTTCGCACAGGAGGTGGTGAGCAGCACGGTGCCCTTCCTCGACATCTTCCACATCACAGGTCTGAATCGGCAGCGCTTCTAGCGACATGATTTCCTCCGGACACACGCGCTCAATGGACAAGTTTACGAAATCCGGGGTCCCGTTCTTGTGCTGCATGGCACGCTGCACGAACGTGGCGGCCACACGCTCTAGGTCGGTTTCTGCCACGATTCGCTCCGCACCGGAAATATGTACAGGCGTGCCCTGTTCCTCTCTGGAGGAACGCATGCGTACGCTAAATAAACTCATATCTCGCACCTCCCGACAGGCGTATGGCTGCCCCCAAATGACCACTTAGTGGCCACAGACCCGCCTATCCAAGCAACTGTTCGATTTTATCCAGAGCCACGCTGTCCGACACGGCTTGGGTAATAGCGGACTCCGTCGGGTTCGATCCCAGCCACGGAACCACACCCAGCACATCGATGCCCGTGACCTCGCGAATCATCTCTGGATTATGTTGTTCCGCGACGCCGACGGGTTGCCGGCGCCCGTAGCCGTTGACGATAATCCCACTCACCTGCAAACCCTGAGATTGTGCATAGGCGACGGTGAGTGCCGTGTGGTTGACCGTACCTAGGTCCGGCCCGGTCACAACTATCACCGGTAGGTTCATCACTTTGGCGCAATCGACCACCATCGCATCCGATGTGTAGGGCACGACCAATCCTCCCGCCCCCTCCACGATCCAATGCCTGTGCCGCTTTCTCAACGTGTCGTAGTGACTCACAATATCATGTAAGGTGACCTTTTGCCCGGCTCGTTCCATCGCCAATCGCGGCGCGAGCGGCTCCTCATAGGAAAAGGGGCAAATGGCCTCCAACTCGTCATCGACGCGGCTGAGAGACTTTAACCGGGCCGCGTCCCCCTCCGGATCGATGGCCAGATTGCCACTCTGTATCGGCTTAAACATCCCGATGTCGATCCCTCTCGCTCTCAGCACCGCCGCAATCCCGCCGGCCACCAGTGTTTTGCCAACCTCTGTGTCTGTCGCCGTGATGAATAACCCACTCACGAAATCACCCCTAATCCCCGCCCTGCTGCGATACAAGCCTGGATAATGTGTTCAATGTCATCGTCTGTGTGGGTTGCCATCAGCGTGAATCGAATCCGCGAAGTCCCCGGCGGTACCGTGGGCGGGCGAATGGCCGTGGCAAACACCCCGTTCTCTTCCAGGTGTCGGCTGAATTCCAGCGTGTGCAGCGGATCACCAAGAATGATGGGGATGATAGGCGCTGTCCCCGGTAGAACCTCAAACCCCGCATCCAAAAGACCGCGGCGAAGTCGCTTCGTCAATGCGTGCAGGTGATCCCGCCGAGCGCCTTCAGTCTGGATAATCTCGATGGCCCGCATGGCCGCAGCCAGAACGGGTGGCGACAGCGCCGTGGAAAAGACGAATGGCCGCGCACAGTTGACCAGGTAGTCGATGAGCACACGCGATCCCGCAATAAACCCGCCTTCTGATCCGATGGCCTTGGACAACGTTCCCACCTGAATCGCAATCCGCTCAGCCTGTATTCCGTAGTAGTCCGCGGTGCCGCCTCCGTGTTGGCCGAATACGCCCGTCGCATGGGCATCATCCACCATCACCCAAGCTTCGTAGGTGTCGGCGACATCGACGATGGCCGGCAGGTTTGCCAGATCCCCGTCCATCGAGAAGACCCCATCCGTGACAATCAGCCGCTGCCCGGAGGCCGGAGTATCCTCCAACTTTCGGCGCAAGTCATTCATATCGTTGTGGCGGTAGACCACCACCGATGCTTTCGATTGGCGACACCCGTCAATGATACTCGCGTGGTTCAGTTCGTCGGAAAAAATCACATCTCCCGTTCCGACCAGAGAGGAAAGTGCCGCCATGTTCGCCATGTACCCGTTGTTGAATACAAGCGCCGCTTCGGTTTGCTTGAACGCGGCGATGGCCGCCTCCAGTCGCACATGCAGGTCTGTCGTCCCCGTAATCAGTCGAGATCCCGAGGATCCCGTCCCGTACCGCACAATCGCATCCACCGCCGCCGCCCGCACACGCTCGTCATCGACCAAGCCCAGGTAGTTGTTGGCCGCGCACATTACCAACCAGCGTCCATCCACTTGAACCCGTGGCGCAGAAGCACTGCTCATCGTGCGCAGACGGCGATGCAGCCCGGCCTCTTTCAACTGACTCAGTTTGTCCTGAAACCGTTTCATCTGCTTTCAGCCACCCGCGTCTGATGATCCTCCGTCACTTCGGCGATGGCTTGGTACAGAATGGACGTCATATCTTTCAACTCTTCCAGTTTCGCGGCTAGCGGAGGCATAAAAACCATCACATCAGTCAACGGCCTGAGCAACATCCCGAGTTCGCGGCACCTTCTGGCGACCCGGACCCCCGTCCGCTGTTGCAACGGGAAGGGCTGTTTTGTTGCCTTATCCGCGACCAACTCAATCCCCACCATAAATCCGCTTTGCCGCACATCCCCGACGTGTGATAGAGAGCGAATCGGATCCAGGTAGTGATGGAGTTCTGCCGCCTTCTGTTCGACCTCCGCCACCAGATTTCTCTGTTCAAATAGCTTCAGATTTTCCAGCGCCACCGCACACCCTAACTGGTTCCCGGTGTATGAGTGGCCGTGGTACAGTGTTTTGAATTCGTGGTAATCCGCGTAAAAAGCGTCGTAGATCTCGTCGGTGGTCAAGGTTGCAGCAACCGGCAAATATCCCCCGGTGATTCCTTTCGCGACTGCTAAAATGTCCGGGGTAATCCCATCGTGTTCACAGGCAAACATCTTGCCGGTCCGCCCAAATCCAGTGGCCACTTCGTCCACAATCAATAAGATGTGATAGGCTGAGCACAGGTTCCGCAACTCGCGCAGATACCCCGAGGGCATCGGCACCATGCCGCCCGCTCCTTGCACCGGTTCCACAATCATCGCGGCAATTTGGTCGCCCTGCTTCTGAAAAACTTCTTCCACCGCACGCAGAGAACCGTTCACTACATCTTCGACCGACTCTCCATACGGGTTCCGATAGGGGTTGGGAAACGGAATTTTCAGAGATGGGAACAGCAATGGCGCATACACCTGATGGAACAAGTCGATGGAACCTACCGAGACAGCACCCACTGTATCCCCGTGATACGCCTCGCGCATCGTGACAAACGTGGTCTTTCCATCCACCCCGCGGTTCTTCCAGTACTGGAAGGCCATTTTCAGCGCGATCTCGACGGCCTCCGCACCCGAATCCGAATAAAACACTTTGCCCAGTCCGCGCGGCACAATCGTGACCAACTTCTCGGCCAACAGGATAGCCGGGACGTTTCCCATCCCGAGCAACGTAGAGTGAGCAATCGAGTTCAATTGTTCCCGAATCGCTGCATCCAATTCGGGCACCTGGTGGCCATGGATATTCAGCCAGACCGAAGAGACTCCGTCCCAGTACTCGTTCCCTTTCACATCGCGCAATCGGCAACCATAGCCGCTCTCGATAATCACCGGTTCGTCCGCTAAATATTCCTTCATTTGTGTAAACGGGTTCCACAGGTACCGACGGTTCTTTTCATACAGTTCTTCATAGGTCATGCCTTGATGGGCCACTAACATTCCCCCTTCGATCACGTACCGCTGCCATTCACTCCAGCCAACAGTGCTGGAGAGTTCAAGCTAACCAATGTTCAGATTGCACGCGAATCGCAACGCCTGCTGTCCTTACAGGGCCGATTCTTCAATTTCAAATCCGAGATCCTGAATCATCTTCCAATCCGCCTCCGGCAACTGCCCTTCCGTCGTGAGATAGTCGCCGACGAAGATGGAGTTTGCCACGTACAGGCCGAGCGGTTGCAGGGATCGCAGATTCACCTCGCGGCCGCCGGCAATCCTAATCTCCTTGGACGGATTCACGAAGCGTATCATGGCCAGGATTTTCAGGCACATATTGGGGGTGAGTTCCCGTCGACCCGCTAGCAAGGTTCCTTCAATGGGGTTCAGAAAATTGCAGGGGATGGATTCCGCACCGAGCGCCTTCAACGAGAAGGCCATATCCACACGCCCTTCGTCTGTTTCGCCCATGCCAAAGATGACACCCGAGCACGGAGAAATCCCCACATCCTTCACCCTGTCGACCGTATCCACCCGGTCTGCATAGGTATGCGTGGTGCAGATATTTTCATAGTTTTCACGGCTGGTATTGAGGTTGTGGTTGTAACGGTGCACCCCGGCGTCGGCCAGTTTGTCGGCGTGTTCCGGACTCAAAAAGCCAAGGCAGCAGCAGATTTTCAAATCACTCGTAGACCGGATCTCCCGGACGGCATCCGCCACTTGCTCTACTTCGCGATCCGACGGCCGCCTCCCGGACATCACGATGCAATATGTACCAGCCTTGCGGCGCTGCGCCTCTTGTGCCCCGGCCAGGATGGTTTCTTTGGACAGCAGGGGGTATTTTTCGATGGTGGCATCTGAAATGGCCGACTGGGAGCAGTAGAAGCAATCCTCCGGACATATTCCAGACTTCGCATTTACAATCATATTCAGTTTCATTTTGGTCCCGAAGTACTTGCGCCGAATGATAAAGGCGGCGCTAAGAAGGTCCAGCACCCGTTCATCTGGTTCACGCAGGATTTCCAACGCTTCCTTCCTGGAAATTTCATATCCTTGCGTGACACGTTGGGCAACGTCCGACCAACTCCTGGCAGTCACTATGTGTGAAATGACTCATCCCTCCAGAGTAATTGTTAACCTATATTATATATCAGGTTAACAATTCGATCTAGACGTGGACGGAGACCAGGACAAACTAGGGGCTACGCAATCTCCAATTTATATTTATGTCAATAAAAGGAATATAAAGCCGCATAAATATATGATTACAAATTCAAATTCAGATACACTTCATCCAATTCGTCCTGTGTAATACCGATGTACGACAGGGTGACACTTGGGGCAGAGTGGTTGAATAGCTTCTGCAGAACAGCCAGACTCACACCAGATTGGTACGCATGATACCCAAAAGTCTTCCGAAGGGTATGTGTCCCAATGTTCTCCTTAATCCCTACTGCTCTAGCCGCATCATTAATGATCTTATAGGCTTGCTGTCTCTTCAACGCTTGCCGTCCCTTCCTGGACAAAAAGAGGGGATCATTCAATGTATAGGTACGAGTGCTCAAATACTCCATGATGGCTTTACGTGCTGTATCCCCAACCGGAAAGTCTTTGCTTTTCCCTGTTTTGGTTTCCCGAATAGAAATGCGGTCTCTTACTCGACCTCGGTCATCCATCACGTCATGAATGTTCAATTTCAGTAAGTCACTAATTCGAAGGCCAGAGTTAATCCCTAATATAAACAAACAATGATCTCTCAAGTTTGTGGCCTTTAGAATTTTTTTCATGGAATCAATTTGTTTCTTCTCGCGAATAGGCTGAACAAATTCCAAAAGTGACCCTCCGTCGAACGATACTTATTATATGATATTATACGATAAGTATGATGTGTTCGGAGAACAAATAAAGTAGAACTTATGAAATGTTGAAAAATCCCTTTCGTAGCACGGGATTGCAGGCTCATATCGAATCATACAAAACTAGATTGTGTATGATTCGGCGGATATCACTTTTACCAATTTTCATAGGGGAGTTTCAGATGTATACCCGAGTCAGAGAGTTACTAACCCCAGAAGAACGATTGAAATACATGGAGATCCCCAACGACATTGATGAATGGACGCTAGGGACATACTTTACATTTACGTCTCACGACATCGAAGTGATTCGACGTCACCGCAGAGACTACAACCGTCTTGGGTTCGCTATCCAATTGTGTGTACTGCGGTATCTGGGCTGGACTCTGTTCGATGTACAGGAAATACCTGAACGTGTCCTGAGCTATGTGGCCAAACAACTTCAGGTAAATGTCTCTGAATTCCAGGGTTACTCGCAAAGAGAGGCAACAAGATACGAACACTTGGAAGAAATCCGTCGGGAGTATGGATTCTCCCCCTTTACGCTCGGCGAATATCGTTGGCTCTCAAAAGTTTTGACTGAACATGCCATGATCAATGGTAGCCCGCTACATCTCATTCAGATCGGCTTAGATGAACTGCGTAAACGTAAAGTGATTTACCTGCGATGGCAACAATCGAAAGGACCGTATGGGAGGCACGGAAACGAACGGAGGATAGAATTTTCAAGGTGCTCGGCGCTTCGTGATCACGGAAAATAAAGTTCTAGACTGAAAAATAAAGATTTAGACTCGAAAATAAAGTCGTATACCGAAATAAAGTTCCATACCAATAAATACAGCCTCGATAGTAAGAGTCAGGCGGTATTGCTTATGTTTAGGGTGTATAAAAATGCACCAAATCTGTAAAGTGGATATTGAACATAAGGGCAGCATAGTTCAGTAAGAGAAGGACTCATAAAAAGTAAAAGTGTACAGGCGGGCATCCTACATTGGATGTCCTTCTGCGTGATCTGGTCAGATTTACATCAAAAATTTTTTTATTGAAACTGTGATCAAATGCGTTGTTCAACGTCTAATTAAGGAGTCAACAAGAGGGGGTGACCTAAATTGAGCTCCGAGCTCGACAGAGACGCAGATCTCCGTGATTTATATGAATTATATCGGCACGATATATATCGGTTCGCCAGATACACATTGGGTGACTCATCAGTTGCACTGGATGTCGTGCAAGAGGTATTTGTCCGTGCGATCCGAGCTTGGGGGAACTTCAGACATGATGCGAACACCAAGACTTGGCTCTTGAGTATTGCTCGAAATTATATGTACGACTACGTTCGCAAACAAAAAAAGTGGAATCAATTTATATCTGAATACGATCCGCCTTTTATCGCGGATAGAGAGCTACCTATAGAGACTACATTGGTTCTCGAACAGACTTTAATGGCACTCAAGGAGAGTTACAGACAAGTCTTTATCCTACGCCATATTGAGGAGTTATCCGTAGAAGAAACGGCACAGGTCCTTGGCTGGTCACCGGGAAAAGTAAGGACCACAGACTACCGGGCAGTCGCCAGAATTCGCAATATGTTGGGGACAGGCTTTGAAGGGGGGAATTCTTAATGTTTGATTCCAAAGATCTAATTGAGCAGTACAAGGAATTATCAAAAGTTGAACTCCCACCAGAGAAGAGTGGCGAAGTTTGGGCGAAAATTGCTCAGAACGCGTCCAATAATTTAACAAAATCACCATCTCGTAACCCGAGATTTCGCCACTTGGGAGCACTTGGAGCCGCATGCGTTGCATTACTTGTAGCCGCTGTAGGGGTTTACTCAAGTCGGGATCTTCTACACCATAGAACGCAGACTTCGACGAGTGCCCATGGTCAAGGATTACAGTTTAATCAACCAGTAGAACTGGTTTCCGATAACTGGAGATTGGTGATCTATAAGTCTCTAGCGAAGCAAGGTCCGTATTACGACATGCAACTGTTCTACGCGGGCGTTAAGCCCATATTACCGACCCTACTATCCGTTTCCTGGGGCGGATCACAAACGGGAGCGGCTGAAAGCAACCCAATCCAACCTGGAGCGGAAGTTCGCGGATTTTCCATGGTATATCTTCCAAACGGCTTTGCAAACGCAACGCCGTTGAAAGTTTCTTGGAATGTAAATGGACACAGTTATAGTGAACAGTTTGTTTTGGCGGATGCCAAGACCGACTTGCATGTTGAAGGTTATCATGAGTACGTCGGGCATGACAGACAGTGGAATGTCACATATGCGTATGAAACGATAGTGGGAAATGGTTTTAGCTACCCAACCGGGACACTGCTCTTAAATTATACGGGAGGTCAAATTGGGAACACCGTTTCCATCACGCTAAATTCACATGCTGCGTCACAACCAATGACATACACGAATCCATCAGGCAATTCAATTCGCATCAACGTTGATCCAACAAAGAGGGGGTATGACCTAACGGGCTCCAGTGCCGACATTACAATTAGCTCCGCAGGTCAAATAAGTACCATCGCCTTAATGAAGCAGAAATGAAGATGTTGAACAGAAGTCCCTTTGAAAAGATTGAAGAGAACCGTCCGAATTGGCTGGTGACCACGGGCGGCTCTTATTGTTTGGCACATGTGCTTCTTCAGGTAACGGGGGCGAATGTTTAAGAACGCCTATTCCGGAGAACGGAATAAATATGCATTTAGTCGTATACGACCCCCCAAGATGGTGAGGCGCTGACCTCTATCTCGAAGGTCGTTCAGTTACGACTTTGTTTTTTTCCTGGCACCGCGTTACGTGCCTGCCCAGCCTCGTCAGTATACGACTTTAGGCGTCATGTCAAAAACAGACGTCCATCGACCACTTGATCAAATAGGAACTTTGAGTATACAACTTTATTTTTCGCGATCACTTCGTTGACAGACAGTCAAATGCACAGTCTGGATAGCTTACTATCGTTGATGCCTGGTACCAATAAAACGTATTTGGGTTGGCTAAAAGAGGTCCCAGGCCAGTCCTCTCCAGAATCGTTTCTGAAGGTTGTTGAAAGGCTTGAATATATCCGAGCACTCAAACTCCAAGTTGATACCCATGGGATTCATCCAAACAGACTCAGACAGCTGTCTAAAATCGGATCACGATACGAGCCTCGATCATTTCGGCGATTTAATGACCCCAAGAAATACGCTATTCTCGTGGCTTACCTACTCGACTTGATTCAGGATTTAACGGATCAAGCATTCGAGATACACGATAGGCAGATCATGTCCCTTTTATCGAAAGGGCGAAAGGCCCAGGAGGAAATTCAGAAGCAAAACGGAAAGTCTATCAACGAAAAAGTCGTTCATTTCGCCAGTATGGGAGATGCACTTATAAAGGCTCGAAATGAAGGGATAGATCCCTTCGTCGCGCTAGAAGCCGTCATGCCTTGGGACAAACTGGTTGCATCCGTGGAAGAAGCAAAAAGCCTTGCACGCCCTGTTGATTACGATTACTTAGACTTGCTGGAGAAGAAGTTCTACACACTCCGGAAGTACACCCCAACGTTCCTGAAGTCACTGGAATTTCGTTCAACCAGGTCTGCAGAATCCCTGATGAGAGCGGTTGACATCATCCGGGACATGAATGAATCCGGTAAACGCAAGGTCCCAGAAGGCGCACCCCTTGAATTTGTGTCGAATCGCTGGCAGAGGCATGTCTATGACGATGACGGAAGCATTAACCGTCATTATTACGAGATGGCGGTCCTCACGGAACTGCGAAACTATATTCGATCCGGTGATGTGTCCATTGTTGGAAGCCGCCAGCATAAGGACTTCGATGAATACCTCGTTTCCAGAGAAGATTGGGAGCAGATTAAACCAAGCCATGTTCCACTAGCAGTCGACACGTCGGTTGAGGCATATTTGGAAGAACGGATGGAATCACTCCGGAAACGCTTGGATTGGCTATCGTCCAACGTTGAGGCTTTGGAATCCGTCAATTTGGAGAGTGGGAAACTTCACATTGATCGGTTAGAAAAGGACGTTCCGGATGAAGCCAGAGACTTCAGTGTGTCGTTGTACGAGTTGCTGCCACGCATCAAACTCACCGATCTCCTCATGGATGTAGCCCGTTGGACTGGATTTCACGAACAGTTTGTTCATGCTTCCACCAACCGTATGCCGAACGAAGAGGAAACCATCGTTGTGATGGCCACCCTCATGGCAATGGGAACAAACGTGGGACTCACAAAGATGGCCGAATCCACACCGGGTGTTTCATATCGGCAGTTGGCAAATGTGGCGCAGTGGCGCCTTTACGAAGACGCAATGAATAAAGCCCAAGCTGTACTAGTGAACTTCCATCATCGCTTGGCTCTGTCGTCCTATTGGGGCGACGGAACCACGTCATCATCAGACGGTATGCGTGTGCCGATAGGTGTCTCAGCGCTTCATGCAGACGCCAATCCTCATTACGGCCATGGAAAGGGCGCGACCATTTACCGTTTCGTCAGTGACCAGTTTTCAAGCTTCTATACCAAGGTCATCAACACAAACGCAAGGGATGCCGTGCATGTCATTGATGGCCTGCTACACCACGAAACGGATTTGATCATTGAAGAACACTACACCGATACCGCCGGTTACACAGATCAGGTGTTTGGCTTAACCCACCTTCTTGGTTTCCGTTTTGCGCCTCGACTCCGAGATTTATCAGACTCTAAGCTTTTCACCTTCGGTAAACCGACTGACTTCCCAAAACTGGAGACTTTGCTTCGTGGCCAAGTCAATGCAAAGGTCATACGAGACAACTTTGATGATGTCCTGCGGTTGGCGTATTCCATTCGAGAGGGTACGGTCTCTGCTTCACCCATGATGGGGAAACTCGGCTCTTACGCACGACAGAATCGCCTAGCCACAGCTCTTCCATGGGGAACTTCGTGATCGTGCACTTCAAGGCCAGCTCCAACGGGCTAGTGCGCTCAATATTCTAATCAATGCAATCAGCGTGTGGAATACAGTTTACCTGACTAAGGCGACGGAATTCAAAAGGGCGCAGGGTGGATTCCAGGAGGAACTCTTGAATCACATTTCCCCGCTAGGGTGGGAGCACATTAATTTCCTAGGCGAATACACATTCAGCCTAAGCCAGCCGAGAGATTTAGATTCTCTGCGCCCACTTCGTAGTCAAAACACGAACACCTTAGAGTAAAGAAACTCCGAATTCTCATTCCAATAAATGTCTTAGCGTATGTTTTCGTTAAAATGTCGGCCCTACCCCTTTGACAACAGTCGGCACGGCTTCGAAAAGCTGTTGACCTGGATTGAGTCACTAAAGCTCGACCATGGTTGCGATCAAGTCATTGTAGGAGTCGAGCCGACTGGCCACTATTGGATGAATCTCGCTCAATTTCTTCGCCATCGTGGTATCAGCGTTGTGCTGGTAAACCCGATGCACGTCAAGAAGAGCAAAGAACTAGACGACAATAGTCCAACAAAGAATGACCGTAAGGACGCCCGAGTGATCTCGCAATTGGCCAAAGACGGACGCTACTCTGTACCCAACATTCCCGAGGATATCTACGCGGAATTGCGCGTGGGAATGAATCAAAGAGGGCGTTTGGTCGAGGACCTGAAGCGCGTCCAGGGGCGAATTCACAATTGGCTAGATCGGTTCTTTCCTGAGTTTACAAAGGTGTTTAAGGACTGGGAAGGAAAATCTGCATTGGTGTGCTTGCACTTGTTTCCGCTCCCGACGGATGTCGTGAAAGAGACGGAGATAGAAGTCGTCCGTAAATGGCGTGAAAATGGGATCAAACGTGGAGTCGGTGTGAGTCGTGCTCGACAGCTCATAAAGGCCGCTACTGATTCGATTGGCATCATTGTGGGACTGCAGATGGCACGCCAAGAGCTTCATATTTTGCTTGGTCAGTACGATTTACTCCATGCACAGCTAGCACAACTGGTAGCGGATATTGAACAGTTAGTGAGCCAGGTTCCAGGTGCAGAACAAATGATGAGTGTGCCAGGCATTGGGCTGGTGACGGCCGCTGGTTTTATTGCAGAGGTTGGGGATATCTCATCGTACCAGCATCCTAGACAGATTCAAAAGTTAGCAGGATTGAATCTGAAGGAGAACAGTTCAGGGAATCACAAAGGTAGAACGACGATTAGTAAAAGAGGTCGACCCAAGTTAAGGGCGTTGCTATTCCGATGTGTGATCCCACTGATTGCGAAGAATGCCGAGTTTCAGGGTCTTCACCAGTACTTTACGCAGAGACCACAGAACCCACTGAAGAAGGTACAGTCCGTGGTGGCTCTGTGTTGTAAGTTGATTCGAATTTTATTCGTGTTGTGGAAAAGACAAGTACCGTACGATCCGAAACAAATGCTTGGACCAGTCCAAGAAGAACGGCTACAGAATGCAGCTTAATGATTGAATGCAACTGAGGAATTAGCGCCATTTGAACACGTGAACACACAAACGAAGCGCGGAGTAGTCGGCACCAAACTAACCATGAGGGCAATGACCCAGGCGGGCAGCACAGCTGACCTCCACCCTTCGACAGGCGGAACGATGGAATGTAAAGGGCCTGAAAAAAGGACCCCGTGAGACATGAGAGGGTAGGCCGCGAAGGTATATGTGGAGATCCAAAAGCGCGACCATAATTCACCAAAAGGGGTACACCCCTTATTTGAATACACCCTTGAGCCGAAAAAGCACATGGAACACCGAATTCCGCTTAAAATGTGATGTTTAGTGTACAAAGAAAACCGCTAAATGACTGGGAAAATCTTAAATCATAGAGAGAGGTTAGTTCAAAACGAATTGCAGGTTTAGGCTTACCAATATATTACTGGAAACTTGCAAGCGGGTCTATAAATGTAGGGTTGGGGATTTCGGGGGAATGGGCACTTGAGGTGTCCACCCAGAATGCGCTCCTCCAGTGATGATAGGAAGGGCCAGAGAGTCACACGCATGTATCATATACTAATCGTCCTTAATTTGGTCAGAAACCGACAAATGCCTAGATGTTAAACGACCTTTAATTTGAGGATGATCGGAGGTTATTTACTTTTTCTGGACAATGTCGAGAAACTTCTCGTCTTACTTATTCGGTTACTGAGAAGTCACACCCGTGGGTATAGAGAGAAATTAGACTGGTTAAACTCATTTCGTTTGGAGACTTTAGGGGTCGTACTTCAGGTCTTCGAACAGTAAAGATTAGCATTGACTTAGATTCAGTCTAAATTTAATAATTACAGTGTATTACAGAGGAAAAGGTGGTATGCATGGCAACTCTATCTCCGTCAAAACGACTTGATGAAGTCTTAGGGAAGGATAAACAAAATGATGTCTCAGACTGGATTGGTGACGCAATATATGGTGTAAACGATGGCCTAGGTGCCATCTTTGGCATTATTGCAGGTGTAGCAGGCTATACGTCGAACAGTCACACGATTTTAATCTCGGGTCTCTTCGGTGCTTTGGCGAGCACTTTGTCTATGGGAGCTGGTGCATGGCTCGCAACGAAGTCAGAGAACGAACTGATGGATACTACCTTATCCCGTGCACGCAAGTCAATTGAAACCGAACGGGCACGCGAACTTGAAACACTGTCACTTATTTATCAGGCAAAAGGCTTTAATGAGACGGACGCTGAGTATATTGCGCAAACTATTGCTAAGGATGACAACATGTTTCTTCGGACTATTGCACAGGAGAAACATGGACTTCATGAGTCTGCAAAGGGCAATCCGTGGTCATCAGCGATGTCAGGCTCGATATCTACATTCGTTGGTGCAATCGTTCCATTGATCCCATTTTTCTTTATCAGTGGAAGGTTAGCCTTAGTTCTGGCCGCGATTGTATCCATATTAGCCCATTTCGTAGTAGGTGCGTTAAAAAGCCTTGTTACAGTCCGTTCCTGGTGGTCTAGTGGTTTGGAAATGACCATGGCAGGAATTATTGTTGGCGTTGTGTCTTACGCACTGGGACTCTTAGGTAACGTTTTATTAGGTTAGCAGCAAATTGAAATGAGGCCAAACCAATGTTTATGGACCGTGGGGCTGTCCCAAAAGGGTCGTACCAAATCATCCAGTCCCAACATCATATAGAAAAGCCTCCAAATCCACAGTGAAAGTGGAGATGGAGGCTTTTTGTTTTAAGAAATTCTTAATCAAAGTGGGGCTTCAAAAATCCAAAATTGACTTTTGGGACACCCCCCTTTAATTAGGGCAGCCCTGAATGATCAGATAAGCGGGAATCATGTTATAGTTATCCGCCTGCCGCCATATTATTAATGACCGTATCGTCGTTCACATCTAAATCCTCTTCGGAGGGGCAGGGGGAGTTATGGGCTGCTCTTGGACTAATTTCAAGCGTGGCAGCTGCATTTATGAGTTTAAATTATGCACTCATGGGCAGTGATACCCTGTTTGTAAATGCTGCCAATGCTTTTCAGGAAGGGAATCGGTCGATTGGTTTTTATTCTTGACTGAAGTGTACTTCGCGTACGGTTTTTATTGCACTGTGAAACACTGAAGACTCGATTAAAAGTCGAAGAGTACGATGTTGTCTGGTTGATCGATTGAGTGAACTCAGGTGGATTTTGATTTCTCAGCAAGTACCTTTGATTTGGAATCGATGACGAGCCTATCGGTTGTACAACCGATAGGCTTTTTTGGAGCTACTCCACATAATTCTACCATCTACGTTATAAGGCTTAAATTTGTATTGTACAAAAGAGAGCGGACGTAGGAGGTCAGCAGTTTGCAGAGGTATCAATTGTCGGACATTTCGTGAACCTTTAGGACGATGATCTATATAAATCTCGTTCCTGAACCGTTCCAAGCAATGCAGACGTTGTCTAGAGTAGTACCCAAAACATGAAGGAGGAAAAACGCACAAGGTTGCGGTAATCCCCTTTCTGCATGAACAAACTGAACTCACGGTTAATAACGGATTACTTCAGCCGCAGTGTTCTATACCCATAATGGATATGATTTCACTTAACGGGAAGCCAAACGTTAAAGATTGTTCCCTTGCCGACTTGACTTTCAAAACTAATTGTTCCACCATGATTGTCCACAATCGACTTTGTGATAGAAAGTCCTAAACCAACGCCTCCATTTTTTCTAGAACGTGCCGAATCCACACGGTAAAAGCGCTCAAATAACTGCGACTGATGCTCTGACGGAATTCCTGTCCCATTATCTTTGACTTGAATACGCGCACCGGCGAAGTCCTTGACCAGAGAGACATTAATTTCACCAGTATTCGCGTCTGTGTGTTGGACGGCGTTTTGAAACAGATTAAGAACCACTTGTTTTATCCGATCGGGATCACAATTAACCACCATCGCTTCAGAAACGACGAATTCAACAGCGCGTTCACCAGCAAGCAACAATAGTTGGGGTTTCATGTCTGTCAATAGTAGATCCAAACGAGAATCTTCAAAGACAAAGGTAGGTTCTCGGTCGATTTTCGCTAAAAACAGCAAATCCTGGACCAATTTATTTACCCGTTGTGACTCTCCGTACATGCTGCGTAGTGCTTTATCCAGCTTGGCGGGGTTGGCGGCTGCTCCACGAAGCAAAACCTCCAAAAAACCGTTAATGGTTGTCAATGGTGTCCGTAATTCATGTGAAGCGTCTGCAACGAATTGGCGCATCCGCTCTTTCGCAATCCTTTCTGCTTCAAACGACTTTTTTAACCTTTCTAACATTGCATTGAAGGAAGAGGCGAGTAGCGCAATTTCTAGTTGTGCATGTGTTGTCATGAAACGTTCGTCCAAGTTACCTGCGTTGACGCGACCCACTGTCTCAACGACACGTGACAACGGAATTAAAGTTCGCCTCAAAATAGGGAGAAAAGTAAAGACTCCTGCACATAAGGCACACATTACCAAAAAAGCAAAAACCGTCAATTGTTTGATTAAAATATGCTGAAGAGGTGCAATAGGGACTGTTACTTGAACAACACCCAACGCATGACTTTGCTCGCCAACACGATGAAGAACGACCAACACTGTGTTCCCTAAGTTGTCATTCGTCAACGTATAAGTCATGTCTGATGAATTATTTACAGCATTTTGATATGTTTGTTGAGAGAGACGTGGTGACGGCCCTTGGTCTAAATCATTTTCATGGCTGCTGTCTGCCTTATCATCGTCCGTATCCACAAATAAATCTGTGAAGCTGCCATGAACATTTATGAATGCAATGGTTGCACCTGGAGTTTCAAGCTTGAACAATGTGTCACGATCTGGAATAATATGATGATCACTTAAATCTTCCCAAGCGGACTTTGGAATAGACTCAATCCGAGTCTCAATGCTCACTGCTTCGTTACGATATAGGAAGTCATCCATGAAGGCATATTGGAAAACCCCTATAAGAACAAGTAAAACAGTCATGATGATGATCGAACGGGATAGCAGTTGATACTTCAGTGAGCGTGGATTTAACATTCGAATTATGTGTGAACGCATCATTATAAGCCCTCATAAGTCAATTCGATAACCCGCTCCACGAACGGTCCGAATGATATCATGATTCTTGTCTCCTAGTTTATCTCTGATGATACTAATATACACTTCTACAATGTTGTTTTGCCCGCTAAAATCATATCCCCAGACCACCTCTAAAATTTTAGCCTTACTTAAAACAATGTCGTGATTAATTAATAAATATTTTAGAAGTTCATACTCTGTGGTTGAAAGAGATAATGCTGAACCTTGATAACTAATTTCCTTACGTAAGTCATTAATGGAGAAGTCTCCGATCACAAACTCGTCCAACAGATGAGAAAACTGATTTCTTACTCTCGCCTGAATGCGTGCAAGAAGTTCTTGGAAACTGAAGGGCTTACCGACATAATCATCTGCACCTATTGATAAACCAAGGACTCTGTCTTTAACGTCGTCTTTGGCAGTCAACATAATCACGGAACAGTTCATTCGTTTCTTCAACATTGCACACACCTCAAAACCGTCCATCCCCGGCATCATAACATCTAAAATCACAATATGTGGATTAAAAGTGTTCGCAATGCTCAGTGCTGAGGGCCCGTCTTGGGCAGTCATAACCTGGTAACCTTCTTCCTCAAGTCCTAATTCCAAAAACTCAAGCATCCCAATTTCATCATCGACAACAAGAACTTTTACTGCTTCTGCCCGATTCATCACGGAACCTCGCCTCAATAATATAATTTGTGATCCGTTTAATTTGACGTTTATAGATGTTTGTAGAGCTTACAATCAGATGCCATTAGCATCAATGGCGATGGCGAACTCATTAGAACCCTCAAATAAAATCTATACACTCAAATGAAAATACACGTCAGAGCTACAGTTAGCAACTTGTGTCTAAGCAATTCTCCAGATTCTAAGGAAACCTTAAGCTCCTCTTCATTCAGCGTTAAGGATTTTACGGTTTAATATCCATGCAGGAGCCGAATTTCTGATTTGTTATGAAGAAAGGAGTTAAAACTTTGACCCCTACTGACCAAAGGAAACTGGAACGTGAACGTCGAGAGAGAAAATTCCGGATACGGCTCACTACACTGTCGTGGACTATGCCAGTCGTCGCATTTGGCAGTTTCTTTTCAATCTGGCACAGTATTAGTAATACCGTTAACCATCCATCGACATCAAGTCAGAAGACCGCTCCAGTAAGCGTTAAGGACATAAGATCTTCAAAATTGGATTCAAGGAAAATTGTCACTCCGTCTGTGTTATTTAAAATTGGCTCCGAGGGTCCTAACGTAAGTGTGATTCAAGAGCAATTATACGAACTCGGTTACTTTAACCACGACATCACCGAGAACTACGGTAGCGTTACGAAAGCTGCGGTAGAGTCCTTTCAAAAACATTACAACTTGGCGGTGACGGGAGAAGTCGACAGTGCCACAATGAATGCTCTCAAACAAGCCGTCAGAACCCATAAAATTAGGACTCTTGCTACGCTAACCAAAACAGAAGCCAATACTCAGTCCGGTCAGACTGGCTCTACAAACGGCAGCACGAGCGCTCAAAGTGGAACATCATCTCAAAGTCGATCATCTGCTCAAACAGTGCCTTCTCAGCCTTCTATACCGCCAACACAGTCGACTGGTACGAGCAGTGTGGCGCAAAGCCAGCAGAGCACGCCAATCACGAGTTCCTCGGCGTCCAGCCCATGAAGTCAGTTCGATTTCGGGCGATGGGAACCGATGTGGAAATCATTGTAGAAAATAACACCCTACAGGCGGACAGGACATATTCTATAATCAGTTGTGCTCGGCAAAGAATGACTTTGTTGGAATCACGGTTGTCTAGGTTTAGAGAAGACAGTGAACTTTCTCTCATTAACGTAAGATCAGGACAGTGGGTTGAAGTATCTGCTGATACTTTAGCTGTTCTTGATCTAGCCAATGATTACTTCGAGCGTACGAATGGGTTGTTTAACCCTTTCCTAGGACATGTGATGAATAACCTGGGTTATTCGGTGACATTTAAAGACATTGATAATGAAACCAAGGAACTGTTTCGAGTTGAATATCCATATTTACCACCTATACGTTCTCCTCTGCAATTAGACAAAACTACATCTCACGTACGCTTAGATAATGGTTTTAAGCTAGACTTGGGTGGTATTGCCAAAGGGTGGATTGTGGAACAAACTGCAGATGTCCTTCTTAGAAACGATGTCTTTAATTTCGTATGTAATGCGGGCGGAGATATAGTCTGTAAGGGGACAAACAATGGTGCACCATGGGTCGTCGGAATCACGGATCCATTTCATAGCCACCAATCAATATTCAATCTGGATGTGTTCAATGTGAGCGTGGCCACCAGTGGAACATATAACAGAAAGTGGTCTTACAATGGGAGAGATGTTCATCATATTATCGATCCGTTTTTGGGTGAACCAGTACAGACTGACATCGTCTCTTGCACAGTCGTTCACCCAAGCCTAGTTGAGGCGGAAGTGTTGGCAAAGGTTGCAATAATCCTTGGAAGCACAGTAGGAATTGAGTTTTTAGAAAAGCAAACTGATTGCAAATGGGTCATCGTGAAACATACGGGGGAGGTCGAGCATTCTTGCAGCTTATGAACGAACGTCAACGCTTCCCTTTCGTGGTAGCTTGCATTGCAACAGCAATCGTCGTCGGATTTTCGCTTCTAACCACACATTTAATCGATCCAGCCCCAAAAGCAGCGAACGAAACCTATTGGTACTTAGAACGTTCAGCAGGATTTACATCCTACGGGCTATTGTCTATTGCAGTACTGCTTGGTGCGTCCAGTTCGTTGTCGTTTTGGGAAAGGTGGAATATGAGAAAGCTCATGACACAGATGCATCAATACGCATCCCTCCTTGTGTTCCCCTTCCTTTTCTTTCATCTTTGGGGTCTGTACATGGACAAGTCCGTTTCGTTTGGTATCATCCAGTTGCTGATTCCATTGACGACAAGGTATCGAGCCATTCCGACAGCGTTGGGCATTCTTACGTTGTACGCATGGCTAACACTGATTGTGACTTCGTACTTTCGAGAAAAGATAGGTGTAAAAATATGGCGCGCAATTCATATTCTCTCTTTCCCGATGTTCTTCGCCGTTACCTTTCACGGTCTATTTTCAGGGACTGATTCCAATAAACTTTGGGCAGTATTGATCTACGTAGTTCCTACAGTCATATTTACAATTTTGTGCTTAAAAAGGATAAGAAAAAGCACAATAACCACCTCAAAAAACCATGTACCAAAACACGCCAACCAACGCACACAGGAGCATGTGCGTTGAGTCCAATACTAAATTGAAAGAGACGCTGTCATTAGTGTCTCTTTTTTGTTGGACATTTCCACACGAATCCGCCACACCCTCAGTTCATCCAGCCAAAATTTTTAAGGAGATTCTAAGGCTCCATTAAAGCTGGTTTCAGGCTTGTCCTTCACAATGAGTTTGCAAGGGAAAAAGACAGAAGGAGATGCGCATGGAGTCAATCAAGGACATTCTCATCATTGGAGGAGGACCAACTGGACTGTTTGCTTCATTTTATTGCGGTATGCGAAACGCATCCTGCAGCATTATCGACAGCCTACCGACATTAGGAGGACAATTGGCTACATTATATCCGGAAAAATACATTTATGATGTAGCTGGGTTTCCCAAAATACGTGCTATCGAGTTAGTGAAACAATTAATCCAGCAGAGTTCGGAGAGCAATCCAGAGGTTTATCTTAATGAATCTGTTCAAGCCCTAGATCGTCGAGAAAACGGACTTTTTGAGTTAAGAACGGACAAATCCATTCACTTTGGCAGAGCCGTTATCATCTGCGCAGGTATTGGTGGCTTTAAACCGAGGCCTTTGCCTATTGATAATGCTAACGACTACAGAAACAACGGGATTTACTACTTTATAGATGACCTTAAAAAGTTTGAAAACAAAAAAGTACTCATTGTCGGAGGCGGTGATTCTGCGGTAGATTACGCGCTCATGCTGTCTCTTACTGCACAATCTGTGACACTGGTCCATCGCCGGAATGAATTTAGAGCACATGAAGAAAGTATCAGACAACTTCAGAACTCTTCCGTTCGCATACTGACTCCTTTCGAACTCTCAAGCATTAATGGAACAAACGGAGTAGACGAAGCGATCATCGTGAACAATCAAAACGGTGATTTCATGAGACTCGATATTGACGTAATTGTGAGTGGCCTTGGTTTTTCGGCATCCTTAGGTCCCATTAAGGATTGGGGACTTGAGACGTTTAAGAATGAAATTGTGGTTAATTCGAAAATGGAAACCAACATACCTGGTGTCTATGCCGCAGGCGACATTGTCACATACCCTGGCAAAGTGAAATTGATTGCAACTGGTTTTGGTGAAGCCCCGACCGCAGTCAATAACGCTATTACCTTTATTCGACCGAACGAAAGACTGTCGCCAGGTCATAGTAGCAATCGCAAGGAACCCGTCGGTTCTTAGATTCTCATAGTAGATTTCAGCAAGACAGGGTTTTAATCTAAGACATCCAATACCAGTCCAGCCTAAAACGGAGGATGATTGATATGGCATACGTTATTACCTCACCATGTATCGGAGAAAAGTCAGCTGATTGCTTTGACGTGTGTCCGGTAGACGCAATAGCGGAAGGAGACGATCAATTTTATATTGATCCAAACACTTGTATCGATTGCGGTGCATGTGAAACAGCTTGTCCTGTTTCAGCAATTTTTGAAGAGAGTTTCATCCCTGACGAAGAGCGGTCATATATACGTAAAAATAGGGAGTTTTTTAAATAACTGAACTTTAAAGGTACGTAAATAACGAATACATGGTCCGGCGTGACAGCAAGGATAGGTAGCCGCTTCACACCTTTTGCCTGAATGCAACATATTGAATACCCTTTGGCGGAGACAGCCCTCTATAATGGGCTGTCTTTTTTATGTCGATGGGTAAAGCTCGGTACTCGCTAGGCAAATCCTCACTTGAAACCGAATGGTCTCCCTGCCCATACCTCAGAACGATAACATTTGGCGACGTGGTAGTTCTGTAAAGGAGAACTCCATATGATCTCCATACTGACTCCATCCGTGCCTCACAAGGCATGTATATACTCATTGATGTCGACGGATGATATCCCAAGACATTTTCGATTATATCGTTTTGCCTCCAGGGTAGCCGTACTCACGAGCAGTTGTTAAGTATGTACCATGGCCAAATGCTGCGTGGTCAATGGTAGATCAAATTAACAATTAAGAGAATGATGGAAATGGAGTATAAATTAATGAATACAGGGCGAAGTAGCAACAGAGGGTACACTCGAGTCGTACGTAACGAACGAATGACTGCATTTGCCGGTGCTATACTTTTCGTACTCATCGTTATAGAGCTTTTCATCACCGCAAACTTACACGCGCTTATTTCCGTACATATTTTTGTCGGTGTGCTTTTATCTGGACCGCTTATCGTCAAAATGTGTAGCACCGGCTACCGATTTTTTCGTTTCTATACGAGATCAGCTGTTTTCGTTCAGAAAGGACCGCCTAACATTTGGCTCCGGTTGTTAGCTCCTTTTCTGGTCATCATTACAGTTTTGGTCTTTATAAGTGGGTTCGGGCTCGCGGTAGTTGGACCCACCCATACTGGACTCTTTTTCAAGATTCATGCCGTAAGTGTCACTCTATGGTTGCCGCTCATCGCCGTTCATATTTATGCTCATATCCGAAAGGTACCACGTCAAATTGCAAACGATTGGAGCAAAAAATCGGAATTTCGTGTACCTGGGCGTGCAAGCCGAATAGGCATCAACAGCAGTGCGCTTGTTGTGGGATTTATTGCTGCTATTGTGATGATTCCAGTATCCACTCCGTGGCGTAAGTGGCATATCCACGGTGGGTTGCCAAGTCCACTTGCTTTGGGAATCGTGGCTGCTGTATTTGCTGTCCTAATCTCGATACCGCTTCTACGTAAAACCAGCAAAAGATAATCTCTTTTGGTAAAAGGCGTGCGAGATGTGCAATTTAAGCAATTAACGGTATTCGAATGTAGGAAGACACAAGCGATAGCAAAATAAGTTTGCTCAGAAGAAGGTTAGGATTCCAACCCGGTTGGCTTCACACGTTTAGCTCAGCACCCCGACATAGCGCGTGGGGTGCTACTTTCGTTTAATAACGTATACTCACGTCATACTTCACCCGGGCTTCCACCATGTATGTTATATAAATTTTACCATTTGAGCTAATTACATAACAACATCCATTGTGGATATCTTAGAAAAGGAGATGACCTTGCACAGGGCCGTCGATGCGTCGTCTTTGTAAGATATTCCGGCAAGGAATATCAGCAGGACGAACGCATACACGAATTATTGATTCGAGAAGGGATTAGGTCACGTTTATTGAAAGCAAGCGTCAAACCGCAGGACCGAGTCGCATGGATAGCCAAAGCGGTAGAGGACGACGTACAGGTCATCGTCTCGAATGTCACTTTGGTCCAGGTGGGTATTGATATGCTCGATTTCCCATCGCTCAATTTCTTTCAACTGACGGATCAGATCAACACTTTACGACAAGCATCCAGACGAGCATGGAGGATCAAACAGTCTCAGAAGTGCACGGCTCGTTTCTATGTAACAAACGGCTCATATGAAATGGTCCAATTCCGTCGCATGATGAAAAGACGTCTTTCCGCTATGTTACTGGAGGGACGCGCAGATAAGTCAGATTTGGCGATGTTCGGTGAGAAAGACGAATTCTCGTCTTCTACGTTTTCAATCGCAAGCTGTCTTGGAGACGTCAACGACCTCGAATCCAAGTGGCGAACGATAGCCGATAAGGATATTCCCCAGGGCGTCGTAATGCTGAAGGAGGACGAGTTCAAAGCCGAGATCGCCAAAGCAATGAAGAGACTGGCTGCGGAAACGCGGCGAGCTGCAGGACTGCCAGAAGTCGAACCAATTCCTCTGGTGTCCCAATCCAACGCGGAAAATCAGCTCGATTTGTTCAGTCTGCCAGAATTCGAAGAGTCACAGGAAACATCAAAACCACATGTTGCGCAGGACGAGCCGATGACTGTCGGTGCGCTGCGTAAGCAGATGGGGTTTGTGGTTAAAGCGAAAAAGAAAACGGTCAGCGATGACCAAATTCTCTTGTTCGCACTGTAGTACTATAATGTGCCAACCTAAAACTTATGTAGATCGTGAATAAAGTTGGTAACTGGTGAATATAGTTGGTAACCGGCAAATAAAGTCGGTAACAAGAATGGCATCCGTCCGAGACACGGATGCCTTTTTCGTTGCAACAAATTGGAAAGAATAAGGAGAGGTTTATTGGATAGTTATGCAGAACTTAGGCGTTGATCTTGTTGAACAAAAGGGCAGTTATGCAGAATAACGCCCAACCAAATCGGGTGATATTTCAAACCACATGTCTAAACGCAAAGACTTATCACAGATCAATGAGGTGTCCACAAGTTTCAGGAGATTTTCAGCCCAGCTTCACATGAATTTAATACAGCACCAGCATACTAAACATTGTGTCATTCCTAAACTGATTCTGACGAAGGCAAGAAGCGGAATCAGCAAAATCAAAGTTCGGGAGGTACTATGAAACAAAGTACACGTAATGTCCTGTTACCAGTATTGATGTTGATTGTTGCCTACGAATGGTTGGTCTCTTTCGTAAACAAATTAGTGGTTCCCGATTATTACAAAAATCTACAGCAACAAATGAGCCAGTCAATCTCGGGAATCCAATTCCATCCTTACGCAAATTTGATGAAAAACGTCGGAGTACCCAACGTGCATTTATTTGGGATATTGGTACCGCTTGGAGAAGTCTTTGTTGGCGTGAGTTTTGTAGCCCTTGCCGTTCAAATGTTTCGAACACACCATATACGGCGTGGATGGGCAGTTCTTGGACTGATTGCAAGCGTGGTAGCTGCATTTATGAGTTTAAATTATGCACTTATGGGTGGCGATACCCTATTTGTAAACGCTGCTAACGCTTTTCAGGAAGGGATATCGGTCGATTGGTTGTTATTTTTGATTGAAGTCTGCTTCGCGTTCGGTTTCTACTCAACTGTCAGACACTCAAGGACACGATTAGAAGCAGAAGTTGAGGACAATGCTGCCTGATTGCCAGTGCTAATACCATGCTAAAACTGACTATAAAGTGAAAACCAGTCCCCTTTGCGTCTTGCAGGGGGGATTTTTTATCTGCTCTCCATCTTCAACTAGTCATAATGAACGACACCGGCCCCATTTCGTAGGTCTTGGATTACACTGAATCTTGAGAAACCAGTGCAGAGCCACATACGAAAGGAGCCTTACTATGAAGACTATCACAAAGTTTGTAGGTTTGGATGTATCTAAGGAAAATTTCACTCCTCTTTCCTATTCAAAGAGATAAGCAGCGTTCAAAAATAAATTAAGATTAAACGTCACAAATCTTATCAATCAATTAAATATTGCAAGCACTTACATGTCATAATATACTATATATCACATACGGCATGCAACATATGATATTCCGTATACGGTATACAGAACATGATTAACTGCTAAACTGCTAAACAAACATATAAGGGGGGACAATATTGAAAATCACGAAGCCAAAACCAGTTAATCAGCAAGTTTACGATTATTTGTTCAACCAAATTATCGAAGGGACGTTACCTGCAGGCACACGCTTATCTGAAGATAAGATTTCTGAACAAATGGGTGTTAGTCGAACGCCGGTTCGAGAATCAATCTTAAAACTAGAGCATGAAGGCTTACTTCGTAATAAATGTGTTATCGAACCGACTCTTCAAGAAATTAACGAATGTTACGAAGTTCGTATTCTTCTGGAGAGTTATGCAGCCAAAAAAGCAGCTACCATCATGAGTACAGAAGAGAAAAGTAGGTTAAAGGAACTCTTAGTTAGCGCTAAAGACAGTGACTTTGGGACAGCTATGAAAGCGCACACGGAGTTTCACAATACAATTGTTCGAGCTTGTGGAAACACTTATATCGCTCAACAGATTGAACGCCTACAAGCCATCATTATGATATGTCGCCAGGATATTGTAAGAAATCGACCAGAACTCGCTCATGAACACGATTTAATTTATGAGGCCATCTTTAATGGAGATGAGGATCTGGCGGAATCAATAATGAAACAACATCTATTAGAAAACCACCAAAAAGTATTAAGTCGTTTGTCGGTAGTGGGGGCAAATGTATAAAAAAATTAACCCGATAAATGGTGACATTTATCAATTATCCACCTCACTAGAATCAAGTTGTATCTTGAACAGACAGCCCAATAACGTCATGGGAAATTGCCGGTAAGGGGAGTTGATAATATATGGCGATTTCAATGAGCATTGAAAGTTCTTCTGCCAAAACCTCGGGTAGAGCATATGCAATTTTGGGTGGCGCATGGGGTGCTTGGCTATTCGATGCCATGGATTCAGGTGTTTTTAGTTTTGTGATGTTGGCAATTGCTCATTCATTCCATACGACATTGGCAAACGTTGTAGGTACTATGGCATGGTTTCTCCTAGCTACAGGGATCGGAGGATACCTACTCGGTAACATAGCGGATTATATAGGTCGTAAGCCTACAATTCTAATTTCTGTGTTTATATACGGTGTGGGTACTTTGCTATGTGGAAGCTCACATTCATTAGGTGAATTAAACTTATACCGATTTATTGTCGGGATTGCTGTCGGTGGACTCTGGTCAGGTGCAGCGAGTTTAGTTTCAGAGGTTTGGAAACCGGAAGGCCGTGCTAAAGCATTAGCTATCTTACAAACTGGATGGTCAGGTGGAAATTTATTGGCGGCTATTTTCGCTTGGAACATTCTAGGGGCGAATCATAGCCCTGAAGCTTGGAGAGATCTCTTTTATATTTCAAGTATTCCAGCACTGATTGTATTCGTGTATTGTATCTTCTTTGTGAAAGAATCACATATATGGATCGCAAATAAAAGCTCTATCCGTAAAAATGCAAAGAGTCAAAACCCGCTTGAAATTTTCAAACCCCAATACCTTCGTCAAACACTATTTGCATTAATAATATCGATTTTCACGATGATTGGTTATTGGATGATTATCACTTTTGCTCCAACCTACTTACAAAGTATCTTGCATATCAACATTGGACAAGCACCAATATTTCTTGTCTGGACAGGTATTGGTGGAATAGTCGGCTATCTCGTATACGGTGTTCTGGCAGAAAAAATTGGACGCCGTCATAGCTTTTCCTTGTTCTTCTTTTTCATGGTAATTATGGTGCCTGTTTTTACGTTTACTGCGAGTCATATGCCACTGACCAATGGAAAATTGGTATTAGACGGTGGGAATGTATTTACAATGGGTCTTGTCTCTGCATTGGTTGGTTTTGGTACGGGCTACTTTAGTGGATTTGGCGCGTGGTATTCAGAACTATTCCCAACTAATATTCGCTCTACAGCCAGTGGATTTTGCTTCAATTTTGGTCGTGTCGGGGCAATCTTCGGAATTCTAGCAGCCCCACATCTTATTAAAATTATTGGCTTCTCATTAACCATTAGTATCGCATCTTTAACTTTCTTTTTAGCAGGTATTCTCGTATACACACTACGCGAGACTAAAGGTACGATTATCACGAGTGAAAACTGAGATAAATATGTTGGCAAACTAGCGACTTATTGCTCGTCGCTAGTTTGCATGTGAAAGATTCCCTTAAAAAATTTAGTTGATGTAACAATAGTATTTCATTAACATGAAATGGTTTTTAAATAATGGTAAGGGAGGAAACTAGTTTGCAAATTGAAAACGAAAGAAAATCAACAAATACCTTGTTTAGTATCAGAACAAAACTAATGAGTATTGCTCTTCTAATGCTAGTAGTTCCTAGTTTAGTGGTTGGAATCATATCGTATAACGTTGCGCACAACCAATTAAATTCATCCAGCAAAATTGCACTTCAAAACGACGTAAAACTAGTAAACAACACTATCAGTATTTTGAACAGCGAAGTTCAAGCTGGTCAAATTTCTCTTGCGTCAGCCCAAGAACAAGTAAAGAGAATGGTTCTTGGCCCTGTTCAATCGAACGGCATGCGTCCTATCAATCCAGACTACAATATCGGTAATCATCGTGGTTTCTTCTACATTCTGAATACCAAAGGTGATTCGCTAGCGAGTCCAACCTCAGAAGGAAAAAATATTTGGAATTCCAAAGATGCGAATGGTTTTTACATGATTCAAGCGGTGATAAAAGCAGCTCAATCTGGTGGTGGCTTTACGACCTACCAATGGCCCTTACCGAATAACCCAAAACAGCTATCTCAGAAAATTGTCTACTCAGATATGGCACCTGCCTGGGGGTGGGTGATCGCGGTCGGTTCCTATACAAGTGATTTTAACAGTGGTGCGAACCACGTCTTAACAAATATGCTCATTACTCTCGTCATTTCGCTTATTTTAGGTGCAGTTATTATCGTTCTCTTTGCAAATAGACTGTCTCGTCCAATTAAGCAAATGGCGACGCAAGTTGAGAAAGTTGCACAAGGTGATTTAGGTATTGAACCTCTTCATTTTAAAAATCGAGATGAAATTGGAGTCCTAGCTCGAGGTTTTAATTTGATGACAACGAGTCTTAAGGAAGTTATTTCTAAGGTTAGTATGATGTCGGACCAACTTGCGGCATCGTCAGAAGAACTATCCGCTAGTACTGACGAAAACAGTAAGGCAATTGAACAGGTTACTTCAACCATTCAAGAAGTGGCAGTTGGCGCAGAGAATCAAGGTCGAAGCGTTGAGGAAACAGTAAAGACAATTGGAGACTTAACAAATGGAATGAACGTGGTAGCAAAGAACGCTGAAGATGTTTCCCAATCTGCTGCACAAGCCTCACAAGCAGCAGACGAAGGTAACCAAACAATTCAGTTGGCTATTGAGAAAATGAATTCGATTGAAACGGCTATGAACAATTTATCTGGTGTCGTTTTAAACCTAGGGGAACGTTCCAGCGAAATCGGAAAAATCGTAGAAACAATTGAACAAATTTCTAGTCAAACCAACCTATTATCTTTAAATGCAGCTATTGAAGCAGCCCGCGCCGGTGAAAGTGGTCGTGGATTCGCTGTTGTTGCGTCCGAGGTACGTAAGCTGGCTGAGCAATCCGCACGTGCAACCCAGCATATTTCTGAAATAATTGGCGGCATCCAATATGAAGCGAAAGATGCTGTAGAGTCGATGGAAATCGCTAAACAGGAAGTATCTTCTGGATTAGATACAGTAGATACAGCGGGACACACCTTCGAAGGTATTAAGTCCTCGGTGGATAGCGTTGCAAATCAAATTCAAGAAGTGTCTATTTCCGTTTCAAGGATGCTTGAAGGCACAACGAATCTGCACAATGTGATTCAAGATGTATCCCATGTAACTGCCACGACTACAACTGGTGTAGAAACTGTTTCTGCCGCTTCACAAGAACAGTTAGCATCCATTGAGGAAATTGCTGCATCAGCAAATTCACTCAGCCAGATGGCTGAAGAGTTACAACATGTTATTAGTCGCTTCAAGATGTAACCTGCGTCAATTCGTCTTGACCTCCACGGTTTGTGGAGGTCTTTTTTTCTTCGCTCTAGTTGTTACAGTGTTCATGGAAAATAAAGTCGTATAGCGAAAATACTGAACAATACTAACTGGGTCATAAAGTCCAGCGGGTTTGCTTTCTCTTAGCAGTATAAGTACCAAATTGGAAAAATCGTTATTAGAAAAACGGACTAAATCCAGCTTAGACCTTTTCCATTCTAGGAGCATATTGTTCACTTACAAACTTCTTAAAGCGTGAGGTAACTGGCGATTCATACTGCCCTTCAATTGAAGCCATCCCAATCACCCGTTGACACCTTGGTTCACTGAGTCTAATCTGAACAATTTTGCGATTATCCAAGCCTGTATCGGGGAGTATGGATACGCCTAGTCCAGCAGCGACCAAACCTGCCACTGTCGTAACTTCCTCTCCTTCAAACGCAACATTGGGGCTGACTCCTGTCTGATGAAATAACCGATCCGTGGTCTCGCGTATCGTAAACCCCGTCTTAAAAAAGATAAACGATTCGTTTATAATTTCGTCCAATTGGATACTTTCAGCCCCGGCCAAAGGATGGTCTGCCGACAGAGTAATATAAAGTTCTTCCGTCCAAAGTGGCATCCACTGAATTGGAATTTGTGGTTCAGCTGGCTCAGGAATCAAACAAATGTCCAAATCACCTGAGAACAACTTGTCCAGCAATGGATAACTGTAATTTTGGTTTAACTGAAGTCTGATCATAGGAAATTGAACCCGAAAAGCACTTATTAAGTCAGGAATCAAACCGCTCAGCGTATGCGTGAACCCAATTGCTACCTCTCCATGCTCGGGATGTATCAAATCATGAATCTCCTTGTTTGCTCTATCAAACTCCTTCAAAATGCGATCCACGTGACTCAAAAAAATCTGCCCATATCGGTTTATTTTAATACTACGCCCCCTCCGTTCAAACAGTGGAGCACCAATATCTTCTTCCAGTCGTGCGATGGATTTGCTTAGAGCTGGCTGAGTGATAGATAAAGTCTCAGCTGCACGAGTTACGTGCTGTAGACGGGCTAGAGTTTGAAAATACTCAAGTTGCTGCCACTCCATTGATAGCCCTTCCTTTCAGGTTTGCTTATTCTAATCAGGAATTAAAAATATAATTATAATAAATTTAACATTACGATTTGTCTATTGTAGTATCGTAAAGTGAAGTCTGAGGAATTAGTAGGCTGTTCGACTTGAATTGGTCGGATTTATTTCAAAATGGAGGATAAAGCCCCATTTTTATGAAGTGAGGTAATGAAGGTGCTACAGAAAACACAAAAGATAATTCGTTACCAAAGGAATGACGGTACTATACACTATGGAATTATTGAGGATGACGAAATTGTACAACTGTCAAGCGATTTTTCTGAACTTGTAAACAATGAGTTAAAATATGACGGTGTAAGAGCTAAATATAGTGATGTGAAAATTTTGGAGCCAGTAGTACCCTCAAAAATAGTTAACTTCGGCTGGACGTATGCTGGACACGCAACCGAGACTGGAGGCATCGCGAATCTCAAAGAACCTTTTTTGTTTTTAAAACCAACATCTTCTTTGATTCCAGATAACGGAGAAATATTTCTTCCCTCAAGTGATTTAACTAATCAGGTAGAAATGGAAGGGGAAGTGGCACTCGTTATTGGTAAACGTGGCAAAGATATAAAAGAAGAAGAGGCATTAGACTATGTCTTTGGCTGCACCATATTTAATGATGTAACTGCAAGAGATCTTACCAAAACAGATCCACAGTTTACACGCGGTAAAGGTTTTGACACTTTTGGTCCGTTAGGTCCCTGGATTGTAACGGGTATAGATCCAACTAATTTACGAATAGTTACGACATTAAATGATAGTGTCGTACAAATGGGTAATACTAACAAAATGTCACTTTCAATCCCTTTCCTTATTAGCTGGATTTCACAGATTATGACTCTGGAGCCTGGTGATGTCTTGGCTACTGGTTCACCTTCTGGCAGTTGTCCAATGAAGTCAGGTGACATAGTAACTGTGGAAGTAGAGAATATAGGTAAGCTACGTAATTATGTAAAGTAGCAAGCTGCTGTTGGTGTTATTGCTTATTTATAGATGGTTTCCTTTTTGTACTAGTCATAATGAACGACACCGGCTCCGTTTCGCACATCGTGGTTTACACTGAGACTTGAGGGCACAGTGCAGAGCCACATACGAAGGGAGCCGATACTATGAAGACTATCACAAAGTTTGTAGGTTTGGATGTGTCTAAGGAAAGCATCGCAGTTGCGGTAGCAGACGAGGGTCGTGGTGAACCGAGATATATCGGAATGTTCCCTCATACGGTGGAAGCTGTAAGGAGTTTAGTACATAGACTGTCTGCAGATGGTGTAGAACTGGAGTTTTGCTACGAAGCTGGGCCGACAGGCTATGGACTGTATCGACTACTGCACGCAATGGACATGCCGTGTACCGTTGTCGCACCGTCACTCATTCCGGTTCGCCAAGGCGATCGGGTGAAGACAGACAAGCGTGATGCGTTGAGATTGGCACAGTTGTTCCGTGCTGGTGAATTAGTTGGAGTCTTCGTTCCAAATGAGGAGAACGAGTCATTACGGGATTTGGTGCGGGCACGGGAAGATGTGGTGGAGGACCGTACACGGGCCAGACATCGGATATCAAAGTTTCTTCTCCGGCATAATCGTTATCCTGAGACCAAATTGCGTGCTTGGGGAGCTATGCATCGTCGGTGGTTGGACGGCCTCAAATGAGCGGATCGCCGAGAACAAGTGGTGTACCAGGAGTATTTGCATCACTTAGACGAGATTGAGGGGCGTCTAAAACGTCTTGAGGCAGCTATACACTTGGAGGCAACGGAAAGTGAGAGAGCTCCGGTGATTCAAGCTTTGCAAACACTGAAGGGTGTTGCAGAGGTCATCGCAACATCATTGGTCGCTGAGGTTGGAGAGTTTCGTCGATTCCGGAATCCAAAGCAATTGATGGCGTATGCTGGATTGGTACCATCTGAGTACTCAAGTGGTGTGTCTCGAAAGCAAGGTAGAATCACGAAGTCTGGGAATGCCCATCTCAGACGAGTTCTCGGTGAGGCAGCATGGTGTTACCGATACAAACCCGCTATTAAAGGGAAGATTCGTAAGCGGCAAGAGGGACAGAGTCCCAAGATTCAGGACATTGCTTGGCGAGCACAGGACAGGCTTCATCGAAAGTATATGAAGATGGTATCTAGAGGTAAGCATCACAATGTAGCCATCACTTCAGTAGCTAGAGAATTGTTGGGATTTATATGGGCCATCGCATGTGAGGCAGAGCGACAGATGAAAACATCGACTGCGATATAACTTTTGTGGGATAGAACTGTAATAAAGAAGGATTGTAGTTAGGGTTAAAGGTCGGGACTGAAGGCATAGGAATCCGGTACGGGGAAACCTCGTCCCCCGTTTGTGCAAGGTCCAGAACCTGACGCACGTGACTAGTCCGAGGCAGCCCCATGACGGAGGTACGAAATGTGGTAACCACCCCACGGATATCAGTGTGCCAACCGTCGATGAACCTATGCCTTCGGTCCGGGCTTTTAACCCCATCACGACACGGGGCTTGACGGTATCGTTCATATCAACGGGGGCGTTAATTCAATAAGACGTCAGAAGAAACACATATGTAATGAGTACAATTCATGTATACGTCATCCGAAACAGGCAATATTGAATTAAGAGGTTCATCCAGACCGATAGACCCGAGTTCCCACCCATGCGTGTCAACGGACAACACATGTGGCTTTAGGAGACGGTAGGGCAGGAGGCCGAGATGTACCTCTTTCATTATGCGGTTAGTTGTTTGAACTTTGGCTTATGTACCGATACAGTGTTACATAGTTTCCAATCTTACTTGAAGTCTGGGGCGGGTTTTCATATTAGCCTTATGATACGTTTAGGTGGGTCTATTCTTTGAATGGGGGATACCACAACGCGGTACAGACGTGTGTTTGCCGTTGTTCATTTTCTTTGGATTACATTGTGGATTTTAGGAGAAGGTTTGTTGAAAAATCATTCGTCAATTGCTTCCTTTTCACTTTGGGCGGCAATTGCACTTGCCGCCCTTTCAACCGTATGGACAGTTATAATGCTTCGAAACAGGCGGTAATGACTGTTAGCCAACCGACATCACGAGTAAAACGATTGATAGGACAACCAAAATTGCAATCGTTAGCCATCCAATAATATTGTTCCACCGCTTGTTTACATACTTGCCCATCACGCGTGTATTGTTTACGAGCAACATCATAGCGATCAGGACGACTGGCAGCAAGATACCATTAATCCGTTGTGACCATAAGGTGATTCCAATCAGCGGAGCGTCTGGAATCATGATAATGGCCGCTGCGAGCACGAGGATAATCGTGTACAAGACATAAAACTGTGGAGCTTCCTTCCATTTCTTTTCGATCCCCGCTTCAAATCCAAACGCCTCACAGACGTAAAATGCTGTAGCGACCGGAAGAATCGTGGCAGAAAAAATCGAAGCGATGTAGAGACCAAAGGCAAAGACCTGGCTGGCGAAAGCACCCGCCATGGGCTTCAATGCTATTGCCGCATCTTTCGCATCATTAATGACTGTTCCATGATCGTTATGGTATAGGGTCGCCCCAGTGGCAACGATGATGAAGAAGGCGACAACAACTGTGGCAAGACATCCGACAAGTACGTCAATAAGCGTGTATTTGTAATCCCGAATTTTTAATCCCTTTTCGATTACGGCGGACTGCATATAAAACTGCATCCATGGTGCAATCGTCGTCCCGACAATTCCTATGACTGTGGAGATGTAGTTGAAGTTTGTGGAGATAGTCGGATGAACAATCGACGTTCCAATCGCACCCCACTGTGGCTTACCCATAAGTGCAGAAACGATATAGGACAATAATGCTAAACTAAAGATGAGAAATATACGCTCAGCAAAGCTATAATTGCCTTTGACGACCAGTATCCAAACAACGAGTGCCGTAAGCGGTATGGATATGTACTTACTGACATGAAATACCTGCATACTTCCAGCAACACCGGCAAACTCGGTCATGGTATTCCCGATATCCGCGATTAAAAGACCGACGAAAATCAGAAACGTAATTTTAACACCCGCATTTTCCCGAATCAGGTCAGCTAACCCTTTTCCTGTGACTATCCCCATCCGTGCGTTCATTTCCTGCACGATAAACAAAACGACGCCCGACGGGATGAGAGTCCATAACAGATTGTATCCATAAGTGGCACCAGCGACAGCGTATGTAGTGATTCCACCAGCGTCATTATCGACACTTCCCGTGATAATTCCTGGTCCGACAAGTGCCAGGAAGAACAGAATGCGTCGTCCAAATGTCATTTCAGTCCTCATCAAGTCCCTCCTAGCGTTTACGACGTGATTTCAAAAGATGATCCACAACATCACTCAGCAAAATAGTCCCCAGTAACTCGTCATCCCGACTCACCACGGGCATAACTACCAGGTTGTACTTTGTCATTTTTGACAATAACTCATCAATGTCTTCATCGTCGTAGACGGTAATTGGTTCCGATTCCATTACCTTTTCAATTTGCTCTGAGTTCTCTGCGATAACCAAATCACGTAAGGTAATATATCCTTGCAACCTCTTGTGTTCATCAACAACAAACGTATAATAGGCAATTTCGGCTTCAGGTTTCTCAGTGCGTATATAAGAAAGTGCATCAGCACATGACAAGTTCTTTTGAATTGCGACCATTTCAGTGGTCATCATGCTTCCGACACTATCCTCTGGGTACCCCATGAGGTCTTGAATCTCAGCACGACTATCAACGTCCATCGCATTGAGGATCTCATCCGCTTTGTCACCGCTAATTTCATCTAGAATGTCCGCTACCTCGTCTGCCGGAAGTCGTCCCAGCATATCAACCGCCTGGTTCGTGGTCATATTTTCGACAACAGAAGCTTGTGCGTCTGGTTCAAGCTCCTCTAAAACGTCCGCCGCGGTTTCCACATCAAGGGACGAAAAGATGCCTAAACGAGTCGTTCGGTCAAGGTCCTCTAATATGTCAGCAACATCTGATGGATGCAACGTAGATAATTTTGTGTAGGTGTTAGAAAGTTTAATACCACGATTCGACGAATCGATTGTCTCCACTTCATCCCAAAGCAATAAATTACTCGCTATTGTGACGTTAAAGGGCCTTAGCAGTTTTTTAAGCGGTTTTGCTACTCCAAGTCGACGAAGGAACCCCTCGAATCCAACATCGAAAGCAACCACATAGGTACCTGTAGATAGAGCGACGAGACGTAAATCATTCACTCGCACAACTTTACGCCCGTACATATCGACAATTTGCTTGTCCAGGATATCTTGAACGAGGCAAAGCCAACCCTCTTTATTTTCGATTTCCCGAAGTTTTTGGCACTCAATACGGTATTGCGAATGCACTTTTGTAATTGAGAAGTCACTAATGTCTGCGATCACCGTTTTATGTTTCTGTTTAATTTTAACGGCTATTGCCCGTGGTCTAACGGACTCCAAATCAACAATGATATCGCGAAGCTTGCCAACGGCGACATTGTCTGATGAAAAAACTGCATTATTAATGACCCGGCTTAAGTAAAATGTCGTGCCAAACTTCAAGTTAATTCACCCCCTGCTCCAACGCACAATCATCTAAATGATTCCCTGCATCGAATGTAATAGTCAATTTTTCCCAAAATAAAAGGTACCTCTACATACACAAGGAGGTACCCTAATTATCACGCCGTTCCCCCTTGTTGAGTTTTAGCACTGCACAACGTAGAGCAATCTTTGCTCAGCCATGTTAAGTAGAGCCTTAATCCGGCAATACCTGTTGACCCATTGGCGTCTTTCGACGTTTCCGGGTAATGGCGTATGTTCGTACAGACGCCTCACCTAACGAGGACATATTAAATTGACGGCTAAACCGTAGCATTCGCTTAACTCATTGTCAATGACGATTCAACTGCATCCTTCATCCAATTTCTCTTGTACGGACTTATGCGGTTAGCCTAAGTCTTGCTGAATTAACGGGGATAGTTCAAGAAGGAAGCCCCCTCACTTGCGCATGAACATACAAAACGGTGTATATATTAACATCACTGCGACTTTTCTAGATAGCGATAAATTGTGGTCCGTGAAACGCCCCACTTCTCGGCGACATCCTTAATCGGAGTACCATTACTAATTAGAGACTTCATCATTTCAATGTCTTTGGTATGGAATTTTTCAGGACGTCCACCTAGGCGACCTCGTGCTCTTGCGGCAGCACGACCAGCTGCGGAACGTTCCTGAATCAAGTTGCGCTCGAATTCTGCGAATGCTGCAAATAAATGAAACATCAACTGCCCCGTTGCGCTTCCTCGATCCATGGTCAAATTCTCTTGAAGACTATGAAAACCAATTCCCCGTTCATTCAGCGTGTTCACCAATTGGATTAAATCTTGCATGTTCCGTCCCAATCTATCTAAACGCCAAACAACAACCATGTCTCCATTCCGAGCATATTGAAGCACCTGATCCAATCCTGGTCGTTTACTTTGTGCCCCACTGATTTTGTCATGAAAAATTTCTTCGCAACCATATTGCTGTAAAGCATCTAGTTGTAAATCCAAATTTTGTAGTCCAGTTGAGACACGCGCATATCCAATTAACAATGTGTAACACACCCTTTACAAATTAAGGTATTCAATGCGTTTCATAAGATATATTTCACATGGTTAATGAACATAGAAAATAGAACAGACTTTCTGAACGTGAAATCACCCAAATTATAGATTAAAAACTTCGTGAAGTCAGGTGTTCAGAAAATGAGGACTTTCTGAACGGGTGACAGTACGAATTCATGTCAGCGCAAGGCTGAAAATGGAATCCTTTTTGTTGAACAAAGCGATTCCATGCATACGGAAGGCGATCCGCCCACTATTTCCCCATCAGTCAATATTGCAATATTTGCTTTTAGTACACCACCGACCACGTCACACATCCTCTTTCACCATTACCCCAAGTGATTGACACGGAGCGTCCGGATGCCGTGGTGATACTTATTATCCCGTGATTTGTAATTTGGTGGTATAAGGAATAAAATATCTGTCTTGTAAAATGTGGATTAAGAATGCATCCGACCAGTCTCGTACATAATGTCTCATATAAAGTACTTTCTTAGGAGAAACCGACTATGAACTATGAACATCCAATCATTCATCTGTATGAGAACATCCTTTATCATCGAATACATGGGTTTTCTCCATATTTTTTTGCCGGTGATGAAGGCAAACGTAACGCGAGGATTATCACGCGATATGTACTACAGGAGAAAGAGCATTGGAACCATGAGGATATTTGCTGTGGCATTTGTCGCGAGCTTCTTGCAGAATACCGACTAGCCGGTATGTTAAAAACCTATTTTCAGAACTCTATATTTAAAGTAATTGAAAATGCTTATCCGGGGGAGTTCCAGCCCTGGGAATTGATTAAGGCAAGGAAACATGTATTTGTAGGCGAAACGGGAAGAGATATGGCACGGAAAGCAGTCAGATGGATGGTTGTGGACAAATTAAATTATACGTTAAAGGACTTACATAAAATCACTATCAAGACATTTATCGACTACAAATTGGACAGCATGGTTAACAAAATATACCACGGATCCCCCTGGGAGGCGATTCAAGATGCGGGATTCGGTCCTTGCCACCCATGGGAAATTCATCAGGTTCCCAACGGATATTGGCAGGGCGAGAATGGGCGAATACATGCCATTGCAGCAACCAAATGGTTAATCGAGGAGAAACTAAGGATCCCTGTCGAAGCGATCCCATCGAGCGTTCGATCTTTGCACTTCAAACAAAATGGACTTGGAACAATGCTGAAGGATGTTTTTTCAGGTTCCATTTATGGAGCAATCGAAGCGACATATCCTGGAAGGTTCAAACAATGGCAACTCTCTTCTGTGGGGAACGGGTATTGGAATGGGCCGGAAGGACTTACTCATGCAAAAGAAGCACTGGAATGGCTATTATTCGAAAAGTTGAATTTGGAAATTGATGAAATCCCGTATCGAGTATCCGTAAAGGCCTTTCAAAAACACGGGCTGGGTAATATGTTGAAGCAACTATTTCATGGCTCAGTCTCCAAAGCGCTGAACCTCATTTATCCTGGGCAGTTTACAACAGAAATCCTCCAAGGTGCAAAAAGAGCTACTCTCGATAAAGTGAATTAAAAATAGTACTAGATACAAGGCGCAAATATTGCAACATTCGACAGATCTGTGATGTCCATGAGAAGGGGTAGTCGGCGTGAAACAAACCTTATCTTGGTTTCAGGTAATTACACTTTCATCCTCCAGCTACTTGCCGTTGATGTTCTGGTTCTTCCCTCGTATTGCCGTAGAGCAGGCAGGCTTGGATGCTTTGTGGGCGGTACTTGGAGTTGTTATTGTAGGGGTAATAACTGGCTGGATAATAGGTCTGAATAATGAGCGATTTCCAAAAGCCACGGGAGCAGACATGAGCAGGGTAGTTTGGGGAAAATGGATCGGTACCGCAGTGGATGTGTTGTACTTCCCAGTTTATCTCTGTTTCACTGCTTTGTGCATTTTCTTTTTCGTTACCGTGTTAAACAGTTTCTTCCCAAATACACCATTATGGATATTGGTTGTTACACTGTGTCTTGTTGCGGCTAGGGGAGCTTGGCTCGGGATTGAGTCCTTAGCACGTGTTGCCAGCATCATACACCCATTTACTTGGCTTGGCATAGTTGTCATTTTCCTGGTTCTCCTATTTCAAGCACATCGCTTGTGGATTCCACATACCGTGACCAGTTGGACGAACACCATTAACGGTATTTATCATCTGTATCCACTGTACTTTGGGTTTGATATCGTCCTCATGCTGAACCCCTATTACCAACATAAAAAGCGGCAATCGGTTTGGTATCCCATCATCAGCACTATCGCTGGAGGAGTTATAATTGTAGTCGTATCTCTTGCGGTGATCTTAAATTTGGGGTGGGAAGCCACTAGAGACATCTCTTTCTCACTTCCATTTGCCATTCAATTACTTCGCTTGACGGGCTCGCCGGTTGAACGAGTGGGAATTTTTATCATCATTCTTGCCACGGCTTTTACGGTGTTGTTTGTTAGTAACGCGATATGGGCGCTATCAACACTGACGGCGCGAATCTTCAATATGTCAGGTGACAAATACAAATGGTTTATTTCGCCCGTGGCCATTCTTACCATGATAGTCGCTTGTTCTTTCCGAAATGAACAACAAGCCTTTCAGTTCCTCGATAAATACTTGGTTCCATTGAGTTGGGTCGTATTGCTTAGCATACCTCTTCTACTATGGATGACCGCGAAACTGCGTGGCCTAAAGACGGAACCTGTGCCAAGTCAGAGAACGGAAACCTAGCCCGAGTTAACGAACCCTAAGGACCTGCATATGAGTACTCAGTTTATATCCCCGTTTGTTGTTCGAGTATCCATTCCTTCACTTTCTGTAACTTTCCATCAAAAGCTCTTCGAAGAAGGCCAGTACATCGATACTGAAAGAAGTACCTTAGTGTTAGCTTTTTTACAGCCTCATGGTAAGAGGAAAATCCGATCCTTTCAAAAAGAAGCCAATCCATAGCTTGTTTAACATGGTCTGGGTCCCGCCAGAAGTTCATCGGCACCGTGTGAAATTCCCATGGTTTAAATTGACCGGGATAGATCATATCAATGATGCGGTAAGGTGACTGTCCCAATCGATTAAATACACCGCGCAACCCATGTTGCTTAAAAAAGTGATTCGTGATTCGGTGCGGAATCTCGTTGTGTGGGATGCGACATTTCTCTTCAATTACAAATCGAATCGCGTCAAGAGCCCTCTGTTGCCCTTCATCTCGTTTCCAATACCCATGTGAAACCTGTTTGAACGCCCAGGGATCAAATCTGCCAGGGTAAGCGTTTTGAATCACTTGAGTAAAATTCCAACCATGGGTCATTGCCGGTGGACGTAAACGATGATCCCATAGGATTTCTGCGCTCACGCGACTGGGAATTTCCTCGAGTCGAATTCCTAAGTAGTCTTCAATCAAAAAACGTGTGATATAAGCTAAGTATTTTTTGCCTCGTTCTCCGACAAAAAAGTAGTTCGGAAATCGACATCGATTGCCGTTTAACACGTCCTGATACACTTGAATGACTTTCTCTTGCTCCGTCATTTCCATTCCTCCGGTTCGATCCATCGATGAATAATTGCTCACCACTTGGTTATCATAACCTCTTCATACGTTAGCACTTGCATCACCCCTACGTTAAAACGGCCCTGACTGTGGTCAAATCAGGACCGTGTGATTTCCCGAATATATGTAGTGTCTTACCTGCGCGTAAAGATAAGTATACCCATCCAATTCCTTTCCCCGTTCCTTCAAGTAATTGAAAAGCTGTGCTCGATGATTGTGAACGTGCGTCAAAGATCCCAACAACCATACTTTCAACTTAGCTGTTATCCGTAAAATGATGTAGTTTCTTTTGTTTCAAATTCCCCATTTAAAATTCCGCTATTTTCAGATTTGGGCTTACCGTACAATTTTCCTTTTTTGATATGGTGATCCCTATTATTCCATTCATGTGAAGAAAATCCGCATTGAAAGTACTCTGCCGTTGTACGGTATTTATTTTGTATCAAGTGAGTGTAGTCAAATGATACGGACAAAGTGTTCAAGAATTCATAAATAAAGTTTGGATGTGTATCCACTTCAAAAAAAGGGTCAGGGGTTTATGGGGTAATGGTGATAATTTTATCATAGCAGGTAGAATGTCGAGGAACTGCCTATTTACAGGGAATTACTGGGCCTATGGAGGTACTGGATGTACACGTCCACTGTTGTCCGGACTATATAGAGGTTACGGCTATGGAAGCACATTCAATATTGAACGAGACGGAAAATTGTCAGATAATATTTATGAGATTCTTAATACGAGCTCACCAGTATAAACGTCAGACAAGCCTAGGGAATAACTTTGCGAACAGAGAGATGGGACGAATGAATGATAAACAGATGGATGCGTGGTGGGGTGAACAGGCACGTATGGCAGCACAAGAGGGCATTCTGAGTGAGGAAGAAAGCCGCGAATGGCTAGAACTGGCCCGGGTGGCTATGGAATCCGACGTGACGAAGGAGCAGTTTAGAGCTTTCTTAGAGTCAGAAGCACAAAAAATAGGGAAGGTGATTAAGACCTGAATCCGTGACGTCTGTAGAGACTGGTCAAGGTAGTTTTGAACATGACTCCAAGCGTCGGCGAGCAGTCAACAGAGTGGTTCATTTTTGCATGTGAAGAGAGGAGTCTGTGAATTTGTCCGCAGGTGAATAACCCCTTCGTTTCAGGGATGCATTCACATGTGGATACATCGGACGCTCTTTCCCTTCGTATAGTCGCCTAAACACGGGCAACCACCGGTTACCTCGTCCGAATCGTAGCCGTGTCTGCCTCGCGTGTCTCGTCATTTTCGCCGCAAGCGTGATGAGATTCTGGATCACGGTGCGTATGCGTCGCCTCTCTGCTTTCTTCCGAATCGGTGCATCCTGCTCTCTCAGGCTCTCCTGTCCGATGATGCGCAACAGGTTATATGCCAGTACACCAAAATGCAAGACAAGGTCGTTCGTTGCAAACTTCCCCGAGGGCAACCGTTCCAAATCTAAATCTGTCTTGATCTCGCTATGAAATTGCTCCATCGTTCCATGTGCATGATACAGGTCGATGATCACCTCTGGAGCCTCTGGCAAGCTCGTGACGTAGACGTTTACCTCAATGCTCGGGATGAGTAATGCTTGACCGTCGCTCTGGATCGTGCGTTCAATCACTTCAAACACCATCCGGACCGGTTTTTCTAGTCCCTTCATTGGAGACAGGATGGACCCTCTGTACACCTTCTTCCCTGCACGGGGCTCTGTGTAGGTACCGTGTTGCTCAGCCGTCAGCAACCACGCATTCGGGTTCTCCTTACGTAGGTTCTTCTTCACGATAAAGTCGGCCGAGGTTTCGTCGGCCCTGCATACGACTAAGTTTTCTACGCTGTCATTTCCCGCATCTAAGCGTACGAGTAGGCGCTTGTCCGAAATTCGTTGAGCATAGCGGATACTCTGAGCCAGAAACGCGGCGGTCCCCTTTTGACAATGTGTACTTCCCGTTCGGAACTCTACGTGAACGGCGTATCCTTCCTGTCCTAAGTAAGCGAAAATCGGCGCGTATCCGTCGCACCCTTTATAGGTACGAGACACGCCCTCCTTCTTGGTTCCTGAGTTGTCAAATGGGGATACATCAATGTCAAGCGGTAGATATTCACGATGCCCATCCCCCAGTACAATGGGTGCAAGGTACACGCCCACCTTGCTCAATAGGTCAGCTGATTCTTCGAGGATAACCGATTGCCAGTCACATTTTTCTTCGGGTGCTACGAGATCCAGGCGTTGGCGTAGTGTTGGACTCGACGGTACATTGGAAATGGTCAGCGCTTCAGGGAAGAACTCGTCCTGACGCAACGGCTCAATGTGGTCAAAGTCGCTCTTCCCCTGACACAAGAGGCCCAGGTAGGCGTAGGCAACATCTTGATTCGAAATTTCCGTATACGCGCGCCCTGGGACAGGGAGGGCATTGAGACGTGCGGATAGTTGAGTCTTGCCAAGGAGCAGTCCAACCAGAGCAAGTCCAGAATGGGATGTCAATATTTCATCTGACTCTTCGATCACAAAACCCATGAAGGCACCACCAAGTAGGTGAGGTAGATTCGTCCATCTGATAGCGCCATTTTACTTGATTTCACGCGATTTTTGTCGTCCTCTTGAAAATCCACGTCACGGATTCAGGTAAGAAATAACCGATTTCCTTTTGGTATGGTGAATCGGCACAGATGGCTCGGCCGAACCGGATGCACTTGTAAAATCGAGAATACACGTCGTTTTCTGCGAATGATACATAAACAGCAATAGGAGAAGTCCAGGAGCCAGAAAAAAGGCTAATGGCCGTGGCGTAGATCGTAAGGGTGAGGCGAGTTGAGTCGAGAACACAAGGCGAAGATAATAGGCTGGTTTTTTGTATGACGTGCAATCACTTGCGGTCAGCTGAAGAAATGTCTGCTGTTTTCAAAGCAGGCTTTCACCAGGAAGGTGAACAGGACTACCCTCTTGCAATTTATTCATGCAGTTATTTACATTATTTGGGCAGGGCGGGGTACTTCCTAACTTCTCAGCTGCTTGATGTCTTTCGCAGACTCCGTACGGGAATAGCCCGCTTTGGTCTACTCTAAAAACCGTCCTCATAACCTTTGTCGATGACTCCATAGGTACGAGTTCCCCACACTTTGCACACCACACCAATGGACTTTGTTCTGGATTCCCTCTATAATCCAACACCCTTTACCCAACCTTTCACTCAAGCCACAAAAAGTATCATATCACGCTGGAAGTGTCGAAAAATGGCAGAATATAATATTTTATACATGCCAAATGTATGCATTTTTTGGAAAATTAGTAAAATATATAAAATTGAAATTTCTTTTTTCACATAAGACCCCCATGCCGCCTGGCGGCACCACAATCTATGAAAATGTAGATCCATGATCTACTATGTCGCTAGACAGCCACACGGAGCTCGTCGCCCCCTGGTACCACGAGTCCGTACATAAGACGGAGTTGGCGACTTGGAGCACCACGATTTGTCGCTCCCACTGTCGGGAAGCACGTACGGTAGAATTCCTATCGCATCGGTCGCCACGTGGCTGTACTTCTTTGGGTGGGGAGTGGCAGCATTATGCAGGTTGTACACGAGCCATGCTGCGGACTGGATGTCCACAAGAAGAAGGTCGTTGGTTGTGTGATCACGCCGGAGATAAAGGAGATTCGGACGTTCGGAACGATGACGGATGACCTTGAGTCCCTCATAAAGTGGATTCTCGGTCACGAATGCACGCATGTGGCGATGGAAAGTACGGGCGTCTTTTGGAAGCCGATCTTCAACCTTCTCGAAGACAGGGATCTTGAGGCGTTGGTCGTCAATGCCCAGCACATCAAGCAGGTTCCGGGTCGAAAGACGGATGTTCGGGACGCTGAATGGATAGCGGACCTGCTACGCCATGGCCTGCTCAAGGGGAGCTATATTCCTGACCGAAATCAGCGTGAACTTCGGGAACTGGTCCGGTACCGCAAGTCTCTCGTCCGGGAACGTGCCAATGAAGTCAACCGCCTCCAGAAAGTCCTTGAAGGAGCAAATATCAAATTGGCATCGGTGGCAAGTGATGTGGTTGGCGTATCGGGTCGAGCCATCCTCACTGAACTCATTGGTGGAAAAATGGATGAATCACGGCTCAAGGAGATCGTGAAGGGACGCCTCCGTAACAAGACCGCAGAACTGAAACGTGCATTGCACGGTGTTGTTCGTCCGCACCAGCAGATGATGCTTGCTGTTCAGCTTCGGCACATCGATCACCTTGATGAGTTGATCGAGGAAGTAAGTGCTGAAATTGAGCAGCGAATGCGCCCTTTTGACGAAGATCTCCGGAGAATCCAGACGATACCTGGAATTGGCGAGCGGACGGCGGAACTGATACTGGCGGAGATCGGTACCGACATGAGCAGGTTTCCAAGTGCGCAACACTTGGCGTCCTGGGCAGGAATGTGTCCAGGCAACAATGAAAGTGCGGGTAAACGACGAAGTGGCAAGACCCGCAAGGGAGATCCTTGGTTACGAGAAGCGTTAATCGAAGCCGCACGTGGCGCCGCCAGAACAAAGAATACCTATCTGTCCGCTAAGTATCACCGAATCGCTGCGCGTCGGGGATCCAAGAGAGCAGCCGTGGCAGTCGGTCATTACATGTTAATTATCATCTATCACATGCTGGTCAATCAGACAGAAGAGGACCTTGGGCCAACGTACCACGAAGAGCGGAACCGAGAACGAGTTATTCGTCGTCACTTGCATTCTCTGGAGAAACTCGGTTTGACAGTCATAGTTCAACCAACTTCCTGAAATATCCAGGTATGTCTAAGAGGGAGAACACGGGAGCTTTTTTATGCCATTTTCACGGTAGATCTCCGGAGAATCCAGACGATACCTGGAATTGGCGAGCGGACGGCGGAACTGATACTGGCGGAGATCGGTACCGACATGAGCAGGTTTCCAAGTGCGCAACACTTGGCGTCCTGGGCAGGAATGTGTCCAGGCAACAATGAAAGTGCGGGTAAACGACGAAGTGGCAAGACCCGCAAGGGAGATCCTTGGTTACGAGAAGCGTTAATCGAAGCCGCACGTGGCGCCGCCAGAACAAAGAATACCTATCTGTCCGCTAAGTATCACCGAATCGCTGCGCGTCGGGGATCCAAGAGAGCAGCCGTGGCAGTCGGTCATTACATGTTAATTATCATCTATCACATGCTGGTCAATCAGACAGAATACGAGGACCTTGGGCCAACGTACCACGAAGAGCGGAACCGAGAACGAGTTATTCGTCGTCACTTGCATTCTCTGGAGAAACTCGGTTTGACAGTCATAGTTCAACCAACTTCCTGAAATATCCAGGTATGTCTAAGAGGGAGAACACGGGAGCTTTTTTATGCCATTTTCACGGTAGGGGTGGTTAAATCATATGGCCGTATTGCTGTTAGCCACTGCTAGTACTGCGAACAGTCTTTTGATCATTTGAATGGCAAATTACGCTCGCGAAAAAGTGAAACAAGATAAGCGGTATTTGTGGATGCATCTTGTGGTAGTCGCACTTTGTTGGCTAGACCTCATCATTACAGTAAAAGTCTCAGGAGTAATACTACACCACCTCTAGAGAAGGGGCATCGCTTACCTATGATCCGGTTCCGAAAACCAAGACTCATCAAGGCGTTAAAGGAATTCGAGAAAACCGGTGTCGTTGCCCGATAATACTCAGAACGAAATATTGAGCCCTGACGTTTCAGTGAATGACAGAGTCTTAAGACAAATATTCCAAAATTGTTCCGATGTGGTTTTCCGTCCAGTTCTCGTCCATAGGCAAACCAAAATGTTTTTAATTTATGTCGATGGTTTAAATGACGCCAAGGCGCTTGATGAGGTTGTCCTAAAGCCTATGATGTTTGAAGGACTTCCCAATGGATTAGGCAAAGTCCCTACGTTCAGACAGGGGTCATCTTACGAAACGGAAAAAATCGTACGTTAAGGCTCTCACCTGTCAGATTGGGATCACAGACGCTCCGGTCACGTCGTCAGAAAACCAAAATGGAGGCTATTCTAGCGCCTCTATTTTGGTCTTCCTGACGTCAGTTTGAGGTATAACCAAGCGGACATTTCAGAATAGTTCTAATCCCTACGCGACTTTTGCGCATTCTGGGTATCCGCTGAGTATATGACCCAAACCAATGCGTATATTTTTGGATTTCGGGGGAGATATTCTTAAAATATCATTGATTTAGTGCAGTTGATGGTGACATAATGGCCGCACTATTTCTAGCTGCCGCTAGTACTGCGAATACCTTTTTGATCGTTCGAATGACCAATGGAGCAATGAAGGACAATCGAAACATCTGGCTGTACCTTGTGGTCTTGGGATTAGGTTGGGTAGCCTCGTTACTTTGAAGGCTTTAGCGGCTGTAATGCACCACGTTTATCCATTTTTGAAAACAGGATCTTAATCCTTTTCATCAATCAGTGACTGAGGACTCTTGTTCTTAGGAATCCCACGATTATGAAGGTGGCATGCATTATCGAACGCTCCAAGGACGCTATCACAATGGCACAAACCACCATGATTTTAATGTTGGCGATTGGGTTAAATGATCACGTGATTTTGATTCCTCTTTTGTTGCGCGCAGCCGGACGTGATGCTTGGCTTGCGGTGTGTTTGACGAGTCTGTTAGTATTCGTCGCGATGATGTTTATGCAGTACGTAATCCGTGCTTCAAAGCAACAACATATCGGACTTTGGCTACGTGAACAGATACCGCCTTTGCTCGCGAATGGTCTCCTTTGCTTGATGGCGCTGCCGTTATTTGTGGCGGCTCTAGTCACCTTTCGTGACACAGTTTTTTGGGCAAAAATTACCCTGTTACCTGTGACGCCGAATTTTGTCCTGGTACTTGTTCTAGCCGCTCTGTGCTTCTATTGTGCTTACGCGGGTATTGCCTCCATCGCCATCGCCAGTGGAATTTTGCTTCCCTTTGTTGTTGTGTTTGGCTTTTTTGTAGGTACATCCAACATCCCACACAAGGATATGTCCTTGTTGTTCCCACTTCTGGAACACGGGTGGAATCCGGTGTTTCGGGGGATATTGTATTCTGCATCTGGTTTTTCGGAACTATTCATGATTCTTTGTATGCAGCATTACATAAAATCAGAAGTTCGTTATTGGATGCTGGCCCTCAATGTACTGATACTGCTGGTACTCACTTTAGGTCCGCTTTATGGGGCCATCGTCGAATTTGGGCCAAAGGAGGCAACCAGCATGCGCTTTCCGGCCTTCGAGGAATGGCGTTTAATCACTTTCGGGCATTTTTTTGAACACCTAGACTTTCTTGGAATTTACCAATGGTTATCCGGGGCTTTTGTTCGTATCTCCTTTACAGCATTCCTGATCGTGGAGATTTTCGGGATGCGGAAAGGCCGGGGACGAACCTGGTTTCTCGGATTACTATTCGGCACACTTTGTGTATTTGCTATCGTTCGCATTAGCGATACGCAGTTTTTGGGCCTTTTGCAGCGGGTGGTAGCTCCGGGATATTTGTATTGCGTGACTGCAATCGCCCTCTTGCTTGTTATCATCGCTTGGAAGTCGAAACGAAGAAAGGTACATACCCGATGAAACTCAGGTTTCGTGAAAAACATCCCCAGCAGAAAATCCACCGGCGACTTGAGGAAAATTTGTCCATGATCGAAAAAACGTTTTCGCAGACTGAGGAGGTGGTGTCCCGTCAGGTCATACTTGGCAGCTCCCGCCGTCCACGTAAAGTAGTCTTTGTCTACTGTAAGGGGATGGTCGATCTTGATCGTTTCAACCGCGACATTTTGGGGATCCTGTATGAATATTTTTTGCAATTGGATGGATGCCGTCTCTCTGCGGAACAATTGGAGGAAACACTTCCCATTGATCTCGAAACAACGGAGCGCCTGTTTGACCCACTGGTTCCCGAGATCTTTCGTGGTCACTTGGTCCTGTTGGTGGATGGCATTGATGTTGCCTATGTCGCCAATCTATCCAATCCCCCGAATCGTCAACCGGAAGAACCGAACACCGAGACCTCCGTGCGAGGACCAAAGGACGGATTTATCGAGGCGCTGGAGACCAATGTCGCTTTGATTCGCAAGCGCCTGCCAACCGAGACGCTGTGTACTGAGTCGTTTACGATAGGGGTACGCACTCAATCGAAGGTTTCCCTTCTGTATATCCGGGACATTATTGATCCGTCCGTTCTTACACAGATCCGAGATCGGATTCAGAGCATCCATGTCGATGCGGTGTATGCCAGTGCGCAACTGGAGGAGTTTTTGTCTGACTCCAAATTTTTCATAGTGCCGATGTTCGCTTATTCCGGTCGACCAGACTTTGTGGTTGGAGCCTTGTTGCGTGGGAGGTTCGCCATTATTCTTGATGGAACACCCACCGCCATCATGGGGCCAACAAATATGTCGTTCCTGTTGCAATCAGCCGAAGACGAGTACATATCTTACGTGTTCCTCATGCTGCAACGTGGGTTGAGATTTTTTGGATTTCTTATCACTTTATTACTCCCTGGTCTTTACGTAGCAATTTGTACTTATCACCAAGAGCAAATTCCGTTGGCCTTGCTTAGCACCCTGGCCACCTCTCGACGCGGGACGCCCCTTCCCACTTCATGTGAGGCACTTCTGATGCTGCTGATGTTTGAATTGTTCCGTGAGGCGGGGAACCGTCTTCCTAGTAAACTCGGCCAAACGTTGACCGTAGTTGGCGGACTCGTCATAGGGGAGTCAGCGATTTCTGCCGGTATGACGAGTCCGACATTGTTGGTGGTCACGGCCACCGCGGCGGTTGCCTCCTTTACCATTCCCAATCAGTCATTAGCTGGAATCATCATCCTTTTCCGTTTCTTCATCCTGATCGTGTCGTCCATTCTCGGAGAGTTTGGATTTCTTATCTCCAGCTTTGCGGTGTTGGTATACTTGTCCACGGTTCGTTCCTTTGGCATTCCGTACCTTACTCCTTTTAGTCCGTTCCATGCCCGTGATTTGTCCTACACGTTCAATAGCGTGACTGCTCATCAGGGGCGGAAGCGACCGATCATTTTGCGAACAAAGGACCAAACACGGAATGAAGGATGACATGAAACGGCTTCGTCACAAGTATTGGGCGCGGATCAAGATGTTTTTGTTTCTGTGTTTGTGTGTTCCGCTTCTTCCTGGCTGTTGGGATTCACAGGAACTGGAGCATATGTTCTACATACATGCACTTGGTATCGATTATCAAGATGGGAAATACATTATATACGCTCAGATTTTGGATCCAACGGCACTCTCCAAAGAGTCTCAGAAATCAGAAGAGGGACTCGGGGCATGGGTTGGCGTAGGTGTGGGGCAATCTTATGAAGATGCTATCCATGATTTGTATGCTACGTCTCAAAGAAGGATACGATGGGGGCATTTAAATGCCATCGTTTTCAGTGAACCACTCTTGGCGCAAAAAGGTGTTCAGGAGTCACTCGACATGGTTACACGTTATGAAGAAATTCGTTATATACCATGGGTATATTGTACGGATAGCTCTATTCCCAAGGTGTTATCATCGGCACCCATCCTCGAATCATCGCCTGTATTTTCTTTTTTGAGCGATCCGTACGCGGTATACAGACAAAGCTCTTTCATTGAACCCGTGCGCCTGCACAGATTCATTACGAATCTGCAAGAACCAGGTCGCCCGGGTATTCCTCCGGAGATCTCGGTGAAAGAAAACCGTTGGTTTGACGCCAAAGCCACCTATCCTGAAATTGAGATATCCGGATATGGACTTCTTCGAAACGGAAAACTAGTAGGTCGTCTGTCTCGTGATGAAGCGATTGGAGAGCGCTGGTTTTCACCACACATTTCACGTATCCCTTTGATACTGAACCAACGTGGAGATTCCATTGCGACCATGACGATCATTAAGCGGAAGTGTCGTGTCCGTCCAGTGATTATCGGGGGACACCTGAGATTTGATGCTCAGATTCAAGTGGGAGGGTCCATCGTACAAAGGGGACGGCCTTTGTCGCAAGCGCAATTGGAATCGATGATTTCCAAAAAGATCGAAAAGGAAATCCGAAAAACGTATGAAAATGGCCTGCGTTATGGCGTAGACATCTACACGCTCGCTGATTCACTGTACCGCCGGGATCCGCAAACGTTTCATCGCTACGCAACGAAGGATGGCCATCTACAGTTAAGCGAAGATTCCCTAGAACATGTGGAAGTAAAGGTTAAAATCTATGACATGGGCAAGGCAACTGAATCGGCGAATCGGTTTACATCATAAATGGGTTATGAAGGGCAGTACCAAGATGAGGATAACCCCTTGTGTACTCCTGGCGAATCGGTCAAGTTTAGTAACGACAATAATATCCCCATCGACAACGAGATTAAGGAGCTTTGTAAACTGTTCTCGGTGGTTTAGCGTTCGTCCGCTGATTTTCTCTTTGAATATCTTGTCGCATCCGTAATCGCTTAGCTGTGTTATTTGTGCATCTAGATTCTGTGCCCTAGAACTCACCCGTGCGTAACCGTAAATCACGTCTAAAAATCCACCTTCTGAAGCCACGTTTATGATACGTCTATATGATACATAAAAAACCTTGCTATTACGCGGTTTTCATTTTGTATCAAATGGGTGTAGTCAAATGAAACAAGCAACGGATTATGAACGAACATTTAACCGTGAATACATGTGGGCTTTGGCAATGCCTCGTGGTACGAACTATGAAGAAGATAAAGAGAAGCAAGAAGCGTATCAGAGACGTTTGCAATGGGAAAAGTCCACGAGAAACACATCCGAATAATTCATGAGATTATGTTTCGTTAGATATTAATTCTGAAAAACAGTACTACATAAAAAACGCCGAAATCCCTTGTTACGCAACGGATTTCGGCGTTTTCCCGAAAGAAACACAATAGAATTGTGTATGATTCAAAACTCCTTCTTATTGCCATTTATACTTACCGATTATCTCTATCGCATAGGAACGCATGTTCTTGTATCATGTAATCGGAGATGATTAATATGTGCGGACGCTTCGCTTTGACAGAGGATTGGAGCCAAATCGTAGCTTATTTCGGAATTACCGAATATGACTATGCCATTCCTCCTCGGTACAACATCGCCCCTTCACAGAGGATACCTGCGGTGATTACGGGCACCGACGGAGAAAGGCGCATCGGTCCTTTGTCGTGGGGCTTAATTCCGCAGGCATGGAGAAACGAGTCGCCGAAGATCAAGCCGATTAACGCGCGCGTCGAGGGATTGCGGAAGAACACGGCATTTAGACGCCTGGTAGAACGACGCCGCTGTTTGATAGCGGCAAGTGGGTACTTTGAATGGCATCAGAACACAAAGCAGCCGCACTATATCAGAGTGAAGAGTCGACCAGTGTTCGCGTTCGCTGGGTTTTACGATACCTGGAAAGGTTCATATGGGCAGAAAATCAGCACGTGCACCATCATCACTTGCCCACCAAACGCGCGTATGAGGCACATACACGACCGCATGCCGGCCATTTTGCGTGACCACCAGGATGAGCGATTTTGGCTAGACCGCAGGGTAACGGACCTCGATGAATTGCTGACAGTGATCGCTCCCTATCCGGAAGACGACATGTACTGGTACCAGGTCGATAAGATGGTTGGCAACGTGAATAATGATTCGGAGAAGTGTGTAGAGGAACTGAAGTGAACGGTACAATCTTTAACTTACCTTGCACGATAGTAATGCTTGCATTGCTATATGTCTCTTTCTCTTAATCATTGGATTATATTTCTTGCATCCTATAAAATAGGTCTACGGTACTAGCTAAACCAACGGGTGACGCCTCTCCTGCAAGTCTTCGGACAGGGGGGAGGTCGGACGATGAACGTGACATATACAGCAGTAGAAGTCGGACTACAAGCGGGCATGTTCCTACTTGCCTTGCTAACATTTGTAGTAACGCTTATTCTCGCGTTCCGTTCACATAAGTAAGCCACCCCGTCGGTTTTAGCGGCCTTTCGGGGTGGCTCTTGTCGAGTTGCCACGAACGTGGCGATTCAATTGAGTCGTCCGAGTGCGGGAATCCGTCACTCAAGGCGATGTACCGTAAGAGCTCAGAGTGTCCGCTCTGGGCTCTTCTTATTAGGGTAGAACCCTTATCTTTATTTTATGCGATCCCTCACCACAAATACAACAACAAGTAAATATCCATTACACATGGAACAAATTACACAGAACAAATGTTTGCATCAAAAATCATTGTTCGCGTATAATACCCACACAAGAACATATGTTCGTGTTAGGGGTGCAAACACATGGAGCGGCCAACTGCAGACATTCGGCGCCTGCTTTTGCTTGGTTTACTTAAAGACTACATAGAACGAGAAATTGTCCACCTCAAGGATGACCTTAAACGAGGCAACCTCTCCATTATCGAAGTACAAACAAATGAACATGATATCACTGTCAAATTCATAAATGATGACGTTCACGACCAAGGGATTTACATGAAAAAAATGCTCGACGCTGAAATAAAGAACCGCGCGAAACGGACTGGGTTAATCTCATGAATTTAGTCTACGCATTATGCGATATGCAGTCATTCTACGCATCGTGCGAGGTCGCCTCGATGGTCGAATATTCAGCTCGTCGAAAAGAATTCGATGATAACACTGATCCTCCGTTAGTAGTATCTGGTGACCCGACCCGAAGAAGTGGCGTGGTCCTTGCGGCTACACCAACGGCTAAGAAATTCGGCGTGAGCAATGGCATTCGTCTGGGCGAGGCGCAGCGGCTCGTTCCCAATCTTATCGTTGTACGGCCACATATGGCCCTCTATCTGGAAACATCAGTTCGCATTCAAGAGATCATGAGATTACATTTTCCACTACAGGAGCAGTTCAGTGTCGACGAGGGGTTTATTGCCATGGACGTCGATTCACATCTGTTTCGTGATCCGATTGAAGCAGTGCGAAAACTTCAAGCAAAGATATGGGATTGCTTCAAAATCCGTTGTCGCATTGGGCTAGGCCCAAATAAATGGGTTGCCAAGATGACCAACGCAAAGGCAAAAAAATCGACTGGTGGCATCGTCTGGTGGACCGAAGACGACATACCGACACAGTTGCACCCGCTTAAGGTCGAAGAGATGTGGGGGCTCCGACGTCGCGCTGAGACACTTCGTCGCGAATTTAAAGCTGACACCATAGGTGATGTTGCACGGATACCGGTTGGGCAACTGCGGGCGCGGTTCGGCGTCTGGGGCGATGTAATCCACCGGTGGGCCAACGGCCAGGACATCAGCGGAATCAACCCAAACAGCTATGACGCGGCTCATAAGGGATTTTCACACCGAACCACGCTTCCAAGAGACTTTTATGAACGCTCGGAGGTTGCCGTTGTCATTCTCGAACTGCTCGATGAGGTCTGTCACCGCCTGCGTCGTGCAAACCAGGTCGGTCGACGTGTTGGCTTGGGAGTTTCCTACGAACGATTAGAAGGAGGATTCTGGAGGGCGAAGACGTTATCACGTCACACAAATTCTCCAGAGGAACTTTACCCCGAGTTGTTGGCACTCCTTGACCGTTATTGGGATACCAGGTCAGGTGTTCGAGCGGTGAGTGTTGCCGTAGATATGTTGCACTTCACCGATGCAATTCAATTATCACTGTTCGATGACGTGCCGAAACGTAAACAACTATACACGACAGTGGATGAAATTCATGAACGGTTTGGGGAAACAGCATTGATGCGAGCCGTAAGTTTAACGAAGGCGGGTCAGTTGCGTGATAGGTCCCGCAGAATTGGCGGTCACTACGCCTAATGAGGTGGTTTCATGAAAATCGATGAAGGGAACGTGTTTCAGATGATGAGGCTGGTACTTCCCGAGCACCGCAGCGCAATGAATCGATATGAAAACGAACAAATACGACAGCAGAGCAAACCACCGGTGCTATCCCAACACGAGTGGGAAGAGATGTCCTATGTGATAAGCGATGCCATAGATGCTCAATCAACCGTATGTCTAACGCTATTCGGACCATTGGAGAATGAGATATGGCATGGCGTTCCCGTGATGTACGCAGGGAATCTACACCTGATAGTTGATGGAGAGCGGAGACGAGTGCCGGTGGATCGGTTGGTTTCGGCAAAATAAAAACACCAAGGCCAAGATCACATTTCACCAGTATAGGAACAACGAAATTTAGTCCCGTGCGAGACTAGATTTTAGAGGATATGATTACCAGTACGTGTAACCGGGAATCTGCTTATTATTGATTGTCACCCAGGAATGTATGGGTGGATTTTTGTATCTTAGTCCATTTGGCTTACTAAAATATTGTGTGTTAACCTTATTGGTATCATTTGAGTATTGAAATTAAAAATGAGGGGTGTTATAGGAGTCCAAAAAGAATAAGAACACTATGGGCAAACTAGTGGAAACACTAGGACGCAAAGCCATGGGTCTAAGGACAAACGTCTATGATCGCCAGGTTGCAGCCGCGCCCATATTACTGGGCTTTTTTTATTGTAAAAATCTATTTATTGAATGAAACTCATCAACGCCGTCGTAACTCCCACACCTGGGGATGTGACGGATAAAGGAGTGAGGTGACCGCCAGCTAAGAAAACTACGCCCATTGCGACCACAGGTAAAACAAAACACAGTGCTTTTTTCATCCTTTTCACCCTTTCTCTAGGAAGATGATACCGCAGGTTCCTTAGTCCCGGCACGAGACTATTTATGACTGTGAGGAGTTTGATGTGTTAGGTCAAAAAATCAAAAGACTACGCCTACAAAAAGGCATTTCGCAACAAGAGCTAATTCAAGGACTGTTTGATCGTTCGTATCTGAGTCAAATTGAACGTGGATTAAAGGTACCCCCCAGAGAAACCATAGAAATCTTAGCGAATCGTCTAGGTGTACCTTCAAATCACTTAACCGAATACGGGGAGACTATACAGCGTGCTGCCGAACTGATCCAAAGAGCTCGTGAAACAAAGGACATATACGCGTTTCGAGAAGCTTGGCACACAGCAGCAAGTGTTCATGCTATTGAACAAATGGCCGAATCCGCAATTGAATGGTCGTATATCGCTAGTGCAAGTGATGCTACGTCAGTCGAGCTATTGGAAGCAATCAATTATACTATCTTGTTGATTAGTTCAGTAGACGAAGCATTCGACTTTGCATTTAATCTTCGGATGGTACGAGCAAACACATATTACTATCTGGGTATGTTTGATCAAGCAATATGGGCGTATCGAGACTTAGAGGAACGACGTCCGCCTAATGAACTACTGGGGAGAGTTAAGGTAAGCCTTGGCAGTTCTTTGATGGCCCTACCGTGAAAATGGCATAAAAAAGCTCCCGTGTTCTCCCTCTTAGACATATCTGGATATTTCAGGAAGTCGGTTGAACTATGACTGTCAAACCGAGTTTCTCCAGAGAATGCAAGTGACGACGGATAACTCGTTCTCGGTTCCGCTCTTCGTGGTACGTTGGCCCAAGGTCCTCGTATTCTGTCTGATTGACCAGCATGTGATAGATGATAATTAACATGTAGTGACCGACTGCCACGGCTGCTCTCTTGGATCCCCGACGCGCAGCGATTCGGTGATACTTAGCGGACAGATAGGTATTCTTTGTTCTGGCGGCGCCACGTGCGGCTTCGATTAACGCTTCTCGTAACCAAGGATCTCCCTTGCGGGTTTTGCCACTTCGTCGTTTACCCGCACTTTCATTGTTGCCTGGACACATTCCTGCCCAGGACGCCAGGTGTTGCGCACTTGGAAACCTGCTCATGTCGGTACCGATCTCCGCCAGTATCAGTTCCGCCGTCCGCTCGCCAATTCCAGGTATCGTCTGGATTCGCCGGAGATCTTCGTCAAAAGGGCGCATCCGCTGCTCAATTTCAGCACTTACTTCCTCGATCAACTCATCAAGGTGATCGATGTGCCGAAGCTGAACAGCAAGCATCATCTGCTGGTGCGGACGAACAACACCGTGCAATGCACGTTTCAGTTCTGCGGTCTTGTTACGGAGGCGTCCCTTCACGATCTCCTTGAGCCGTGATTCATCCATTTTTCCACCAATGAGTTCAGTGAGGATGGCTCGACCCGATACGCCAACCACATCACTTGCCACCGATGCCAATTTGATATTTGCTCCTTCAAGGACTTTCTGGAGGCGGTTGACTTCATTGGCACGTTCCCGGACGAGAGACTTGCGGTACCGGACCAGTTCCCGAAGTTCACGCTGATTTCGGTCAGGGATATAGCTCCCCTTGAGCAGGCCATGGCGCAGCAGGTCCGCTATCCATTCAGCGTCCCGAACATCCGTCTTTCGACCCGGAACCTGCTTGATGTGCTGGGCATTGACGACCAACGCCTCGAGATCCCTGTCTTCGAGAAGGTTGAAGATCGGCTTCCAAAAGACGCCCGTACTTTCCATCGCCACATGCGTGCATTCATGACCGAGAATCCACTTTATGAGGGACTCAAGGTCATCCGTCATCGTTCCGAACGTCCGAATCTCCTTTATCTCCGGCGTGATCACACAACCAACGACCTTCTTCTTGTGGACATCCAGTCCGCAGCATCGCTCGTGTACAACCTGCATAATGCTGCCACTCCTCACCCAAAGAAGTACAGCCACGTGGCGACCGATGCGATAGGAATTCTACCGTACGTGCTTCCCGACAGCGGGAGCGACAAATCGTGGTGCTCCAAGTCGCCAACTCCGTCTTATGCACGGACTCGTGGTACCAGGGGGCGACGAGCTCCGTGTGGCTGTCTAGCGACATAGTAGATCACGGATCTACATTTTCATAGATTGTGGTGCCGCCAGGCGGCATGGGGGTCTTATGAGATATGAAGAGGCTCTAGACCAATTTGCGAATGCGCTCGAAGTAAGAGACATCACAGAGTTAACAAGAGCGCGAGCCCATCAAGGAGTAGGTGCATGTTGTAGGCACCTAGACAGGTGGACGGAAGCCATTAGTCATTTGGAGCAAGCATGTGCCCTATTCGCAGTCCAAAAACAGCACTATCGTTACATATTAACTCTGCACAATATAGGCGTACTTTGGCTCGACAAACTCCAGTTTGAAAAGGCGCAAGAACTTTTCGAAGAGGTTCAATCCTTTTATCTAAACCACAAAATGTACTTAAATCATGCCGAACTTTGCGAGGAGTTTGCGCGGATTGCGTTCTATAAACGAAATTACACTTTATGTAATGAGTGGTGTAACCGGGGCATTGACTTACTCAATGGTCAAAACGGTCCATTAGCAGGCAGATTGTTCATTTGGAAAAGCTGGTGCTCACATGTTACGCAGTACACGGACACCGCAACAGATGCATGGCGAGTTGCGAAGTGTCTCTTGGGTTCTCAGTTGAAAAAGACAATAGAGACCTTTGATCCGAATATGACGGAAGAGACCAAAGAGATGTTTTATAAACAGATTTAACGGGTAATAGATAGGCACCATATGTAGAAACGTCTTCGGAACGAGAAATTAAACAGAGAGCGTGGGGTAAGAAAATGACTATCGAACCGCAGATTTTTTTAGATACGGAAGATGTACAAGACATTATACAACAATGCGGGGCTCCATCATTAGCAGTCTACATCGCTCTACAGGCCCTTGGAAATCCCGCGTCAATTGTCGAGATTCAGCAGTTTTGCGGCATGTCTCCAGAAGCTACAGAAGAAGCAAGTGAACGTTTGGGACTTCATAAACTTGGAATCATTCTTGAGGATAAAACAAAACTCCGTTTAGCACGTTAACATAAAGAGTTTGAGTCGGTGAGTCGGGTTACACAAACCCTACTCACCGATGTTTATTGTGAGGGGCCGCGAGTTATCGTGGTCTGAGCGCTGACTCTGGGGGCTGTTTTATTGACGCGGATTTCGGCAGACAGCCTTTTACGTGACCATACTTCTACACCGGTACGTTGCGCGAGCTCATATGCCGCTTTCGTCAGATACTGATTTGTAACTACAAGTGCGCGGTCTGCCTGATAGTACGCTCTTGCGGCTATAACCTGGTTCACACCATCTACACCCACTTTGGATTTCCAACGCTTGGCCTGGATAACTACCTTCTTTCCCATTGGATCACGGCCAATTAAATCAGCACCAAAGTCCCCTGTTTTTTTGGTGGTATCAATCCTCCACCCCTTTTTTGAAAGAGTGTACTTTAGAGCATCCTCAAAGTCCTCACCGGTCATGCGGTCGATCTCGTTCATTTGCGGTTGAGTTTTAAATCTGCGTCTGGATGAGTTCGGTAATAGGATTGCCGAAATCAACACAAAGACAAATACAATTCCTATCACGAAAAATACAAGTGGTGAGATGGGCACGTGTAGTTTCTCTTTAAACCACCACATAGCCACAAGAAGCATAACAAGAGAGGGTATTAGTGAGATAATATCTGCCTTTTTATTACGTTTTCTGGCCATTTCAATCCTCCAAGGGTTTTACCACCCACGAATCGCCTTTTGAATATCCCCTATCATTCTAAGCAAGGTATAACACCATGTGAGTCCTAAGACGGCGACCGTTGGTGACAACCAATCATGTGAGTGAGACACAGAAATCACTATAAGCATCGGAAGTAGTATGAGTCGCGCTAAACGGAACGTGTTCCGGAATAAGAAACGCATATGTAAACCGCCTCCTTATAGGGAGACTGGTGTGATACAAAGACGGGTACCACACCAGCATTTTAATTAGTGCCGTTTTCTCAGCAATGGATTATCCGATGTCTTTGTAGCCGCAACCTCACTTTTTGCAGTGCGTCTCAACAGCGGGTTATCTGCTTCTTGTCCCGTCGGACGTAGTTTGTTTCGTAGAAGCGGATTATTGGTGTTCATCATTGCAACCGGTGGAGCCTCAAACTTCCTGATTGTGCGCGTCTCGTGTGTGGGCAGTTGGTCTTTGAATCCGAAAACACGATCCGGAAGTCCGAGGCCACTAACAATAGATAGCACGTGATTCTGATGATTACTGTAATATCCAAAGAAGCTATCTGTAGCATCTGGAATCAAGGTCTTCAAGTGAGACACAAAATGCTGTTCGTAAGAAGACTGACGGATTTTTGCACCTTGTTCATTGAGAGTAAAGCATACCGCGTAAATATCGCCTTCGCTCAACCGATATCCATTTGCAAAAAAGCCTTTGCTTAAGGAATTCCGAATCACCTGATACACACTATCCTGGTCAAGATCATGAATCGCTGCACTACCAATGGCGAGACATCCACTGGACGACAATACCTTCAGAAGGTCGGTGCGGTCAAAGTTACTTTGTCCCACACTGGAGCTTATCTGGTTAATCTTGTGCAACGTCTCGGCCAGTAACTGATTACTATGATCACGCCAGTCACCTGGCCTCTTCTCCTCTGCAAACTGTCTGTAAAACCGGTCGTTGTCCACAATGATGACAGCACCGATACGTTGTTCCTCTACAGCCTGCTGAATGTGACTCAATACTCCCATTGCATTTGCCTTCTGAACTGCTCCATCGTCGTCACGAGGAAGTGTCACGATGAGACCAATCGGCTGGTCAAAGAGGGATGTACCGTGTTGGAGAAAGCCTTGAAGTGCACCAGTTCCTGTTCCTCCCCCAAGACCTGCAACCGCCCAAATGAAATCGGAATCCTTGGTGATGGTTTGTGCCATCTCAACAAATTCCGGACCGTTTTCCAAAAATGCATCCAATCCCAACTGTGGTGTGCGGCCAGCCCCAAAGCTATTGCCTTTGAGTTGCAAGCGATACCCCTCTGGCACGTTGGATAGAGCCTCAAGATCATTAACGGCCGTATTTACCGCCATACCGACGTAGTTGTTATTGTGTTGAAGTGCCAAAATTGCATCGACCTGACGACCGCCGTATTGTCCAAATCCGATAAAACCAAACCGCAACATCTTAGTTCCCCCTCAATTCGAGCATTCTGCGTCCATTGTCGGTCAGTACAACATTTTTCGAACGCTGGTCCGTAACACCAGTGACCAATGCAATTGCATTTGCTCCCTGAAGTAAAGCGACCTGTGCGCGGAAGTTTTGTTGACTCAATTTGATATAGTCGTGTAAATCCGTAAGCGATAATTGTGCTCCCTCGTAATCTTCCAATTCTCCGCGACTCGCTTTGTCCAGAAGATCCAAAATGGTCCAATGCGGTAACGAAAAATTCCCCATAAGGTGCGAGAGTACGTCATCCGGATAAGGCATGATTTGGTCAGGCATGATTCAACCTCCTGTATACCCATAATTTTATACCAGGTGGAACAATCATGCAATATTAAATAATATTTTATGATAGTAATTTTTCTTGATATGGCGCGAACAGGCCGCAATGTTCGCGGCCTTTGCTTACTTTGCATCCTGTAGAAAATAGGTAATGGATTGAAAGAAATCTGAGACCCCTACCCACCAATTTGTATCTTGAGCATATGCTCCGTAAGGGTTCGTAGGGTCATCCATCCATTGAATCGGACTCTCTCCTGCTGGTGGCGGAAATATCAATTTGTTGTGAACCGTACCAGCTGCAATATCTGAACTATATTGAAGAGATACGTGGAATGTCGACCAGTTCCCTGGCCCACCTGAGCCTGGAGCCTCTACATCAAAAGGGTTCTCTTCCATTTCACTAGCATCCGGTTCGCTGGCAGGAATAAAACTCAATTCCTGGCCTGTAATTGCAACTAAAAGCACTGCACTGACATCATACTTCTGAGCAGCTGAAATTATTGTCTGGATATCAGACAACGTAAAAATAGAACCACGCTCATGAACATATTCGTAAAGCAATTGAGCATTTACAGGTTGATAAGCCAGTTGCTTCACGCTTATCGGTTTAAGCGGACCTGAGCCGGAACCAGGACCAATCCCAAGGGAAGGCAATTGAGCTTCTACAACCGCTTCAAGTTGAAGGGCAGTCTCATATTGATCCTCGGAATAGCCTAAGCTCATCATGACGTCATGAAGCGTCACAGGTACTTTGATAGTATGACAACTTGTACCCTCATGCCCATTCGAACTACAAACCGTTTCAATCCTGTAGAACAGGTTTACCGTATTTTGAATTTGAGCCGGTGTTAAATTATCGAATGTATTCTCATACCGAAAGTAGTCGAGAATAAACGGATCTGCCCAGTTGATTTGATTAAATGTTTGTTCTGATATGGTTTCATATTCTTGTAGCGTAGCTTTCGGAGCAGCTGGTGTCAGATTAAAAAAGGCCCCGAGCACTACGACTATGGCGAAAAACGGAATCACTACTAGGGCCAAGAATCCATACTTACCGAATCTCGCGAAGAGGGTCATACGACCCCCTCTTCATTCTCATAAAGCAATTTATACTCATTTGGACGATAGAGCTTCATTTCGGCTGGTGTCATGAAAGTACGTAGTTCCGCGTGTTGACCACCGATGATGACGATCCCTTTACCCCTCGACAATTCAGGTCGCTTCCCGCCCTCTAACAACTTCTTCTCACGTGAAGAGAGTGGCACAAACTCGGAAATCTGCTGAATTTCGGCCTTGTTCATTCGCATAAGGAACTTAACGCCACTGTTTGTGATAATGGCCTTTCCTGGCGGTTCAGGAAGGTCTTTTGACGTACGAAGATAGTCACCCACGTTCTGTGTAGCGCCAATCTGGTAAGCAAGATATTTCCGTCCACGCTTGACCATTTGATAAATGAAATCCAGACTCTGAGGATTTCGTGGGTCAGATAAGATGTGCTGTTCATCGATAAAAATATTCTTTGTGACGGTTGGGTGGCTCTTTACAAACTCCCAAATGTCGTGAACCAGCAAATCCATCAGCGGTACCAATGCCGGCGATTTGTTGTCGTACAAATCACGAATATCCAATCGTGTGTAAGGATATAGATGTTCGACGGTTTCAATGGAGTCCCCATTATGGACCTCTTTGGTAGACGAGAAAGACCAGTTAGTTTGTCCATCAAACATCCTTGCATAAATTCCTTCACCGTAAAACGGACTGAGAGCTACGACCATGTCTTTCGTGGAATCTATCCCGTCTAGCTCTTTGATGACGTCAGACAGCGTAGGAAACTGATCCTTCCCTTCGGGCGGCAACGACGTAGAATTAAAATCAAGACCCTTCTTACCGTAGGCTTGAATGATTGCCTTTTGCAAAGCGGCAGTTTCTAAAGGTGTGATATTGGGGTAGATCCAGGAGAAGAACGTCAGCAGATTACCGATCTTTAAACGAAGGTAATCCCCCGGTGTATTTGATTCGTCACTTTCGTTTTCCGAATCCACGACTGTCGAGCGAATATGAAACGGATTAATCGTATTGTTATGGTTCAAGCCGAAATATATATGGTTCCCAGGGATAAATTTGCGTTCACGTTCAGGGTCGAGATCAAGTACTAGTTCGCCCTGATCCAGCCTACGTAACACCTGGTACGCCAAAAAATAAGACTTCCCACTACCCGTTTCACCAAGGACGATCATATGAGGGTATACCTCTCGATCTAATTTCCCGAAGATGACCAGGTCATGTGACTGTTCATTCTGGCCAAATACAAAACCATCTTTGGCTGCAAGTGTACTGGAATTGAAGGGTTGCATACTTGCAATGCTCTCGGCAGGTAAATTGTAATAAATTCGGCTCTCTAACGCTCCTTTGTAGCATAGGGGCAGTGAGTACCAAAGCGGTTCAAATACCCAACGGTTTAAGGGACGTGAAGACATTTTCTTTGAGCTTATCCGTGTACGTAACGTTTTTTCAGCATTCCGCAATTCCTCCAACGAATTCGCCCGAACGGTAATCACTGTTGTTACGCGGTATAAGGTTTCATTCTCGTTCGTCAGAAGGTCAATGATATAGTCTGCATCTTCTTGTTTTCTTTCCAATCGCTTTTGTTCAGCAGCGTCCTTCTTCGCATCCTTTTGACTGAAGCGAATGTTACGAATGGATCTGTTATATGCTTTTAGGACTTCTTCTTTGTCAGTAGCAACGAGGGTTAGGCTCACATCTAAATCCAACGGCATATCAAAGACTGGCGTTAACCACCCTGCCTGTGACGCCTTCGTAGCAAATGATTGTATGGTAAAGCTCTTTTGGTATGTTTCATCAAGAATACAGTAAAAGGGACTGGTCTTCGTATCGATCAGTGATGGGTACAAATGCGATATCACAGCGTCCCTCGGTAATTCCTCATACATCGATGTGTTAGGATGCAGCTTCTGATAAAACAAACTCATGATTTGGTACTTATTGAGTCGTTCGGTATACAGAGACTCGCGAGACAAAGCATCTTGGATCTGTTTTTCTAGGTCGGCCAGTTCCGCCAAAGCTGGCGATTCTTTTTCAAATTGACTTTGTAGCACGAGATAAAATTTTAAAACTTTTTCGTTACCAACGGAGCGTTTTTTGATCTCCGTGATTAAGGATTCCAAACGCTCAATTTGGTTTGCGTCTGTGGCTTCGACGATATACTTTTGTAGATACTCTAAATAGTCGTCAAGGTTCAAACGTTCACTGGACACGAGAATCTGTAGTCGTTCTGGGGCCGCATTGAGGGCTTCTTGTAATGCCTCAACGACAATGTGTGCTTCTCCGGTTTCAAGTAAGGACATATTCACCGGTGTAACGCTAAAGATGGCACAGTAACGACCATCTTTACGTACAAAATAATTGTGCTCAATAGTTTTCAGCGGAAAAATTTCCGCAAATGAAGATGTTGTTTTCGGAGTTTTTTATTGTTTCTTCCTGTTGCTCTTTTGGATGTTTTCAAGGATAGCATTCGGTTCACTCTCCCAACGTAATACAGCTTTGTGCTTGGCATAAAAAGCGCTCAAAAAGACACTTTCGGCAAATCGTTCATCTGAAAAAAAGACCCATGCCCCCATTGGAATAGCGGCCAGTATGATAAATTCGATAAACAAACTCTTGATATGATGATGTGGACTGACGAGTAGAATCACTAGCGAAATCACAGAGAGGCTTCCGACCACTATCATGCCTCGTGTATCGAGCCCTAGAAGCCTCATGCGTTGTTCAATGTGTTTTGGGATACGATACTCCCTCTTATCCTCCAACCGTCATCCCTCCGGCAGCATTTTTTGCGATAGACGCTACAGCTCGCATTCCGGTTGGATTACCACCGGAAATAAGGCCCCGAAGTCGTTGAGGTCCAACAATTGCGAATACCAGCAGGCCCAGAATCATGAAGATTTTCACTGTCCCATTCACAGCAGATCCGTTTGCTGTATCGAGTGACCCTGGATGGGTCATGATCATCAGGGCTAGGAGCGTTGAAAAATACTGAACAAGTTGAGAAAAGGCAGTTGAAATTGTTTCACGAAGCCACTGTCCCCAAGCATTGCCAAAGGACGCTTTATTCAATGCAAGAATCGGGCCAACAAGAGCGAGAAAGTACAATTCAGCCCATCTCATACCCGATTGAATGCCAATGATGGCAAGTGCAATGATAATAGCCAATACGATGACCACAACTGCCCAAAACCCCATATCAGGCATTAGCGCATCAAGCATGGCGTTCTTTGCTATCCCTATCCCTGCATTACTCGCTGCGTCGGCTGCCCCGCCTGCGGCTGCAGCTCCAGTTACCGATACAGCAAGTAGTGAATCGAGTTTTACGTTTAAGTCCGCTCCCAGGCTATTTGAGACCACAGCAGTTAAATCAACGACTAGTCTCAATATCACCTGTTGAATAAGCAGAGGGCTTAGCCAGATCAGGAAGGCCGAAATGAACACATTCTTGACGATGACTATTGGGGAAACATCCATATCACCAAGGGATTCGTATTGGTTTAAAAGGAGCTCCTTGATGAGCAAAAAGCCGAGAGCAGCAGTACTCAAAGACTCAATCGCAATGAGCAAAGCAGAAAACCCTGGAAGAGCGTTCATATCGGTCGGATTGACTACGAATGCGCTCAATATGTCCACAATGACCTTTAGCAAGTCATTTATGATTCCTTGAACTAGACCCGTAATCATGTTGTTAAACTGAGTAGCAAGCCAAGACATGTCTTCAGCTCCTTTCGCCGAGCCATTTACTTCGCGAAATACCTACCAATTGTTTATCCTCAGTATCTGAAGTGTCTTCTGGCGACGTGACTTTTGTGTCGGACATACGTTCAGTCTCTGACGCTGCATTACTTGTTTGTTGATTAGGCATATCCGACGTATCTAGGTACTCATAAGGCTCGCCTCCATATTGGGGCAAGTCTGCAAATACAGCTTCATGTGCAATCCGACTCTCATCTTCCCAATAGCGATACTGCAACTTGTTTAGTAACACCGGAGGTCTACCACTTTGAATAACAATACTGAAACGCCGATCAAGAGCTCGAATTTCCGCCGGTTGTAACAAACGCCGACCCGTAAATTGATTTGTGGTGTTGTTCGCCTCAGCCAGTGCCGCACGTGCTCCACGCTTACTTTGAGTCTCAATCGTTGTGTCCCCAAGACTCTTACTAAAGAGTTCGGCAGTCTGAAGATCATTGCAGGCAAGTAAAATATGCGTGTCACACGATGCCAGGAACACATCGGCATAATCCTGGCCGTATTTCATTTTGAGCTGCGGATAGGAGTGCCATATCATCATCGGGAAGACACCCAGCGACCTCATCGTGGTGAGTTTTGTATCAAATCCTGCTATCTTCCCGATGTTTGCCATTTCGTCAATCAGCGGAGCAACTGGAACCGGAAGCCGCCCCCCATTCTCTTCAGCTACTTTGTAAAAGATGTTGAAGATGGAGCTCCAAAATACGCTAACGAGAGGTGCATATGTCGTGTCTTTTACTGAAATCAGAACAAAAACCGCTGTTTTCTCCTGAGTAACACGCGATAGGTCATAATCCGTAACCGATGTATGAGCCTGTACATTGGACAAGGTGAAAAGGTTAAGTTTTTCGGTTAGTGTTCCTATAATGTTGGCCATCAAATTTTCTGACCCAGCCTGGGCCAAAACGCCGTTCAAAAGTAGCCTCGGTGCGCCTTTTACGTTGTACCTATCGAACAGTTCCACGATATAGGCAGGGTTCGAGATAAAATACGGAATCAACTCGAAGATGCGCGTGAATGTACCTTTTGGGCCATAGGCTTGATGAACGAAACCGATCAATGCAGTTAAAAGCTCCTGCGCTTTGCCCTCCCAAAAGTCCCTCTTATCTCCCTCATTGCGAGTAGCATTCAGATACATATTTGCGACTTCTGCATATTGCTTTTCCTCAAAAATGTACTGAATGTAATTTTGACGCTGACCGTACATGAAGTTGATATAGTCAAGCACGACAATGTTGTAGCCACGTTCGCGTAAGTACTCGGCAGTCTGCGTGTACAGTTCCCCTTTTGGGTCCGTAGCCACCATGGATATGCCTTGTTGTGCGAGGTGAAAAATGTTTGGCATGATGAATCCTGTAGTTTTTTTACTACCTGGAGGACCAATCACGAGATACTGATGGTTCAGTTCAGACGAAAACGGATGAACTGAGTAGTTTCCGTGTTTTGGGTCTCTAAATGCCGCATCGGGTAAAGGAGCATACTTGTCCTTGTCATAGTCCCCCAATAAAAAACCATTATTGTCCTGGTGGTAGAATTGACGCGTTTCGTACTTCTCCTGCCAGTGCGCAGTTCCATGACTGGCATATCCATGTCTCTGCTTATACTTACGCCGATGGTCTGTCGTGGCCTTCCATGTCTTCCATGAGTCCCAACCGGCAAGCATTAAGGTGATACCAAATGCCATTAGTGAGAATTCATTGGGATGAGTGATTGAGTGCCATACATAAACAAAGTGCTCCGCTTTCTTAATTGTCTGGTGAAAAAATGAAACTTTGATGTTTCTTAAATGAGTAACCAAGTCATATAGTGCACCAGAAAGGGTAGTTGAGAGTAAAAAGATAACGAGGGTAAATACCCCCGTTGAAATCCATTGAAAAAACGCCCTTTGTTGTTGCATGAAGTACCTGCCCCTTAAAATCCAAAAGTAGTACGTACAGTAGCTAAAATTGCAGATGTACACCCTGCACCTACGAGGGTGATGATTGACCGCACCAAATGCTTTCGACCTTTGGCATATTGGCTGTCATCATCTGCACTATGCATCGTCCACCAGGCACGGATAAGGAAAAAGGCGGCGCCCGCAGCGAGAAGGCCAAATGCCCATTCACCGGCCTGGGTTGCTAGATTTTCACCATCACTCACACCTGCTTGAATGGTTGCAGGGCCAGTACCACTCGCATATGCAACGTTTGGAACAGCGAGCGTAATAAAGCAGACTGCGGCTAATACTCGCCTATACAAGGCTTTGAATGGCTTAAGAGTAACTTTCATATCATCTTTTCTCCTTAACGTGGTTTTGAAAAACTAACTTTCCCATCTGCCCCAAGGGACAACGCTGCATTGAACGTTGTTTGATCTCTCTTCCGAAACCCTTTAATTACAGGAGTCGTTTTGCTAGACAACAGTTTTTTAAGTTGATTATCCGAGAGCGATTTTCCAGCAATGGTACGGAAAAGAACATAACTACACTTGGTACATGCCAAAACCTTTCCTTTGGGGTACATCACTCCTCCGTCTGTACACACTGGGCATGGCCCGAATGACATTTCCTCTCGACTCGGAAAGTGATACTCAATTTGGTTGTTGTTGAGCTGGAGAGAAGCCATAAACGATTTGCTTTTGTCCTTTGAATGAAACGTATGAACCTCTGTCATCTGCCCACTGGCCAAGCGATGAACATCATCCATCGTTAGTGTGCGATGGCCCCAAACGCGTGGGATCGAAAAGTCACAGTTCCCGCACGAGTAGGTAAACTGCCTGGTAATCAAAGCGGTATTACAAGTCGGGCAGACAACATCGATAGTGGATAGCGATTCCTCCACCTTCAGTTCAAAACAGAATCGTATATTGCTTTCGATCAGCTCTCGGACGCCACTCATGTATTCGTCGACTGAACGTGGATGATCAAAATCATTAAGCAGCTGTTCCATCTTGGCACGTTGAATTGCATCGGTTAACTCCGGTGAGACGGTTCGAATGAGTGCCCGACCATCCGCTGTACTTATGAGTTGTTTTCCCTTACGTTCGATGTAACCTCGACTGATCAACAGCTCCACGATACTGGCTTGAGTAGCTGGCGTTGCTAATCGACCTTCGACGTTCTTCATCGCCTCGCGAAGCGCTTTGTCTTCGATACTGTTAGCAATGTTCTTCATGGACTTGTACAAATCAGCTTCCGTATACCGTTTAGGCGGCTCCATCTTTTTGGCTTCGGACTTGGGTTTCTCAAGGATGTTTATCACTTGGCCGTCCACCAATTCAAAGAGATCTGGTAACGACTGTTCCACATCACCTGCGTCGTCCGGTGTCCCAGAGAATAGAGATCGCCACCCTGATGACTTTTGAATACGGCCAATTGATTCAAACAGATGATCGTCAATCAAAATATGTACCCTAGCGGTTAGGTCTTTTCCGACCTCGGAAAGCGCCTCTAAGAACCGTTCCAAAACAAGCATGTAAACTTGTCTTTCCCGTTCACCGGCTGTATCAGGAATTGGCTTCAAAGGTATCAACGCATGGTGGTCCGTTAGTTTTGCATTGTTCACATTTCGCTTTGTAAAATGAACATCTGCAAATGAGATACCATAGTATTGGGTCAAATCCCTCACAATCTGGCTCACTTGACCAGTCATCGACTCTCCAATCACTTCCGAGTCAGTACGTGGATATGACAAGCACTTGTACTCTTCATACAGCTTTTGAGCGATCTTAAGTGTTGTATCACCTGACAAACCGTACTTTTGGTTTGCCTTAATTTGAAGCGTAGTCAAACTGAACAGTTTAGGGGGCTGAACGTTTTTCTCTTCAGTCTTCACTGACTGTACAGTGCCATTTGTAGAGCTCTGAAGCTGTGAGAGTATGGTCTTAGCCAGAACAGCATCAAGACTATACGGCCTATCTTCAATCAGAGGGGTTTCCGGCTTGAACTTTGCACGAAAGCCATCAAAGCCAACCTCAATTTCTTGGTACGTTGCACCATTCCAGTTCTCTATGATTTCGTCCCTACGTACCACAAGAGCAAGAGTAGGGGTTTGGACAGGCCCAATACTAAAAAACATGCCACAGACGCCTGTATAGGCTACAGTTAGGTTCATACCTACATACCAGTCCGCATGTTGCCTCGCATACGCAGCTGCACGCCTTGGAGCATAAAAGGATAAGTCCTTGAGGTTATTTAATCCCCGTAGTACAACTTCTTTGCTCAGTGCTTCAGACTCCCAAAATCGGAATACGGGGGTCGTTGTGGAGAAGTAATCATACAACTCCCAAAACAGTAACTCTCCTTCACGTCCTGGGTCGGTAGCATTGATTATTCGGTCATATCCCCGATTCAGAAACTGATTTTTCAACGATTTTATAAGTTCCGAATCTGCTTTGGCGAAGTCATACATACCTCGTTCGTGAAGATTAGGGAATGTCGGAAGATGAACCAGTATAGAACGATCCCATTTTGTGTTGTATAACTGGTTTGACTCCTTCAAACCTTTGAGACGAAGAAGATGTCCTCTCAAGACCGCAATATCTGCTTTAGGAGATTTGAATATCTTGCCTTTGTCGTCCCATGTCGCTCCTATCGCATGCGCAAAATCCCTAGCAGCACTAGGCTTTTCGCATACAATTAAATCCATAATTTCACCTCCAAGAAGAACATGGATATGTACCCGTATTATATGACTTTATATAAGTTGCAACAAGTATATAATTACGGGTAAATGTGTTTAAGAAAAAATTGAACAAGGATATAATCATTGTTCAGGGTTATACTGCATTAAGAATGCATACAAAAATGGAGGGTTCCATAATGTCCCGGTCTGGTCAACTTAGAGATAAGGCCACTATTGACTATATAAAAACTACTGAAGCGTGGGAGCTATTAAGGGAATCTATAGAGGGCGGGAATGATAAGAAAGCCGAAGAGATTTTACACACAATAATAAAAACAATGAATAATATGAAAAGTGACTATGAAAAAGTAACCGTTGAAGTCCGTAAGGACTTGATGAAAGAAGTAAAGATGTTCTGTGCACGGAACAACTACACACTAAAAGTATATACAAACGTTGCACTTGAAAGTCTTTTGCATATTGGTATGCCCAAAGAGGATATAGGCGAATAAGTCGTACAATTTTCCTTAATTGGAGCATGTTGTCTTTAGTCCCTAATTCGATTAGCAATACGGATACTTACTTATGGGATTTGTATGTTCATCGCATCGGCAACCGTGAAGACCTTGAGAATCCAACAACATAATATACGCTAGAACGGGATACGGGATGCCATGAGCATCCCGTTCTATCCACATCATGCAACCGAAACGAGTTTCCAATCGCCAAGACGGGGTCGCAACCCTCCATCTACTAGTTAAAAAACTTTCCCCAATAACCAACGTCCGAATCGGGCATGATTCCTGGTTCGTCATTCCACGCATCGGTGCCGACTTTGTGATAAGCGTCTGGGGTCGGTGGTGCACTTAAACTGAAGTAGGTGTGTGTACTTGGAATAGGATCCCCTTTATACCCTTCCTTTGACCAAAGTTGCTTCGCGTTAGTCGATTCAGTTTTTGTCCAAACCACTGTCGGTTTTACCTTTAATTGATTCCAAACACTACGGAACTGATTGATCGCATAAACCTCATCAGGCGCAATATAAAGGATATTGATTTGCCCCTTTAGGTTGTGGACGCCTATTTGTGTAATCGGTAATTTGGTCACTTTATGAAGGCGTGTTGTGGGCGCAGAAAGCGAAACCTCCACGCTTTTGGGCAACGTAGTTTGAATAGTTTTTACTGACGCTTGGTGCACCTGTGTAGTACCACAGCCAGTGACACATATTGTGATGGCAAGAGCCCCTATCCACCATTTCATCCTGTCTATCTCCTTCCATCAATATGTTTGATGCTCGTGATAGTAACTCCGAGGGTCATCACCACTCACCCAGGGTGCATCGATTGTAAAGCTGGCCAATGCAGTTGAAACCTGATTATCATCGCTCTTTACATAAAACTCCACCTGATAGGTACCATCCTCGATATATTGCATCCATGGTTGCCAGGTAGGGTCTGTGTTCCCCTCTAAATAACCAGTAGTCGAATCCAAGGTTAACGGAATCGTCACCGGCCCCCAGAAGTTCACTGGTGGATCATCAGGGGCATAAGGGCTCATTGAGAGTCCTTCAATTGTCACCTGTGCCTGAGCAATGGTCTTTATGCTTGGAAGCACCTTGAAATCTAATTGTTCCCCTGCCCAAAAATCTGACAATGAACGCACCAGAGAAGGGTCTGTTTGTTGGTATTCTGCGTTGTACGCATTGAGATTCGCCAGCCAAGCGTCAGTATGATAAACCTCTGCATCTGACAGCGTTAGTGGTATTTGCGTCCACTCGACATCTTGCGTGTTACTATTTTGCAGCTGATTGCCCGAAGCCTGGTCAATGAAGTACGCCACAAACTGATCAGTCGTCGGTGAATTCTCTGTATAAGTCGTGCTATACAAAGTTGCATTGGCAGGGCTTGTACCAACAACCGTATTCGTAGTTTCGTCGTAAATCTCAATGTACGCTCCACTCGGCGCCCCACTCGACGTAGCGGTTAACGTGGTCGGCGAACCGGCCGGCAATTGCGTCGGGTCCGCATTCAGAGATAGTTGCCATTGATACCACGTCACAGAAACTGGGTCAGACGTTTGTAAAGGCACAGGTACAGCTGAATCCATGCTCGAATTCCCATTCCATGCCAAGGCCACAACACTTGATACGTTGTTATCCGTTGGGCCGATGGCTGAACCGGTTGGTGCATAACTGTCCTGGTCACCAAAGTTCTCAGTCACGTCATACGATTCCATGCCACTGTAGTTATTGGCTCCCCAGCCTACGTAATCATTCAAACCATCCGTTGCAAAAGCATGTGGCAGTGAATAAAAGAGAGTTTGCCCAGCATACCATTGACTTTCGGCTTCCCCATTTTCAGTTTCTAATTCTGTCTGGTAACCTGTTATGACATTTGTTGATCCGTTCCAGGTGTATATCGGCATTTGTTTAGGCGCTGCCTCAATTAATCCGCCGCCTCGTTGACTAATCCCCTCAATCCATCCGTCAACCTGAATATAGATGTCGCCTGAAGGTGAAGTACCGATAAATCTAGTTGTGCCATTGATGTTCCCGCTACCAGATGATCCCCCAGTTATAAGGTCGTCGTAGTAGTAGCCGTTATAGGAGTTCCAATCAAACTGGTACGACACGTTATTTTCTGTCCAAGCCGACGTACTGCTTAGAGTGGAAAACTGAGTACCGTATATGTTGTCAAAGCTCTGTTCAACCGTACTTGCTGAACCCCTATGAGTCGTCTCGTAATGCTCGATAATGTATAGCTGGCCATTTGAATACGCAACGCCATTTATCCCCCAAGTCCCAGGTATATTACCTGAAAAGGACATGGTGTCTTTTATAGTCCATGTAGTTCCGTTCCAAACGTCTATCTCTGCCTGGTCCTGCCATTGTTGGATGACCAAGATCATTTCATTACTCGGCCCCGTTGTGAGATAGGCAGGTTCTGCACCGCTCCACGTTGGAAATGTAGTCTCAACCCATGTACTTCCATTCCAATAACTTACCCCGGTAGCGGTCTGCGCCCATATTTGACCAGAGGTCGAGTTGTACACGAGTTGTACAATCGAAGAGCTATCCGAAGGCGAACCAGCATTCACCCACTTGGTTCCGTCCCAGTAAGCAACTCCGGAATTAGCGGTACCAGCCCATGTGTATCCATCTTGAGCATCGTATACCAAGGAGGTCACATCCGCGTCTCCGTTCGGGTCTCCTTCCGGAATCCATTTTCCATTCTCATAAACTTCTGTCCCATTCGGTGAGGATGAAGGATCGTAATCGCTCCAACCATTATCGGTAGTATACATATCTGCTTGACTGGTGACTGCTGCCCAAAGTCCATACCCGGTTTTTGGTGGTTGGACAATCCTCGCTATATACGTATCCGTCTGTGGAGACGATTGCGTGTCTGTGGTTGTCAATGTAGTTTGACTTAGATCACCAGTCGCCAGTACCTTGCCCGTGGTTTGATCCTCGATATCTAGTACGTAGCCAGCAGGAAGGTTTTGCGTAGCAGCTGTTAACTGGGTCTCCTCGCCAACCGGTAAAGATACTGGTGTCGCCGTTAAGGTAACTCCGTACCAGTCCACGCTTACCGGGTCAGACGTAACGTAGGCTCCTGAGACATCGTTACTTGGAGAAACATAAGCAAGGTACGCGTCAGTCTGAGCGGTACTCTCTGTTTGTGTAGTAGAAATAGTTGACCCTTGAGTACTGCCTAGAACCTGTCCAGTCGACTCGTTAAAGAGTATCAACCAGTCCGTTGAAGGTTTATTTTGAGCCGTGGCCGTGATGGTGCTTGACTGATTGATGGGCAATAAGGTTGGTGACGCTGTGACCGTTGCCCCGACCCATTGGACTGAAACAGTGTTTGATGGTGCACCAATATTTTCGTAGCCATCAGTGATGAACGCCTCAAACTCATCTGTTTCAGCGTTCGCATTTGCATACTGTACCGTGGCTGGAGTACTTGTAACCGCACCTACAGTTTGGCCGGTTGTCTCGTCCATAATAATCAACGCATAACCACTGGGTATGGCCTGTGAAGTCGTCACTGTTAAATTTGTGTCTTGGTATGTCTGTAGCAAAACCGGACTTACTGAAAGACTTATGGTTCCGTTCCACGCATTCGTCCAGCTTACCGATGTTGTTGAGGAACTTACCACATTACCACTTGAGTCATAGATATACGCCTTGTAATTTGTCGTGATTGTTTGTCCAGCGGTTGGGTCTTCATTTGCTGATACTGTTCCACATAGTTTGTTTGGTTGGAGACATTCCACGGATGCGAACCGCCAGTTCCGACCACTGAAATTGTGTCTCCCGGCGACAATGTGTTTACCGAATATTGAATCTCAGACGGTTCCCCTGGGACATTCGTTTGTGGGCTCGCCGTAATCGTAATTGTTGGTTTTTGACTCACCCATGTAATGGTCCCCGAGTAGGCAGTAGCCAAGCGGTCGAGTGAGCCATTATAGATCGTGGCTACATATTTAACGCTCACACTAGCCCCATTAACTGGGCTTTCAACCTCATAATCAAAATTGGATGAGTTCTTATCTCCAGAGTCATACCAAGCGTTTTTAGCCCCATTGTCTGTAATTGCCTGAACGACGACAAATTCACCTGAAATCATACCCGTTGCTTTGTACGAAATGGTAACTGGCGTGCCACTTTGAACCTGAGTGTCGCTCGACGGCGTTAGAGTGATACTTGCTGCCGGTGCTGTCCATGTGACGGTTACAGGTGGACTTTGAGCGTCAATACCACCTGTCGTCTCATTGATTTCCTGTGCCACGTATGACACAGAACCAACTTTGTCATAGGTAGCAGTTGTTACGAGACTTTTCTCTCCACTGAGTCCATCAGAATACGAACTTTGGTTACCTGGCAACGTGTTTGAAAGAGAACTATCCACAATCTTGATATAGTCAGTAGATGGTATAGATATTGCGGTAGCCGTTAATGTACTCGATTGTCCAACATTCAAGCTGGTCGGATTCGCTGAAAGTTGAATTGTCTTGCCAGTACCGATGTCACTGTTGCTTGTGATCGTAAACGTCGTTGTTGCAGGCTCAGACGAGACCCGATCTACTCCATCCCGCACAAAGAGTGTGGCCGTGTAGGAACCGTTTGCAAAACTCGACGTGTCTACGGTGACACTGTCGGTTTGGGCCCCATTCCCGCCATCCTCGACTTGCATATCACTCATATCAGACTCATCACTGCCCACGATCCAAGAGCTTTGTCCTGTGGAGTTGTTGGTGATTTGAACCGCATCATAGTGATGCGTGTAAGTTCCCCATGGGATATCCTCAGTAGACTTTAAGGTAAGCACTGTGCTGGATGAACCGGCATTGGAAACACTTATAGAGCGTGTCCGAAAAGCCCGCAATTTTGAGTAAATAGCAAAACGCACCGATCCGCAAAACTGGTAAAATTGAAGGTATCCAGCCGTCAAATTTTCCAGTTCTGGAGGTGCGTTTTTCCATAGATTTGCAGTTAGACCTGCTTCCATACGCCTATTATAACACGCTTGGCTTCGACCCCGAACTCGTTGATTACGTAGATCACATTGACGACTCATTCCTGGACCTGCTCGTCGGACCCCTGTACGACAAGAGAGGACGCAGACCCGCATCTCCAATCGCCTATTTCCGGATGCACTATCTGTATTTCACTAGGCCGGAGATTACCTCATTCCGTCAATTGTGCAAACAGTTGCGAGACCCAAAGAACCAGGCGTGGCGCAGCTTCATCGGTGTACCCAATCCAGCAAAGGTTCCGTCACACCAGAGCCTGAGTGACTTCCGTAACAAAGTAGGGCCGGACGTATTCGAACAAATTCGTGACGAGTTTATACGTCAATCCATTCACATGGAGGGATTCATCCAGGACACCCTCGCCGCTATTGACTCTCGTCCGATTTACGCCAATGTCAACGGATACAAGAAAAAACGCTGCGATTGTGAGGTTAAGTCAGTTTGCACATGTGAAAAAACGTTTTCTGACCCGGACGCCACCTATGGGGCACAGCGCAGCAAGGTGAACCAGAACCGTTTCTTCGTTGGTTACCGGAAGCACTCGATTGCAGTAAGAACATCTCAAGGACCTGTGGCCTTGTTGTCTATCCTTAAGCCTGCGAATGTGGGCGACATTCGAGTGATGCTTCCACTGATAGAGAAACTCCGGCAGATTAACGAAATGCGCACTCAGTATCTCGTTGCCGACATGGGTTACATAGATGCGGATGACCAGAAGGAGGCATACCACAAACACAGTATGGCTGTGGTTACAGGGTTTCGCAGTGGTATGGTGATGCCAGAGGAATGTAATGAACATGGGCAACCTGAGTGCGAACAAGGCGAACGACTGATTTGGGATGGCTTTGACTGGAAAACGGCCACTTCCTGGTTTCGTGGGGACTCAGAGAAATGCCAGTCATGCCCGCTATCCGGGGTATGCAGCAGGCAATTCGAATTTTCCTTTGACGACAAACCGATTGCATACGGCCCGGTGCCACAAGGCACCATGCTGCATGCCCAGATGCTTGATTTCAGAAGGCAGATTGAGCTGTCCTTTGCGCAAGAGTCCAATGAGTTGACAACAGTTATGAAACACAAGAAGGTGCCTGTACGAACAAACAAACGAGTACAGTCCTTCTTCACCATGCAGGATATATTCCAGCTCATGCAGGCGAGGATAGGTCACATTCGAGAGACCATGCTGCCTGATGACCACATAGAGCGAATTACACAAATGTATACAGTCCAGGCCGAGCAATTGAAACTCGATATCGCTGCATAGGCAAGCAGAACCTGGAAAATAAACAAAAGCCAATGTTACTGACAAGGGGTTCGTGCGCCCATTTTCAAGGGTGAGCAGGCAATGTGTTCCCATACGGAGGCATTCACCAAATTACCAAGTAAACTTATCCCATATCAGGAAGCCTGTATTCATGTATTTGGCTAGACATTTACTCGAATCGGATGCTTTTCGGACAACCTCTTATACTGTCTGCGGTCGGCGGGTTTGTGGTCTGAATGTGCCTGACGGATTGGTACACAGGATTTCCATCCGCGTCTGTTTCACCCGTTGCAGTTACTTCGTTTTCTGTAACAGATGCACCGCATGCCGTTACGATTGCAGCAAAGGAGGCAAAGTGAAACGTATTAAAGTTTGTTCTGTCTTGCCCCGTAATGTCGCTCCATCCGTTTTCAGTCAGATACTCGTTAACATACGTTGGGTTACCACCTAAACGGGTTATCCAATCAGAGACGTTATTTGATCCTGCCTCTGTGTTCCCAACCAATAGATAGCCGTTGTTTGCATCCTGACCTAGAACGTCTGCCTGAGCGAATTCCCACTCTCCTTGGGAGTCGCTATCAACTACCCCGTACGTCTTCATAATGTTTGTCTGCTGCCCGTTAAGACCAGAGTATCCTGGAGCATCCATTAAAACTTGGTCCCCACCGTCAATTTGGTATGTTCCATTTGATTTCACAAAGACACCGTAGCCCAATTGTGTCGAACTAGGGTATGCAGTGTAAGCTAATGCCGTCTCCGTAACAATGCCCAAAGTGACAAGGGACGCAAGCCCAGCAAGCCCTAACCCCGTAAGGATAGCCGCCTTTTTTACCACTTAGACTATCTCCTTTTGATTATCCGTTTGGAAATTGTAAGTTTGCGGTGTCATATGGCTTACCAAAGTTCAATTCTCCACTTGAATTGGTGTAATCGATCACTGTTCCCTGGGCTTCATAATTCAAAGAAGCCAAGCGAATACTTATTCCTGGCCCTTTATTTGTCACGGAAAGGGTGTTGCCACCGTGATACCCAGTACCACTTGTACCATGTGAATATCCCCAAGCATACGTTCCATCAACAACTTGCCACACCAAATTTCTACTTGAGGCGTCAGGAAGTTTAACGCTCAGCTCTGAACCAGATGGCTTAATTTCAAGTTGGTCATAATACGTGTCAATGTCCGTCATAAGCTGGTCATATTGCGACTGCGTAAAGGCTCCACTCGCGACGTTCTGCCAATTTTCATAGTTTGAATAAAAGGGGATATGTAACTCTACCCACCCATTACTCAGCGTTTTGTACCCGTTAACCCACCATTTAAGGTTGCTTATTATGGTCGTTGCGTTACTACTCGACACTAAGGAGCTGGATTGTGAAAGACTCGTACCTTGGAAAAGTCCGTTTATGTTGGCCCATGTAAAAGCATCCTGAGATGCCTCGTACTGTAAGGACCATGGACGGTAGCTTATGTCATTGTCATTGTTGTACGGGTGAGCATCGTACCCTTTAGAATTCGCTGCCCAGTCTTCTAGCCACGTTGCTACGTCGCCAGCTGTTGCTGGAACCGTGGAGCTTGGGGTAATGCCTGAATCAGAAATGCTTGGGTGACTGTTCACGTCCCAGCTCGCAGCATCTAGGACATTCCACATCGCGGTAGCCATAGATGATTGCGTTTCCTGAGAACCGGTCGCAGTTGTTGTGATGGTCCAAGTTGGCGTAGATGCACCGCCGTTCCATACATCCGTCCCACTGGTCAGGTCTAGAATCTGGTTGAGCAATTGTTGAACGTACCATATCGGCATGAATGTAGTTTGCACTCCGGAAGCTGGGTCAACGTCGACAATAGTCGGCGCATCCTCGATGACAGTACCGTTAACGGAGATTTTTGCCCCTGAACCACTTGAAAGTTCGCTTGGAGTCGCACTGGACACCGTAAGTGACCACGTATGTTCTTTACCATTCCAGACATCACTGGATGAGTCTATGCCGAGAACCTTATTGATGAGCTGCTGAACGTAGTAAATCGGCATGTACGTGGTCGCCGGTGAAGCACCAACAAACTTGTACTGAATAGAAAACACCTCGCCATTAAGAATGATCACAGATTTCTGCATGGAGTGAGCAGAAGTAGCCGCATGTGCGACAGCCGGTGAAGCGAACGTCACAGCAAACAAACCGCTGGATAAAACAACAAGAGTAGCAAAAGCTTTAATTTTCATTGCAAGACCTCCAATTTAGTTCTATTGATTTAGACGGTGGGTGGTTCGATGCCCAACTGAAGCATCCCAAGTCGACTGCATAATGTAGTTACTCTATCCCTTGACAGGTGGCTCCACTCAGAGAGTCTTGTGAGGCTTATAGGCTGTTCCACCGCAGCTAGCAACACATACATTCCAGCTTCTTCAGGACCAAGTTTTGCAAATACCTCTAAGACATTTCGAGTGTCGAGAAATACGTTCTCTTTCAATTCATTCCTGTTGATATCCATCAATTTTGCCTCCTAAAACCGCAACAGCCGGAGCGCCCCCAGATAAGCTCTGAGAGACGTCCGGCTGTCATTTACAAAAAAGGATGGACGTGGGTCTTGAGGCTATAAGCAAACCAAGCTAAAATAGCCTCAAGTCTCTCTCAGGTGAAGTCTGAGAGGGGCTAGGCTACCAAAGGTGTTACTAGCACTTTTGGTGGCCGTTTTTATGCCCGAACCGTGCGATTCAATTTAGTATATTATACCACGATACCCAAATTTTTGGCAGTTAAAACCGAACAAACGTACGGAATATTATCGACGATAATCGACATAATCGGTGCAAAGAAATAACCCCGCACCATCTCCGCACCCACTTCTATCTACTCAATCTCCGTCATAGCTTTGCACCACCGGAATGGTGATGGTAAAAGGTTGAACGTTAGACGTTAGACTTGGAATCGTAAACTGTACCTCATAAACGATACTAGGTTCTGTCAGAGTGACATTAAAACCCGAAGGGTCAGTGTAATTGTATGGGAAAGTTGCATTACTCCAATCAATAAACTGCTCCTTCAGAATTACTGGTGTATCCTTGAGAATTGTATTCGGTTGCGGAGATAACGTTATTGGGTCAAGTTGCAGGTTTTTGGCTAGGTCACCCCTAAACACCGCATCCGCAGCTTCTGTATCAAATATCGGCTCGCCGTTTGCAACGCTCGTAGGCTCAACTTGTTCTACTGCATCCTGAGTCGCAAACTGCATTGCATCCACGATCCGTTGGTACGCAAATTCCTGGTTGTTTGTATTCATTACCGTCTCGTGTGCAGTAAATTGTACTATAACTAAAAAAATCGCCATCATGACCCACTTCATGTCAAAATGGCCTCGCTATCTGCACTTGCTGTTGCCTTCAAAGTGACTTGATTCGTTGATGGACTCAATGAAAATAGATTAATGTGACTTGGTACAGATATGGATAAATCCAGCTCTTCACCACGTGTCATCGGCGTTGTGGTTCCGTTTATCGTAACCTCCCCTACTGAGAATCCTAGATGTTCCGCAACATTACTTTGAATATTGCTGAGGTCTGAGCTTGTGAAGTATCCTTTAATCTTCGCCTCGGAGATGGCCGTAGAAGCTACGGTTTGGAGATACTGCTCGCGCACCCCATTAATTTCATCCATATAGGGCTGATAGTTCCACGACAGCAACCCAAAATACAACAAGACGACGATAATAACATCTCGCACAAGCTCATCCCTCCTTCACTTCTTACTGCCCAGTCTGTGATTCTGAAGTTGTAATTTGCGATGAAGTATAATTTTGTACTGCACCCTGCTGACCACCAGACCACGAGTTATTGGCGGATACGCCCACTACTGCGGCCACCAAGAGCAGAATTCCGCCGATAATACCTGCTGCTACACCGTTCACTGCCTCACCCCCTTCATCGAGTAGCCAGATTCACAACATGTTGAATAGAATTGGCCCCACCTTGCCCTATGGTTGTACTCTGCCGACTTCCAAATTGAACGTTTGAGACAACAATTCCGGCAAATACAACCATTAACAGCATTCCGACGATTACTTGCTTCATTTTTATCATCCTACCATATTTTATTACCGTGTTCATTTTATAGCAAGTATATATTTACGGGTCAAGACATGCTTGATTGCATTAAATATTGACTATAAATCTGAATAACCATGTTAATGTCGTAACTGACGACAGTAAAACCAATGAGTGTCAAAGCTGTGCCTAATAGTGCCCGATTTTTCTTCATTGCTTTGAAAGTCTCGACACGGTCAGTACGAAATCCTTCCTGATTCTTTTTGAAGATGTCAATGGCAATCTGAGGGCCACCTTGTACGATATCAGATAGCATTTGAGCAAATAAAACCGACTGTTTGGTACCAATCTCATCACCAAATACACGCAGTGCTTCAAGGGGTTGATCAACCCAATTATTTAAAAGTTTAGTGAGGAAAATACGCAGCTCAGGTACCCTTGGAATCTGTCGTTCCAACATGTCGTTTACACTTCGTGGTGCATCCTGAAACGCTAAAATCTCTTGGTATACGAGCCGATAAAGCAAATACAAACTCCGATTTCGCTTCAAGGCTGCGGCCTTTTGAAAGGCTTGAAAGCCATAATACATCGGAAATGGCCTGCGATACTCCAAAGCAACCCACGACAGTACTGGCAACAAAATGAACATTGTATCGTGATCGAGCATACATCTAAGTATCCCTGTAACCAATAAAAGAGCAGTAAATAGCAAGCGAAAGTAGCTATAAACAGGCGCTCGAAAACTGAATCCCGCTTGTAGTAACAATGAATCCAACTTTTCATCGTTAAGTCGTTCTCTCGTGCGATGCCGCGCGACATTCCAGGAACTAGCAATACGGGTTCTGAACTTTGCCCGTTGGTATTCAGACTGCACTGTATAAAAGAAAATCGTAGCACTTGTAACGGTCCCTACAGCCACCATTAGGTACCCGATGTAGTCCATATTCCCCTATCCTCCATTACACATCCTGTTTCGGTTTGTAGAAAATAAGACCAATAATAAACGAGCCAACTGTGCAAACGACAGTAATCAAGAACCACCTAAAACCCTCTGGATTGTCGAACTGGTAGTAATAAATGTTGTGGGAAATCCGCATATAGAAAAACTGCATTAATGCTGGCCAGAAGAAGAATGGCACAATCGCAACCAGTAGACTGTCTGCACGGTCGAGTTTCTGATCCTTAAGGGCATCCTGTATTTCTTGCATCTCTGTGTGCATCGCTACAAGGCTATACTCCACATCGACTCCGTCCATAATGGCATGTTCAATGTCGTTAGCCATTTGAATTGCCCATGTAGTCCCGAGTTGAGCGACAAAACGTCTTAAGGCCAGGCGAGCTTCTTCAGGCGTTTCGTAATCACTAAGTCGATCCACCAAACGTCCATACGCTCGGCGGATTGGACCAGGAGGTAGCTTCTCAACGGTAGATGAGAGTGCGTGAATCATACTTTTGTGCTCTCGGCGGTAGGCCGGGATCAGTATGTTAATCGATTCGACAATCTCATAACTGTTATTGATACCGACATGATATCTCCTCACAAGAAGTACCAAATACGGTGCAAACAAAGCTAAAAGAGCCGGTAATAGTGCGTCGCCTACGCGATGAATGAGTACAAAAAATAGTATAAAACTCACACCAGCGACACTCGACGAGAACAGGAGAAAATTAGAGACTGTCTGCAATTTCCCTTTGAGCGTTGCATGCAGGACGTTTTCTAGGTGTACTGTGATCGATGAAAATATGTAACTCTCACTGGCTTTGGACTGCTGTGTACCAAATCCTCTACTCACTCGGAGCATCCGACGTTGATTAGCACCGTAGTAGGCGCGTCGAAATCCCCGGTATACACCGCTCCACGCTCCCTGAAACAGCATTACCGCACCCACAATTGCGCAGGTAAAAAGGATTAAACGAATGAGCACATCTAAAGCTGGAAACATGGATTACCCCCCAATCTGAACCGTTCGCACAGCTTGGCCAGTAAACGGGTACTTTTCTGCAAGGTGCTGAAACTCATTAAGGAACAGCTCCAGTACCTCTGGATAAGTGTCCTGAAGTCGCTCTGACATGTATAGCGGCATTTCGGAGTGAAATGTCCAGTTGTCTTTTGTACGGTTGTACTTCATCCAAGTAGTCACGCTAAATGACTTTGTTTCAGGCTCATATTCATAGGCGTAGACACCGGTAACGATTTTTCTTCCACTCGGGTCTTCCCACATAGTGATTGCTACATCAATAGCCTGAGCAGCGCGAACGTAGGCCGAATGATGGTTCCGATTTGGTTGGTCCTCAAGGAGTAAATCCGCAAACTCAAGCGGGATATTATACACGTATGGGCTGTGATAACTGCCAAGCCATCCATTACCGCGTTCCCTAGATTTCACGGCCAGGTCAGCCTCTCGGCTGCGGATTTCGGGAATCATAATATAGTGAGCATCTGCCCTTACAAAGGCCGGAAATAAATCGTCCATCTGATCAAGTTCCGTTTTAAGGGCAATGATATAGGCCGCTCTCTCTGGGAAATCACGTTTCATATGCGCTTCAAACGTACCGCCTTCCGCCGTCACAACACCGTATTGGGGGTTACGCGCACCGGCAATTACTTTGATCATGGTAGTTTTCCCACTACCACGGATTCCTGTAGTCAGTGTTGAAAGCATTAACTGACTTAAGTATTTGAACCATTGGACAGCATCAGATGGAATCGTACGCAATTCTGCTTCATGTTCAAATGTGTATTCCTTAAATAGATACTGTCTAAATATCAGGACATAGGTTTCGGATAGAGGTGGTTGAAAAATAGTGACACGCGTCCCATCATACATATCCACCTGTGTCCAATTATTTGTGACATCGAGCTGTTGGCTATTATCCTTAAGTGTGAGCGAACGGATTAGTTTCTCCACCTGCGTAATGGAGTCATACGCAAAGGGTTGTAGTACCTTCGTATTCCTCCCTTTTACACCGAATAGGATTTGAGTCCCGTTTACCAATGCTGACTCCGTCGGATTCGCAAACCACACACTCATAGGGCCAAAACCTAAATGATGCTGAAATAATGCCTCTTGGAGATTTGGGTAATAACTTGGGTACCTAGTGTTTTGGTATTGTGGACTATCCCTTAGAAACTCATGAATCATCTGAATAAAAAACTGTTTGGCTGCTGGTTCACCAATAATGGCCGCTTTTTTCCGTTCAAGATAGGCCATAGAACTTGTGTCGTTTTTATTCTCTAGATACTTCTTTAGCCCCTCAATCGCTTTACTGAAATTCACCTCACCCTTAGATGCAACACGCTTAGTCTGTTGTCTGCTGAGATATCGATTTGCAAGAAATGGCGCGACCGGTAATATCTCGTTCACTAACATACGCTCACCCCTTTACTACACTAAGATTGGACGAATTCACCGCCATAACAGCGGAACAAATGGAGTCAATCGCACGTTTAAATGGCTTCTCGTCCCAAAACGGTTTGAGACCATCTGCATTGGACTCTGCGAATAAGCTTATTCCCGGCAGGTCCGGAATCGATGCGATAGGTGTTATCTCAATTGATTTCGCGAAGGTTTGCATACTTTTACCACGAAGTTGGTTGCCAATAAGCATTAGATCAGTCTTATCGATCCCAAGAGGTCTTAGGACATAGTCGTATTGAGACTCAAATACCTGTTGTGTCACGATTGAATCATTGGCTACTACATAACGATGTGTTGCAAAGGATAGACCCTGAAGCGCTAATGGAGTATTGAGGATACTTCCCACATCGAGTAGGACAACATCAAAAATGGACCTTGCAAAATCAATGAGATAACTGATTTCCTCTACCTGATACTCAAGAGCACGTGTTTGATTACGCTCTCCAAGTAGGTAGCGAACCTTATGCGGATACTCCATCGAGTTTAAAAGCAAGTCCCGGTTTAATTTCTTCATTTGCAAAAATGAGTGGATGTTATCTAGATGATGATTATGGTCTTTTAACATCCAATGCCCTGGGTTATACGCATTTAGACCCAGCATTCCAACAGACTGGTTGTGTTCACTAGCAAGGCTGCGAGCAACTGACAAAGCGATCACGGTGGTCCCCAAACGCGGCTGTACGCCCCAAAACGCTAATACTGGCTTGGGATTTTCATTCGGTGATTCTTCTTGAAGATAGGAAATCAGCTTACTCGGTGTCACCAAATGAATGTTGTGAGCCGCAGCAAACGATGCGATAGTATGCGTGATCTCGTCGACAATATAGGTAATCTTAAATTCGGGCCGTGCCGATTTATACTCATAGACCTCAGTTTGGTCCACAGAATTAGAATCAACAAGAACGCGTTCATCAATTGCACTAGTCGGAAGTGCAGATAGTGTATGAACGACTTTTACATGAAACTGCTGTGTAAGCTCATTTAACAAGTCTTGTCGGAATCCAATCGCATACATATCAATTACCCCCGTATACCTGGGATGTTTTTATGGGTAGTGCCCCAAATAAAAAGCTTATACCCCTGCTGAATATACCCAGCCAATGTTTCTGCCTGTGCGTTGGTCATCTTAAGATCTAAATTGTTTGGCATTCCATTTGCATTATCACGACTTGTTGGTGTGGTCGAAGATGACGCGTCAGTTACTTCCTGGTTGTCACTTGTATGCACGTACAATACCGGAATGTTATCTAAAGATGAATTTGCGTTTTCAAGATCCTGTAGTGAATTAATGGGCTGATTATTCCCATTAGGATTTTTTCCATTTACATTAGGACTCACCGCGATGCTCGTTTGCGTAGGTGGTAAAGGCACGATTTTCACATAATCCCCTTGCCGAATTGTAGGCGACATTGCAGCGATCCACGATGATGTAATGGGTACGTCTTGTGTTCCAGGAGTTAAAGCTAATGGGTTTTGCTCAATATCAATAGAAGTAAATTGCTGGTTCTTTGACATGGTTTGCGTAGTATACATTCCCTCTAATTGCGTCGGATCTGTAATCGCATTTGGGGACACCTCGGTACGCTTCAATTGCAGGGCTATGAAGTCACTTGTATTGATTGGTGAATTCGCACCTAAGTTTTGACTCGCAACATACACGGTTTCATCGTTCAAATACGGAGACAAGAATTGGTTATATGCGATACTTCCAGGTCCTCCGATTGCGAATACTGCTGCGGCCACCGTGTACTTTACCCAAGTCTTCATTCTAACGACCTCCTTCGTTTAAAGAACGGGATTTTCAATGCCTTTCTTGGCTCATGCTCAATTAGTGAATCTGGCACAAACGGCGAAACAAGATGGTTGTTGAGGGGCGTCAAATCTTCAGTCGTTTCTTCATAACTGCTGATAAATGCACCATCCCACAAAGCCTTTTGTGCAATGTCAGGAGACAGATACGGTACCTTTATAGCTTTTGCAAACAACTTTGCTCCGCCTGAATCGTTATAGTTAACGTAGCGTGTCCACTTGTTTAAGACTGTAAGAACCTTGCCACCATGCTTTTGTACAAGAGCTTGATACTTCTCTCCTAGTTCAGATACCGATAAAAATGTAGGGTCACAGTCCAGGACACAAACGATCTGATCGGCCATACTAAACAGCAGTTCTTCAGTTGTAACTTGAGCACAATCTACGATAGTGATCGGACGTCTCATTTGCCGATAAACAAATTCGACTAGGCGCTCCTCATGCCCACCTAAATTGATGTGATTTGGCGGTAGAGGTACCAAACTTACACCCTGAACATCGATGGTCTGCCCAACCCCATCCTCTAACCAGTGCCGATACTTCTGAGCACGTTCATCAAGATTGAAGTACCCCCACATACGTGGTAACTGACCAGGATGCTCGATACAAGTGACGGACCCAGACGGAAGCCTCTCGGCAAAAAGGTGTGCCAAAGTTTGTGCTATTGTGGATGCTCCTGCACGAGGCCAAATACCGACCACCAAAATCAGACTGGAACGTAGCGTTGTATGTCGTTCTTCACGTATGTAAATTGGTTTTTCGACTAGTCGTTCAATAACTCGTTCAATGATTTGTGGTTCAGGTTTTACGGGTTCAGGTTCGACCGTCGGTGTTACCTCTAAAGTTGGCTCAGGTACTTGTTTGGTCGATTCTGGTTCCGTTACGCCATCCCTCTTCGGAGCTATTTCAGACAAGTTCTTGGGACGCCGCCGTTTTAATAACGGGTTTTCATGCTGCTCCATCACTCGGTTTGAGAAGTAGCTTGGAGTATCAATTCCCCTAGATACCGGCTCGTTTTCAGTTGGTTCTAAAACGGAAGGTTCTTGAGAAGTCGTATCTTGTTGTGAATCCACCGGCTCATTGACTTCATCAAGTCCCTCGACTACTCCGTTATCCATTACAGATATGTGTTCGGTTAACCATGCTTCGGCTTCAGCGAATTGTCCTGTAAAATCTGCAACAGGAACTCCCATGCGAGTAAGCAGCTGCTCGGCTTCCCGTACCCTCTGCCATTGTGGATCAAGTAACGCAGCCGTTGGACGAGTATTATCAACGATCCATGTCTGAAAACCAGTGAAATCAGGAATATACGGCGCAATATGACTAGCATCTACATTTTGAACGATTCGGTTATAAATGGCCTCATTGCGAATCAGTAACACTAGCATAGCTAAATACACCTTTCTTTCCAGACAGTTGTATTGTACCATATAACATAAAAATGCAGATAGTATTAAACTATACACCAGTAAAAAAAGCGGGGAATGTTTATGGCATCTCGAAAAACATGGATTATTACATTACCTGAGAAGTTAAAAGAAGAAGTGCGTGTCTTCGGTATTCGTAATGGATTAAAGATCTGGGAAACCGTAGACGAAGCAGTGGATAGCTATTTTGAAACTATCGCTGAAAAAGGAGAAACCGAACCAAAACTTTTCGAAATGGGACGGCAAGAGGATTGGTCTATCCAGATTGACCCAGAAAAGTACAAAAAACTTAAGCTTCTAGGGGTAGAAAACGACATTCCTGTTTACGACATAATCAATACAGCCCTGTATCGTCTCGTATTCTAAAACCCATTCTAACGGTCATGATTTTGTGTTGGGTTTTGACGTTGTTGTTGAATACGTGACGTTGCCCGCTTCGTTCTACGATGGCGATTTCTCTTATCCTTCATTTCTGACTTTATCCGGTCGTGATATGTATGGGCTAGTGAATTCAGGGAATGGGACATGTTTCGAGACGCAGGACGAACCTTTGCACGTTCTTGTACTCTTTGATCCCGTTCCTTGTTATGGTCGTGTTCAAAACCTGGCACTCGTCTTTCAATCTTTTCGAGAAATCTCTCCCGTAACCAAGGCAGGTCACTCTCCTTATCGATATACAGGCGACGAGCTTTCCCATCCTCTGTGACCCCAACACTCATGATACCTAGATGTACATGGGGATGACCCGAGTTTTCATGTACCGCACCGATCCACTCCAACTTCATACCTTTCCGTTCTTCCAAGTCGGACATCACTTCACGGGCAAGTTCCTTCAAGTTTGATCCACTATCCAGTAATGCTCGGTAGTCACTTTCATACATCGAGAGAATCATTGTATGCATTTTCACCGTGTTTTCGTGTTGAAGCGCAGGATGATTTTCAATCTTATTGAGGAATATCTCATAATCCGCCCCATGGTCGATATCACGGTTGAATAGTCCTCGTTCTTCCTCGTCCGTCTCACGGCTCCGAAAACCGATATACTTCACATTGTTACGTGCACTATCTATATCTTTTTTGTACCTGACTAAAACGATACTTCGAGCCATTTAAACCTACCTCACAAAATCTGGGCTGATATCATTTGAAGGCATCAAGTTTAAATGCCCTGTGTCGATTAAACAACGCTACTCCCTCTTGTCTTAACTCCTGGTAAATGTCTTGATACTTTTTGCCCTGATTTTCTTCGTAAGCAGCAATCGTCTCCAAAGTCTCACTCAGAATCATCGCAACATCCACACCAACAGCTGCGACCATGGAAGCAAGTCGACTCTCAAATTTTTGGAAACGATGTTCCATCGCTTTTTCAAAAATTTCCTCTGCCCTGTCACGTTGTTGAGATAAGCAGTAAAGTTTGATGGCTTCGGAAGCAATGTCGTTATAGCTGACTTTAACCCCTAGGCTCCGTCGGTTTTCTCTGTATTGCTTGAGCATTGCACTTGCTTCGGTCGTCAATTCAAAGGTGTGTTTTGCCAAAACAATCACATCCGTATTCCTGGGTTTGTCATATGGTTAATTGTAAAACCAGCTACTTATACCTGTCAAATCAATCATCTCTTAAAAAAACCAGCAAATTTAATAAGAAAAACCATATAAATAAGCCTTGCGCAGCAAGGCTTTTGAGATACAACTGGTGTCTCTTTATCCTGCACTACGTCTCACTTCGTGCCTCTGCGTTCCGCAGCCGGTGTCGAGAATTCCTCACGTGAGACCTGGGATGTCTTTACCAGGGCTCACGCGCTGGTGAGGGATTCCTACCTTGCGACGCCGGTTGTGGAACGCAACAAGAGGGACGATGTGAGACGTTGGACCGGGATTTGGGGGCGGCTGGGCGAGTTTCGAGAGCGTGTTTTCCGCGAACGAAACAACTTCCTCTAGAGCCCAGGCGTCCACAAATCCCGCTGGCTTGTCGGCTCTGGAGGTTCGCTGGAGGTTCGCTGGAGGTTCGCTGGAGGTTCGCTGGAGGTTCGCTGGAGGTTCGCTGGAGGTTCGCTGGAGGTTCGCTGAGGGGCGCCCGGTCACGGGCTCTCACCGGGAGTCACGGGCTCTCACCGGGAGTCACGGGTGTGTATGGTCAAATAAAAATGGAGGTTTCGATCATCAGAAATTCCCTGATCTAATCATTAAGAAATCCTTGCTGATGTCATCAGGAAATCCCTGATCTGATCTGGAAATTTCCCTGGTGTATCTCTCCTAATTGTGTCATTTGCTTCTTACAATCCTCTTTGTAGAAATGCGAGGAGGAGAAAGGATGACGATGAGTATGGAGCAGATTCACCGGATCAAGGAACTGCAACTCCAAGAGAAAGGAGCGTATCAGATTGCAAAGGAATTGGGGCTAGATCCCAAGACCGTTCGGAAATACATGAAGCAGGAGGACTTCTCCCCAAGGCTGCCTGTGCCAGTGTCTAAGCCATCCAAGTTGGATCCCTACAAACCAACCATTGATGCATGGCTTCTTCAAGATGCTAAAAATCGGTACAAGCAACGTCATACGGGGAAGCGAGTATATGACCGACTCGTGAAAAAGTTTCCGGAGTTCAACTGTTCGTACCCGACCGTGAACCGATACGTGACCGCATTTCGTCAACGCCAGCACCTTAGTAAGAAGGGCTATCTTGAACTTCAGTGGCATCCTGGAGAGGCTCAGGCTGATTTTGGTGAATGTGATGTGATTGTAAACGGCGTGCGACGCGTTACGAAGTATCTGGTGGTATCTTTCCCGCATAGCAATGCAGGATTTGTTCAGTGCTTTCTCGGTGAAACTGCTGAATGCTTATGCCAAGGATTAATGGACGTCTTTTATCATATTGAGGGTGTTCCGTCACGACTTGTGATTGACAATGCCACAGCAGCCGGCAGGCGAATTGGAGAGCTAGTTCGCCTTACACAGTTGTTTAAGCGATTCCAAGCCCATTTCGGATTTGAGATTACATTCTGCAATCCGAATAGCGGTCATGAAAAAGGAAATGTGGAGAACAAGGTTGGTTACGCTCGGAGAAATTACATGGTTCCCCTACCATCCAAAGTGTCATTGCATGAGTGGAACACTGAATTATTCGAACTATGCGATTTGGATAATAGCCGCGAGCACTACAAGAAAGGAGTACCTATCTGCGAGTTGTTTGAGAAGGACAAGGAAGCCATGCGAGCACTCCCAAACGCGCCGTTTGAATCTTGCCGATATGGGCATGTAAAGACCAACGGCTATGGCAAGTTCATACTTGATGGCAAGCACACTTATTCTTCCTCGCCGCTGTATGCAGACCGGGAGATTATTGTCCGGATCGGCGCACATTTCATTGAACCACTTGATGAAGCGGGTGACGTTATCTCTCGCCACGAAAGGGAGTTCGGTACAGAGCGGACAGACACAGTCGACTGGTTAACGATGCTAGATCAATTGATTGTAAAACCAGGAGCATGGCGAAACAGCCTGATGCGTAGCCAAATGTCCTACGAGGTTCGTGATTACATGGATGAGCAGGACAAGAGTGGGTTACGGCAAGCGTTACGCCTCATGAAGGATTTGTCTAACCAATATGGCTTGGACGTTGCGGTGACTTCGATACAGGAAGCAATTGTTCGCAAACGCACACAAGGCATTGAGGTCAATGCAGCAGTTGTTGCGGCTCGGATTGCTCACTACGGTCTGGATACGCCAGGGGAGCCTGGACCCGACATGAGCCAGTATGATGTTTTACTACCCGCATTCGGAGGTGAAGTGCATGGACCGCAGTGAGATACGACTAGAAATCTCACAATACTGCCGACAATTAATCCTGAGTCAGAATGCGGTACGGTTATGCGATTTAGAAGCTACGCCAAGACAGGAGGAGTTTCTACATAAGGTGTTCCGGGAGGAATTGGAGCACCGCGAGCGTCAGCGGAGAATTCGTTTATTTCAACGAGCTGCGTTCCCTGTACGAAAAACGCTGGAGGGGTACGAATTCAGTTCACTTCGCCTGCCCTCTACCTTGTCCCTGGATGAACTGACTTCGTGTCAGTTTGTCCAGGAGAAAAAGAACCTCGTTCTGTATGGTCCTGTCGGCACTGGTAAGACACACCTTGCCATTGCCTTAGGAACGAAAGCGTGTGAGATGGGAATTGTTACGAGGTTTTTCACCGCAGCATCCCTGGTGACACGACTGAGCGAGAGCAAACGCGCTGGATCTTTAGAACGCATAATGAAGGAACTAGAAAAGGCTCAGCTTGTGGTCATTGATGAGTGGGGTTACCTTCCGATGGACCGTGAAGAGGCGCAGCTATTATTTCAAGTGGTTGCAGCTAGTTACGAGAGACGAAGTTTGGTGATCACCACGAATCTGGAGTTCTCCAAATGGGGCGGTATTTTCACGGATGACCAGATGGCTGCTGCAATGATTGACCGTCTGGCGCACCATGGACAACTTGTTGTGTTTGAGGGAGAAAGCTACCGACTAAAACACGCATTGATGCGGCAAAAATGACCCAAACAGAACTGGAAATACACCAGGGAATTCTCGTGATAATACCAGGGGATTTTAGTTGATCACACCAGGGAAAAATCGATGATTACACCAAGGAAAAAGTGATGATAAAACCAGGGAAATCTTCTTGACAAAACACAAGTCACGGGCTCTCACCGGGAGTCACTGGCTCTCACCGGCGGTCACTGGCTCTCACCGGCGGTCACTGGCTCTCACCGGCGGTCACTGGCTCTCACCGGCGGTCACTGGCTCTCACCGGCGGTCACTGGCTCTCACCGGGGGTTACTGGCTCTCACCGGGGGTTACTGGCTCTCACCGGGGGTTACTGGCTCTCACCGGGGGTTACTGGCTCTCACCGGGGGTTACTGGCTCTCACCGGGGGTTACTGACGTCCGAAGGTGCCCGCTGACATCCCACGATTCGCTCTTGGTTTCGAAGCGCACCAAATCAACTAAAACTAGTATCATAAAGTACTATAAAATATTAAAACATAGTAACCAGCACAAAATTACAGGCGACAAAATACATCAAAAAAGCATTTAATAATATTACATGATATTTTATGATTTCAAACTAAATGACAGGACATAGGTTTGGCTACCAGGCTATCGCCTGCTTTTGATTGACACTGAGTGCTTAGGGTCGGCTTCTCCTTGCCCAGGCTACCACGTCCCCCCTCCTCTTAGAGGACCGTGCCTCCTTATCCTCCCTCGCTTCGCTCAGTCCGGTACCGGCACTCAAAACGGCCCTCTAAGTGAGCCTCTAGGACGTGGGTCTTTCGCCTTGGGCGAAGCCCCTACGGGACGCACTCAGTTTAAAGACAAGGATTTGAGAACATGGAACAAAATCCAGAAATCACAATCAAAGACGAGCTCGATGCATTATTGGAGTATCACCTTCAATTCGCTTCGAAAATAGAACATACTCCTGGGTGGGAAAATAGAGATATCTTACTGGTTGAAAAAGGAATTATTATGATGCTGGAGTTTGTATTAAATCGACTTAAATAGCCTAGGAGTGGAAAATCGGGGTCTGTTTGCTTTCAGACTTATTCATGAGCGCCCGACGCGTCTTTGATGTACGTGCGCTCCTCGGCCTGAGCTACATCGCATCCTGAAATAGGGGTAGTATCGAAATCTCATCGACGTGTGCCTGAATCACTCTCAATCGTGGATACCGATCAAGGATATCCAATATCTGACTCGCCATGACGACACACAGAGCATATTTTTCACCTGACACCAAATCGATTAGAGTAGCCTTTACATGATGGCATTCAGGGTAACTCTTGCATCCAAAATTGAATTTGATTCGTTGAATCTCCTTGATCACGAGGGTCACTCCCACCTTTCAAGCGGCGATTCGTATTTTCTCAAAACAGCTCAACAATTGATACACCATATCTGCGGCAATGGAATAAGCCAGTTCGGAACCTTTGCAGACAAGTTTCGCATCCGCTCCACCCAGTAGCCCATCGAGTGCTATCGCCTGGTCATGATTTAATTCCTCCCTAGCGCGGAGCTCCAAATACATGTTGCGAATCTGCTGCTCAATGTCCGGTGTCATGTTCATCACCTTTCCTTCTTTATACATTTATTATACGACGAATTCGTCGTATATGCAACATGAAAAACGCTTATATATCAAGGATTTTCATGCCTTGATGTTTAGCTTACACCAGTCCTCCGCCGATGTTTCCAGCGAATAAATTCACCATTTCAGTGATTGTGAATACCTCCTTTGTGGAGGTACCGCTCACGCGGTACGCTCCTGCGGTTGCGCCGTCGTGGAAAGAATCAGGTCAAGCACCTTCTCGATGTCACTCAGTGCTCTCATGACACCTTTGGTTGCTTCCTCCGGTTTCACTTTAGCGTAGTGTGCGACGTACTTTCGGGCGTTGGCTACATGTCCTTCGTATCCATACATCAGACAGAGGACCGCCGCGCACGTCTCGGCCACAATCTCTTGGAAGGGGTCCTGACCACCTTTAAGGGGCCGAATGCGGTTATGCGCTGCATGACTGAGCTCGTGAAAGAACGTCGAGGCGTCATGCGTTCTCAATACGATTTGTTCAAATGAACGATCCGGTGTTGAGAGATAGGAACCATATGCGCGCCCATCGCCTGCTGTGTACTTCACCGGAATGTCCCACGCCTCGGCCACATCCATCAGTGGGGGTAGCTGTTGTGGACTGTAATCCGGTTTGGTGACTTCGACCGGCTTGCCCTCGGTATCCTCGATGCGAAATACTGGAATGTCTTTAAATCCCGAAATGAATGTCCGCTTTACCTTCTCGCCGGTATCTTCATCAACGACTTCACGCGTATGTTTGCACGGTCCCGAGATATAGATCGCCTTCGCGCCCTTTTTCACCTTGCGGCCAACTTGCTCCCATTGCCGAAATCCCCGTGCGTCCTCCGTCAAACCAAGAAGCATCAAAATCTGATTCGCCAAGCTCCAACTATCGCAAGGCCGCTCACCTTTTTGACGCGCCAGTGTCGTATGTTTAATAACCTCCGGCATGTCACCTGTCTCCCACATCACCAGAAGTTTTTGTACTGCTTCATCGATTCGCTTTCCCATCTTTTCCATCTCTCCAGTTCGTCTCGTGTAAGCCTTGGGTGGCTTCGCCCTAGGCTCAAAATCATTGGCCTAGAGGCTCCAGGCAAAGGGGTAAGTGCCGGTACCGGACTGAGCGCAGCGAGGGAGGATAAGGAGGCACGGCCCTTTGTTTGGAGGGGGGCCGATGATAGCCTAGGCAAGGCGAAGCCGTAACCCAGCACGAGACGATAAAAAACCCCAGGCCAAAGGCATGGGGTATCCACTTTGCTGTTCTCTTTTCAGTTCATGCTTTTCCACCAGTCCGGGACCCGTGGTGAGCGCGCAGCGCTTATGAGCGTTAAGCCGAGATCCACTTTCGAGTGCTCTGCTCGAAAGTTAGCTCGGTAGCGAAAACGGGTGGGCGTCCGGTGGCCAAAGTGGTTCTAGATGATGAATTTCTCGAATGACGGAATGCGAAGTTTTCCCTTAGAAGTCCGATCCAAGAATTTCACCTGGGCGCGTAAACTCGGCCTAACCCACTGAATCCCCTTCGACTCTAACGTGTGAAGCTGTGGAACAATCCGAAGAAATGCCGTTTTTTCTTCCTGTCGAAAGCCGTACTCTACAGAACCAAGCAGGACTAGCTTCCCTTCGCAGTCAACGTCCCCAACAATCAAGCGGAATGGCGATCGTTGGTAACCAAGAATCGATACGTCCGCATATGTCCAATGCTTTATCTTCAACCACATATCAGATCGCGTCTCTAGGCGGTACGCGCTCTTAGGTAACCGTTTGGCTACAATCCCTTCCCAACCAAGTGCTTTGGTCTGTTCCCACAAAGAAATGCCTTCACCCTCCACAAACGGAACGATGGACATGTGAGGACCAGGCAACACGATGTCGTGAAGGATGGTTTTGCGTTGCAGTAAATCTAGAGACATACAGCTCTCACCATCACGATAGAGCACGTCGAAGACAAAGAACGTAGCAGGATGCTCCTGTAAAGCACGAACGATTTTGTTCGGGTTATTAAGCCGAGCGCGAGAATCAAACCGCTCAAACCAAAACCGGTTGTCGGAAAAACAGGCACCTTCCCCATCGAGGATAACTTCATCAGACGAGATGAGAGAGGCAAGAGACTGAAATTCAGGAAATTGCTTCGTGACGACGTTCCCATTCCTGGTGTAGACCTCAATACGTGAACCTTGTTTATGAAGAAGTAAACGCCAGCCATCAGCCTTCGGCTCAAACAAGTAACGAGTCGAATCAAACGGCTCCTTTCGCATACCTAGTAACATGGGCTTTAGCGGTGTAAACAGCATATCCATCACCAACTAAATTCTTACATACGAACACTAAGCAAGCGATAGTGGATTGCTGGGAAGGTCTACGGTCTTTAGCCTTGGCAACACTCCATCTACGTGATTCAAAAGTTCCGTTGTGAGCTGGAGCAACAACCAGGTAGTTAGGTCGCTCGAACACAGCTCGATATAGATATCGATTGGTTGTATCGAAGTAAAGGCCGCTGGTCGGTACTTCAAACGGAGTATCCTGCACAACTTCGTACCGCGATGAAAGAATAAACGGCTCCCAACTGCTCTTCCCTGCACTACTTTCATGTTGTAAATGTAACTCTTGGTCAACCTCAATAATGCGAGCGTAACAGCGTTCCTCCGTATCGTATACGACTGTGCCAACAGACAATTCAGGTGGCATGGCCTCGACTAATGGGTGAAGTACCTCGATGGACGTCTCTTTTCGTTCAGTAGCCTGGTGAAATGCCCGATAGCCATCCCGATACTCCTCGACCGACAATAAAAAGCGATTTACCTTCTCAAAGCCGGTAACCATTCTCATGATGCGATATTTCGTGCCCTTTTCATCGATGTAATCCATTCCGTAGTCGTAAGACTCAACAAGGTGGTTCTGGTACAAGCACACTAGAAATTCCATGTCACGATACGTCTTTTTATAGAGCGGTGTAAGTTGAGAACGTTCAATTTTACGGATCAGTTGTGTCCGTTGTTCATACGTTCCCGATTTTGTATAGACACCCTCCGGCTGGTCGTCTGAAAGCTCAAAACCAAAAAATAACCCCTTTAATACGGCAATGATGCTTTGCCGACGGCTTTCCCCAATGGTCGCACTCCCCCGACATGCAAGATGGGTAAAATACCCCTTCCCAGTCTCAACACACCAACCTCCAGATAGTGTGACTTTTACCCACTTGATACCCGGAACAGTGACTTCAAGCTCAAGCGCGAATGTGGTCAAGTTACCTGTGGTTGAAACTGAGTAAGGCACCAGCTCTGCCTTAAACTCATTCACGATTCCTTCAACAAAGTAGAGCGTTTGAAATAGAGCTGAGTTGGTTTGCATGGGTTCATTTCTCCTTTAGTTGTCGAGTGTGTCCCGCATGGGGCTTCGCCCAAGGCGAATAACCGACGTCCCAGAGGCTCACTTAGAGGGCCGGTTTGAGTGCCGGTACCGGACTGAGCGAAGCGAGGGAGGATAAGGAGGCACGGTCCTCTAAGAGGAGGGGGGACGTGGTAGCCTGGGCAAGGCGAAGCCTGATCTAAACACTCGACATCAAAAGGCCCATGCTCTAGGCATGGGGCTACCTTTTGGGTTTCGCTTCTCTCGCTGTTCGTGACATGTGCAACCGAAGTAAGGAATATACTGTGTTCATCCATGGCTCACGACTTGTGGCTTCTCAGATAAAAACCGCCTTTCTAGGCGGTTTTCATCTTTTCGATGGTTTTCATTATGCTCCAAGTTGGATTTGTAACGCCTCTTCTTCAACCCAGACTCTTGCAGGGGAAGATTCACCGAACTTCCAACCGAAACTCTCTCTTCCGCGCATGACCATGAACGTAAACAACTCTGTTGCTGTGCGACATTCTGTAAAAAACGCCTGATACAAAGGTCGCCAGTAGGTCATATCCTGTTGTGCAACCCCAGCAACATAGTGATCCTTCTTTCCCCCCTCTGTCCATCGAAGCTTCATAAGCTCCTCTCTCCAGAGGTCTTTTGGCTTCCAAAATACGCTTTCCACGTACTGTTGAACCTGCTTCGTCAGTTTGGGTGGAATGTCTACCGGACAACTCCAGTCCTTACGAGCTGCCAGAAACTCATCGAGGGTCGTGACTGCAACAATCGCTTTGTCCCACGCTTCACGCATCAATGGAGAGTATTCAGCACTCAAGTATGGGTACTCGTTCTGAAATTGTTGATAGGTCGCAATTCGATTTTTGAGTGGAACCGTGGCCAGTCGTGCGCGTAACCTTTCCTCGATGTCGTCTTTGCTCGGCGCTCGGTAGCCATCATCATGCCCCTTATACATCCACTCATGCAAAAATGGGTCAAAGTGACGGAACCCTGTACCCGTATCAAGCCAGTGGTAGTTCTTCAAGTCCTCTCGGTCGCACCACCAACCCTTTGCGGCGAGTCTGCCTTCAAAGTCCAACCCATTCCCCCACTTCACATAGAAGATGTCCCCTATTCGGAAGTCCTTCGGGTCAATGCGCGATGCCTGACTCTTTTGCTCCCACTCATTCCGATCCGCGATGTCAAATAGGTCTAGTTGTTGGAACGCTACGGGCATCCATAGGTCTTTTGCCATTTCTATTCTCCTTCAAGGGGCAAGGGAATCCTTGCCCCACCGCTTGAATCAGGCTTCAAATACGTCAGGTAAACAGTCATCGATGATTACCCATCCCTCAGCTACTGAACGTTCTTCCAGTGTCTTCATCGCTGTGCTTCGGACAAAGCGCTCCACGTTCTCAGGTGTCGCCTCGATGCTTCTTTGCTTGAGCGCCACTTCTATGTCTTCACGGTGCCATCGAATGATCGCAACTGGTGCGGCCAATCTCGCCTGTTCCATCTCCTCGGGATACTGTTCCTTGATGCATTTCAGCAGGAAATAATCGACCGCATGATAGTAACCATCGAGGTACTTGTTTTGAGACTGCCTGTACTGCTCCCCGTATTTCTCGTTGAACACGCTGGCACAAGCTGAAATAAACGCTGTCAGTTCGACGCTGGACATATCTCTCGGCAGGATGTGACGCTCTTGAAGAGACTGAACCTCCCTCGCCATCTCAACAATGGTTTTAAGGAGAAACTGACATGTTACAGATTTATCAAGGGTTGCGGTGCTCATTTAGGCGATCTCCTCTCGGTTTTGCGATCCGTCCGTCACTGCTTCGATATCTTCCCGATGAAGGGGGAACTGGGTGGCCAGTGTCCCCTTCATGTACAGCTCCACAATCTTGTCGAGAAGTGCTGACTCGTGCAGTTGCGTTAACTGTGACGCCCTCATCGAGCGGCGTTCCTTGAAAGGTGTTTATCATCATTGATCCGCTTGTAATCGCTAAGGATGTCCTCCACGCGGTTAATTCCGTACCAGACGGCGAAAAAAAGTAACAACCCGATAAGCCCCAGAATTTTGAATGTCATCTATAATCGCTCCGTTTCTTGACGAGATAAAGGTCGTGATATACACTTACCGCAACAATGTTTTCTAGAGGGCGGACTCTCCGGTGCAACGGAGAGTCCTTTTCGTTTGTCTTGACGCTTTTCTTACTGCTCAAGGTCAAGTTCACCAAAACGCTTTTTCTCAAAATGAAGGTCACGCTCTATGCGTGGGATACCGCCTAGGTACCGTTGTTGCTCAAGCTCTTTGAGAGTGAAATACCCCCATTCGCTGTTCCAGTCGCCAGTGTGGACGTATCCGAAGAACAAAACATCCCCAAATTCCAGTTTCTGAGCTTCCACCACATACCACGTTAGGCTCGACCCAAGCGCAAAGAACTTCGCTACCACCTCTTTGTCTTCGCTTTCTACCTCCTCCGTCGCGTACAAATCAGGTGTGATTTCTGCAAGTGAAGCTGGCCACAATTCCACTGTTTCTACCTCCCATGTTCGTAATCTCTTACAAACCAATTATACCACGAATTCGTTGTATTTAAAAGCTAAAAAATCTTTATATACCAAGGAAAATCTCGATTTCAACACGATGAAAACGCGGTGTCAATGGGTCGTGGAATAGCGCAGGCGTAGCCGAGCATATGCCGCGAAAGTCCATTGACAGCGAAGAACGGACAAACCCTTTTAACCAGAGGGAAAGACCCTATTTTGGGGCTTTCCCTCCTAACTGCCCAATGGAGACTATTGCCGTGGATAGAACTTCCGGTTTCAGCAGCGTGTACACCGAACGAATTCGTGGTATGATAAGTTTCAAGATTGGGGAGTGAACTATGAAAAAACATCAGTGTTTACATGAGGTTTTGACCATCACTGAAGCAGCAAAGATGTGGGATAAAGGAGTCAGTACTTTACGTCACCGGATGCTTGACGAGCGTTTCCCGAAAGACGGATATCGTAAGAGCGGTGCCACCGTCCTGGTCACCCGTTCGGCGATGACAGAGGTATATGGACCGCCCAAAGTAGAGAACGACGAGGATCATTAAGGGCGCATGTCCAATTGACATACGCCCTCTCTCCCTACATTGCCGGTCATTCCATCGAGCATCATTACTTCACTGAAGGACTTCACCTGCCACTACTTCTACTCTCTTTATAGAGCTGTACTACCAACAAATTTCGAATAGGCGCCTAAACAACGGTGCGGCCCTTAAACGTCGCCGCCCTAATAATTGAAATCATAAAATACAATAATGTATAAGATTATATTTTATGATATTATTTCATATCAATTCCCCACCTCACTTACTCATAATGATCGCAACAATATTCGCAATCAGTTCCATCGTTGACATGCCTTTCGCTGCTGCCTCTTGATACATACGTTCATACACCTGTTGTTGAAGCGGTTAACGGTAGACTACAATCCTTAATTGATACAGGATTGCATGTAGTCTCTGTAGAATGATCCATGGTGATAAGAGACTGGTGAGTGAAAATCAACGAATGTAATGTGGTGGTGAGATAATGGTGAATCATTAAAACCCAGTGAGAACATGGTGGGTATTAATGATTTAACAGTGAATAACAAATATTCCGTGGTGATGAGTAAGTGGTGATAAAAACCCATTGGTGATAGGTGGTGAATAAGTCATGGAAAAATGGCTTACCGTCAAGGAATTATCCATCCGAGTAAACATGCCATATAGTACGGCTCATCGGTATCTGGAACAATTTGATAAATTTTTTGTAAAAGATACTCGGGCTAGGGGAAAACGCTATGAAGCAGAGACTTCCGCTACTATTTTGGCGAGAATCCAATATTTGTTTCGAACCGAGGGGTTAACAGCAGAGGGCGTCGAAGAAACGTTATCAGCAGAATTCCCGATTATCGTAGACGGCGAAACTTCTCCAGTCTTAGCAAGTGTTGACGATAGTACACCATGGGTAACGCGTGAGGATATGCTCAAGACATTTGAGAAGATGGGGCAGTACATGCGTCACCTAGAGGGGAAACTTGATAGCGCAACAGAGACGATTCAATCTTTGGAAGGCAAACTCGGTGATGCCACTGAGATAATCCAATCTCTGCAATCGAAAATCAGTGAACTACAAACTGGGTCCGAAAGTTCGCACCAGAGCATTGAACATATGACAAACGCAATGAGGTCAGTTCAAGAGGAATTGGGCAAGGCTCTCGCAGAAGTGAGTGCAGCCCAGGAGCGTGATGAAAAGGTAACTCAGTTTATTGCAGAGTGGCGTGAAGAGCGTGCCAAGGAACAAGTGAAAAAACCATGGTGGCGACGTGGGAATAAACGGTGAGAAAAGTAAGGAAGCTTTTCTCACCAGGCATAACCATGAGATTGTGGTGATAAGCCATGTGAGAAAACCCATGAACGGTGACCATTTGCGTCCATGGGTCAATTTAGGTTAGGTAGGGGCGATATGTTGAATCACTCGCTCCTGCTGTAAGGCTAGAATAAGCAACGCACAGACAGTATGTGCAAGTGGGGCATCAAGTGCGTTCTCAATGTCACTCAGAGCCTTTACCTCCTCTTTTGAAAACCGTATATGCAGTCTCTTTAAAGGTTCTTTGGGGAATTGAATGAGTTTCTTAATGTCCTCATGGTCATCATGTCCTGGCCAGATGAGATATTCGCGCTGATACGTCTTCCAAAAATATGGTGCAAGTCGGTTAATTGTGGTGGCGTCATGGAATGCAGTCATGACGATTTTTCGTGCGGCTTCTCCATCACGCACGGTTTTTCTACCCTTGTCCAAGTGAAAGGCAATTTCATGCACGGCATCATGTATCCAACGTGGTACGTGTGGACTGACCTTTCCTTTTTTATCTGCCCTTCCGTACATCATGAACCCTCCGATTTCTCCTTATTTGTTCGGAACAGAGTTCCACAATTCCAAGTGTTTGTTAGAAGGGGGGATGGGGTTGAATATAGATTGAATCTACCTTCAATCAAAAGAATGCCGATCTTGGTTCGAAATCAACGTCCACTGAGTCAGGAATCGTTTGTTCCTGCACCTGAAAATCCGAACTTGGTACGGGCATGGGGCACTGGCCGGAGACAAACCCTTTCATATCGTCCTCCAACCACCTCTTTGCAGCTGCACTGAAGTTAACAAACTTCTTTTTCGCAAATTGATATAATGCGGCTTGATGTGGGTCAAGGAGATTGAAAGATACGCCCAAATTGACTGTCTCACACTTCGACGAGCGTTTTTGTGGCTTCATTCTGTAGCTCCCCTCTCCAAAATTGATACATGGCGTCTGCATTGGCATGTAATGGGTCATGATGTACTTCGACATCATGGGTGTATGTTTGGAAATACTCGAGCAGATCTTTTGCTTTGCCCCCCATTAAAACCAATGCCGGCAGAGGCTTTATTCGACGTGAGAGTTCCGCCATAACCATACGCACAAACAGCGTCATAGAAATATTTTCAGTCTCCGTACCAAAGGGGAGAGTACCACTTAGGCGATCAATCCATTGGCCATTCACGATGGTTGTAAAGTTCACCGTACGACTTCCGATGTCGACAACCAGATAGGTACCTTTCCGCTTCTTGCGAAGCATCCAAGCTGCGACCGCGCACTCTATGCCCACTTCAACACGAGTCACATGAAAGGACTTGCTTACGTCATTAACGGTGATTGAGTGAGAGCCAAGTAATAGCTGCTTCATATGCAGTTTTTCAAGTTCATTTTGGCTTGAAATAGGAACAGAGGTGACCACAAATGCGGCCGTGTTGTTTGGTAATGTACGATGAAGTGCCGTTAAAATCAGGAGTTTTGTATCTATAGTGACTTTACTATCAAGCATGAGCGTGGCCGCTCCGTTTGATTCCGTTTTTGCAATTTCACCCACGTAGTACTTGTCACCGTCAAATTCTACAATCATATCTTGATGCGTCCAGGCTCGTCCGAGTTTTAACTCTCGATATTCACCGATCACAGAGGGAAACCAATCTCGTATACCTTCTGTCACTGTTTTTGTTCCGTACCGGCCAGCATCCACCACAACAAGTTCACTCATTGTTATTCCTCCCGTTTCAAACTCGTTTGAAACTATATATCAGCTAGTTTCAACCTACGAGAGAGTGTATGAGCTATACCTTGTCTAATATGTCAATTCTCTAAGTGTATTCAATGCTTTAAGTTTTTTCGATGCTTTAAGGTCTATTCGAGACCGCTCCAAATACGAGATGGTGTAGTCCCTAATTTCTCTGCGATTCTTTTGCGTAGGGCACGAGTACTACCGGACTTTCCGTTCACAATTTGGCTCATACAAGCTGTTGTCACACGTAGTTCAGTAGCGAATTCTGTCATCGAGTCATATTTTTTAATAATCATATTGTACAGGTTTACCTTAAGTTGTACTGTTCTGCTTCGCATGGTTTTGTCCCTCCTATATGCAGGATGGACAATAGGTAGAGAGGATATACCTAAAGTTCGTTATAGGAGAAAGACTTGTTTTCTAATTACGATATCTCCTGGACATACGGACAACTCAGCATATATCCAAATCCCCTAACAGCAATAAGGTATTTAGGCTCATGTACATTTGCTTCGAGTTTGGTGCGAATACGGTGAATGATTTGATAAAGAAGGCGCTCTGTAGGGTGATTGGTCTTGCCCCACACATAATCAATTAGCTCCATTTTTGAAGTAGGTTGTCCTATTCTCTTAGCAAGGCATTGAAGAATTAATGTCTCGCTTTTAGAGAAGGAAGAAGCAATTCCATTTTTAATCAGCATTCCGCGATGAATATCCAATAGGCAATAGTCACCTAAGATCAATTTATTGTTGGTATGCATCAAACAGTCACCCTATGTTGTATTTTTTTATTCTATAAGCTCATCATAGGCACAATAAATAGCTCTCGTCACGAGACTAACGATGTATGGAACAATAAGGAAATTTGGTTGATAAGTCTAATTGCTTGCGCGAAGCGCAGAAGTAGTATGGATAATCAAATATTTTACTGTTAAAAAATGTTCAATGGTGCCGTAGGCACACCTTATATATATATTGGTTAAAATAAAGATCTCTTAAGCGCGATAATTTGAGCATCTGTAAATCCTCTCAAACCGAGCTTTTTTAAGGAAACAACTTATCCACAATATGAACCCTAGTCGTGCAGAATATGCACCCTTTTTTTCCCACGTGGGATTTTTGTGTTCATCATTTGAACCAATGTACACAGTTATCCACAGGCCGAAACTAGGAAACTTAAAGCTAGTATTATACTGGCCAAAGAATTCTATTTTAAAACGCACTGAGCGGCCTCAGAATCGTATCTGAAGGCCGCTCATAGGGTTATCTATACATGCCAAATAAACCGCGTTTAAAACCCGATTTTGACAGGATATTTAAGTAGATCACAATTTTATGCTGGCATTCTTGATAATGAGTCTTCTAAATGCCCATTTTTTAGTATGTATCCTAGATAAGCCAGCCGTTTTTTGATTTTATTACGGGCGCAGTAGGCGCCGAATCGTCCTGCCATTCTTTTCACGACAGCTGCATCTAATTGTTTATCGGCGTTGTATAGTTTGTGATTTAGACCATACTCGATAATCTTTCTGGCCATACGAGAGAGCTCTCGCCAATTTAGTTGTCCGACCCCGTGAGCAAAGTTGAAACTATCTCGAATTTCTGTGGCCACTTCGCCATGAATTCGCCGTAAACGCACTTGTTCTTCAGTACGTTCCTCTTGTTTCACCGGCCAGAACTGTAAGAGTACATCGTCTCCCGCAGAATTTGGTATCACAGAGTAGGCCATGAAGCCTTCCATCAGTTCCAAAGCTTGATACACTCGCTTGGGGCAGGTGCCGAGTTTACGGTCTTTAATGAGCTTTTGCATGCCGATGACGTTCTCGGAATTGTATATCCGAGAACGATCCAGGCATTCCAAAGCCCAGAACATTAGACGTTTGTGCCCATGTTTGACCACACGGGGAAGTATGCGGACAAAGTTACTCGTGATACGGAAGTAATTTTGCTTGTCCTTTTCACCATTACAACGGTCCTGTTCGTAATGAGTAATGACGTATTTCACATCATCTATTTGTTTAACTAGACCAACTTCAAGTAGGCGAGTGAATCCAATAGAATAAGTTGATTTGTTTTCAAGGCCGATGAGCTCTCTAACTACTGAATCAGATCGGTTAAATTCACCGGTATTCAGGTCACATATCGAATGTAGGCCAATCATGACGGCAATGGAGCTGGTAGGGAGGTCATATTCACTTTCGAGTCGTACCCGCATTGCATGGTAAAACTTCGGGTTATCGTAAGGATTTTGATGCTGCTCAAGCCTATCTTCAAAATCAGGAGTATTGGGTTCCTGATAAAAGTCGAGAACTTTACTCATTATGTACTGCGAATGCTGAAAAAAGGTTGCATCTAATACACCGACATGATATCCTTTTTTTGTGATTGTTTTTGTTTAAGGAATACCACGTTGCGTCGGTTCTAACCGATGCTTTTTTTTTTTGTCTTTTTTCGCTCTTCGCGCTATCCCCCTTTCAATGGACCTTTATTGCTATTAAAAAAAGCGCAACCGGGGATACCCAGCGCGCTTTTATAGCTAAAAAAGTTAGTTTTAGTGCAGGAAATAAGCCTACTTTGTCGTATACTTATACCATACACATGACACCTCGGAGCGCTAGTCCTGGTGTCTACCGAAAGCTCGCTGTCCCCACAGCGGGCTTTCAACATATTTAGTTCGTCATGAGATTGGTAAATTCGACATCGAACGGTGAATTCCTTCCATGAAAATTAAGGCCAGCAAAAAAAACTGGGTCAAATTCAAATGAGAAAGCATACACGGAAACCCCAGACGACGACTCGCCTGGGGTTTTTCATGTCTCCTGCTAGGGAGCCGGGTCCTCCTTCGCGGTAGGCTATCACGGCGCCTCTCCCCGTAAAGCGTTCTCCGCTCCTTATCCTCCCTTTGGTCCGGTACCGCTCCAAACACTTTACAGCGAGCCTCTGCTTGCCGTGATTACGCCGACTCGCGAGGCCCCCTCAAGAGGGCGCAGGAGACAAGGGAGGAAGAACAAATGAAAGAACCAATAATCATGATTGACTCTGAAGATGCGATGAGGATTCTTCAAGTCTGTGGCTCACAATCTCTGGCCGTTTTCTTATCGCTTCAAGCATTGGGTAATCCGTGCTCAATTGAAGACGTTCAAAAGTTTACTGGAATGTCACTTGAGGAAACAAAAGAGGCAGCTGCTCGACTGGGTGTGTATCAGTTGGGTATCGTCAGAAAACCGATGCCCGTAATTTTACAGGTACCAGGTAAACCAGATGATAATACAGAGTGCTTACAATGAATCATCAATGCTTAGAGGACATCATGACACCAGGGATGCGAATCTCTGGTTATCTTTTGTATTCGATATGTTATGTACCGCTCACATATGTTGCTGAAATGAGCAGAAAGTAGGTGAGAGGAGTACATTAAAGTCCCAATGAACTCATCCGTGTTTCAAAATATAAATCATCTCCACTAGTCCTCCAATACTCATAACAACACCCGCCACACCAACAAAGTACATAGCCTTATTTCGTATTTTGAATATTAAAACTAAAAAAACAAGAATCATTAAACTCCACAACGCTATCAACAGTGTTCCGCCCATTGTTAACATCCTCTCGATGAGGTAAAGTGAGCAGATACCCGTGTATCTGCTCTTTACCTGTTTTATGCATTAAACCCCAGGAATATTAGCATAGTCAACCTTATCCACTTGATGATCGTTCCACGCTTGAGCAGCTTGGTCTGCACAAACCGTACCGAAGCCTAAGGCAACAACTGCGGCTATTACAGATGCAACAACAGTTTCGGAGGTGACAATAGCGATAGCTCCGCTAGCCGCGAAACCTGCCCCTGCTGCATAGGTTGCAAGCTCCGCATTTGAAGTATTCGTTACTGCCGACATGTAAGTAGAGAGTCCACTAGCATTTTTACTAGTTTGATACCCAGTCCAAGACCCACCGCCCCCTAAGGCGACATGCCAATATTGAGAGCTTCCGGACACCTGATCGGATGCATAATCACCCCACCAACTATCTGAAACGGTTGCAGTCATTGACATCGGAGATATGGTTCCCACTCCGCTTGATGCACTTTTTGATAAAGAACTCATGTTATAGTTCTTTGTTCCCGACGAATCACCGGTAACAGTCAATTGAGCTGTTGATTTGTTGAGGGTGGCGGTAGACGTTTGACCATCGATGGTGACTTGTACAACTCTTTCACTTGAATTATCAGTTGTCACAGAGACTTGGGCTGTTTGTCCGTCTACTTGAGTGGTAGTCGTGTTTGTAGTAGAAGCAAAAGCGCTTGGTAACTGGGTCAGTCCGATCGATGCAAGAACGAGTGTAGATACAGATGCTTTAACCACATTCTTCAACATTTACGGTTTCTCCTCCTTATTGAAAAGCAATCTCTATTACACCCAAATTTTACAGCGGATGATGTGTCGAAAAACTTCCAATTTTAATATATTTAAGAAAAAACCAGGCATAAGACAGTGTGAATCTACAAAGAAACTCCGAGGCTGATCTAGTGTATCTCATGCATGAAACAGTATTTTTGTCCCGTGACGTGACCAATGTTCCACTCTTAAAATAGATTGGGAGATTTTCCACTACATATTAAAAAAGGATAAGGGTGCATTACGTGAAGACTAAACTTATTGCGTCACTAGCAACAACTTTAGTAATGATGGGAGTAAGTGTAAGTACAACTTTTGCAGCAAGCTTAGGAACGTCGACAAATTCTTCAACTTCAATCCAATCAACGGATACTGGATTCAACCCCCTAACTGCAACTAATTCCCAGCTTATTCAACACGGATATCCTATTCCGCCATCATCCACCAGTAGCGATGCATATCAAGAATGGCTTACAGCGGTAAACTCAATTCGAACTTCACATCCAAATTCAATTGGAACGGACACGTCGTTTTTTTCACGACGTCATAGTCCCAAAGCGAATGAAAGTAACGTATACGGAGCCTTCACTGGTTGGACAGGATATTACGACACGGATTCCAATTCTTATAATTTGACGGAATCAACTTTTAAGGTTCCGAGTGTATCAGGAAGTTCTGGTGAAGCGACCTGCTCTTGGGTTGGTATTGGCGGAACGGGTGGCTCAAATCTATTCCAAGCTGGAATCGTTCAGCATATGACTACGGGTGTACCAGAACAATATGCATTCTATGAATATGTGGGTGCAGATGGTCAAACAGATACAATTCCGTCAAAAGACCTAGGAACGGTATACACTGGAGATACCATTTATGCGGAAGTATACTACGAAGGTAGTAATAAGTATTACTATGACGTTGTGGATGAAACTCAAGGTACTAGTTGGGCAAATTCTGTAACTCCCGGGTGGTCGACGTCTGATTTGACATCTGCGGATTTTATTCAAGAGGCTCCTCAAGATGGATCAGGTGATTACTATACCTTGCCGGACTTTGGAAACGTTCAATTTTCCGGTTGTTATGCCGATAACAATGGCACCCAAGGAGCTGGTGGCAACTGGTCCAACACACTAATTGATATGTCCGAAACTGACCCAAATGGTAATCCGTGGCCATATTCTGCAGCTAGTTCATGGAATAGCGGCGGCACATCATTTACAGTTTACTACCACTCTTGATATCAAACTTATTTATAAAAATGTCTAAAGGGAGATGGAGAATGCTTAGTCGAGTGTCCACAGTTACAAGCGCCGCAATTCTCATTGTTTCGGTATTATCAGGATGTGGAGCAGCTTACAATTCCAACAATACCACCTCAGCCAGTTCCCAGGTAACAGCGGATAACTCCACACATGGAAATACCACAGCAGCCAGTGCAAAGGTAACTGCGGATAACTCGACAAGTAAATTTTCTATTGGCCCTGAAAAGGAGTATCAAAGCCCGACCGCCTATAAAACCTCCTTGGAAAAGGCTGCGAAAGAACCATCTAACGCAGCGGCACAAATCAAGGCAGCTCAAAGCTGTTACATGAACGCCGAATACAGCGAGGCAATAAAGTATTACGAAAAAGCAATCGCTATTGACCCCCAAAATGGAGTTCCATATAACAACATTGGGAATATATATCTAAGGGTCAAGAATCAACCCAAAGCTGCTTTACCTTATTATCAAAAGGCCACGCAAGTACAGCCAACATACTCGTACGGGTGGCTTAATTTGGCGATTGCACAAGAAAAACTAGGCCAAAAGAATATCGCATTACAGTCATTATTAAAAGGGTTGAGTGTCACGAAGAATTCTGACCCAGTGTATAAAATGTTGCAGAATGAGCAAGATTCTATTCAAAAATCCACTCATCCGAATTAACAAAGGCTATAGGATTGCTATAGAAATACGACTTCTCGCAGAGAACAAGGACCCAGACATCAAGGGTCTAATTAAAATTCGGGATAACTGGGTATTTGGGAGGAACCGAATTGAGAGACATAATGGTTTCAGAGTTTAGAAAAGTCAAAGGGTTAACCATTGCTGAGTTGTCACAAAAGACCGGTATTGACCAGGCTAGATTGTATGGAATTGAAGAATACCGGCGACGTCTAACCGAAGAAGAAGCCACTATTCTCGCGAGTGTTCTAGAATGCACCTCAGACGCTTTGTTGAGTGATAATCAACGGTTTGCTATGACAGAAGATGTTCTGGAAAAGTTTCGTAACTTCGGGCAAATCCCTTATCTTGGACCATCCAAAGCTGAACCCACGATCAATGTTCTAACAGACATTTGTCATTCGCTTCAAGAAAGTAATGTTTCCATGGGTCACCAAGTAAGTGAGGATAGCATTCGGCGGGAAATATTGAATGATTTCGTAAACGCACGTTTATCGAGCGCACATGATGACATGCTGTCGTTCCCGTCCACATTTTCAAACGGATACGAAATGTCAACGTGTTGGGTGACTGTGTATCGTCCACCCGTCATGGAGAAAATGACAGTTGTGTTCGAATACATTGGGGGTCAATCAGTCATCAATGGGGCTGAGTGGATTACCGAGGAATTTGTGAAACATTGGACGAACCTCCCACCTAAAGTAAACCGTAAGGGCAGAAGCTTTGAAGAAATCCGTTTTATCGACCTCACATATCACTTTGGGGAACCTAATTTCACAGAGGTTCAAATCATTGACGAAAACGCGCATTTTGAGCAAATTTCTTTCTCTCCTCCGGGGGTGGTGACGGAAGTGTATCGAACATACCGGAAAACGGTACCGTCATCCGATCTACCTGATCCGGTTTTTCGGGGTGTAGGGGATGAACGATGCGATAGTTCGCGACGTGGCGAATGTCCACACAACACAAAACAAATCCCCTCAGAAAATAGCGGGTGCTTGAGCTGTCGCAGGACTGCACTTACATGGACAGCACGTATGTGGTTATTAAACCACTTCAATGACCATGAGCTTTATCGAATGGATGGATTTTGGGGCTTCGAACAGTTGTTTCCAGCCGAACATGAAACATTTGTCTTGGAATTTGAACAGAGTTGCAAAACACTTAATGAGACCAGTCTGGAATTATTTAATCGCGTGCAGTCATGGCTAGGTTTTCGCTTAGGAAGTGAAGCAATTCATGTTGAGGGCAACGAATACACCAACGGGCGTCATCGAGCCAGTATTGCGAAGGCAATGGGGATTGCGTCAGTACCAATAATCTATTCGTCTACCGAGCAGGAGGATAACTATTTAATTCGTGAATAAAGGGATATGAAACACTACCCGTGGTTGATCATTGAACCGGAAGGTAAAGGTATTTACCGACAAAAAGTTGCTTACCCATTCAGTCTGCGCAAATTGTATTACTTTTTTGCAGTCGCCTTGATCATATGATTAAGGCGATTTCCTCTCACGCTGGGGTCCCGCCAACAAAACGCGGATTTACACCGCTAAAATTGTAAATAAATGGGTATAAAATGGGGGCTCCAATGACCCCCGGTTGGTCACTCTTCTGTTGGCGAAATTGTGCTTCCCGCCCCGTTGTATCATCCATAACGCACAAGAACACTTATAAAAACTCAAGGGTACGAGTCTCAGTTACATGTAAGTTCTCTGTAACGTAGTCAAAAAATCGTTTTTCGCGGCTTGGGTGTTGTACCCAATACTCAAATAACTGTAGGACCTTAAGCACATCCCCTGATGCGAAATCCTCAACAATCGTTCGTACGACTGATGTTGCCCTCCAGTAATCGAACAGTGCCGCAACAAAACCACTTCCATCGTCTGATTCTCCAAACTGCCAAACTGGGTGACCTCCGAACTGGTTTTTATGGGAGTAGGACCGACATTTTAACGAAAACATACGCTAATACATTTATTGGATAGTAAAAGCTAATTTTCTCTACTTTAAGAATGTCTCTGATGTATGAAATACGAAGAAAACGCGGTTCATATATACCGCGTTCTGAATATTGCAGGATGAGTTATTAGGAAATTTACAGTTCAATATAAGGCCTTGTGGGCAATCTATCAACCAAGGCTGGCTGTTTCTCAAGCCTGGAAATCAGCGACTGAATGTCCGTACCGGCACGAATAAAGAAAACACGACCTCCAATCAAACTTCCCAAAGGTTTAAGATGAGTGACCCGCACATAACCAAATTGCTGGCTGGCCACATACCCAGTTATATAACTTTGATCGTCTGACCAACACAATTCTGCGATCACCTCTGGTTGTGCGGTTACTTTGCTCGCAAGCGCGATCGCTTCCCACACTCTTGGACGTGCGATTCCCAAATGGCCAATCCCGTTGCACCAGCTTTCCAAAACACTCGGTTCCCAATCAAGTTTGGAAACGCGCACCCCACGATGGGGATCCGGCTCCATTCGAATCGGTTGTTCAGCGTCCAGTAGGACGGCGCCGCGCATGACGCGGCCTCCGGGTGCCGGACCTGCTTTTAGCAGCGCGATCGCAAAATTCGCCGACTCTGACGATACTCCCGCTTCGCACAGGAGGTGGTGAGCAGCACGGTGCCCTTCCTCGACATCTTCCACATCACAGGTCTGAATCGGCAGCGCTTCTAGCGACATGATTTCCTCCGGACACACGCGCTCAATGGACAAGTTTACGAAATCCGGGGTCCCGTTCTTGTGCTGCATGGCACGCTGCACGAACGTGGCGGCCACACGCTCTAGGTCGGTTTCTGCCACGATTCGCTCCACACCGGAAATATGTACAGGCGTGCCCTGTTCCTCTCTGGAGGAACGCATGCGTACGCTAAATAAACTCATATCTCGCACCTCCCGACAGGCGTATGGCTGCCCCCAAATGACCACTTAGTGGCCACAGACCCGCCTATCCAAGCAACTGTTCGATTTTATCCAGAGCCACGCTGTCCGACACGGCTTGGGTAATAGCGGACGCCGTCGGGTTCGATCCCAGCCATGGAACCACACCCAGCACATCGATGCCCGTGACCTCGCGAATCATCTCTGGATTATGTTGTTCCGCGACGCCGACGGGTTGCCGGCGCCCGTAGCCGTTGACGATAATCCCACTCACCTGCAAACCCTGAGATTGTGCATAGGCGACGGTGAGTGCCGTGTGGTTGACCGTACCTAGGTCCGGCCCGGTCACAACTATCACCGGTAGGTTCATCACTTTGGCGCAATCGACCACCATCGCATCCGATGTGTAGGGCACGACCAATCCTCCCGCCCCCTCCACGATCCAATGCCTGTGCCGCTTTCTCAACGTGTCGTAGTGACTCACAATATCATGTAAGGTGACCTTTTGCCCGGCTCGTTCCATCGCCAATCGCGGCGCGAGCGGCTCCTCATAGGAAAAGGGGCAAATGGCCTCCAACTCGTCATCGACGCGGCTGAGAGACTTTAACCGGGCCGCGTCCCCCTCCGGATCGATGGCCAGATTGCCACTCTGTATCGGCTTAAACATCCCGATGTCGATCCCTCTCGCTCTCAGCACCGCCGCAATCCCGCCGGCCACCAGTGTTTTGCCAACCTCTGTGTCTGTCGCCGTGATGAATAACCCACTCACGAAATCACCCCTAATCCCCGCCCTGCTGCGATACAAGCCTGGATAATGTGTTCAATGTCATCGTCTGTGTGGGTTGCCATCAGCGTGAATCGAATCCGCGAAGTCCCCGGCGGTACCGTGGGCGGGCGAATGGCCGTGGCAAACACCCCGTTCTCTTCCAGGCGTCGGCTGAATTCCAGCGTGTGCAGCGGATCACCAAGAATGATGGGGATGATAGGCGCTGTCCCCGGTAGAACCTCAAACCCCGCATCCAAAAGACCGCGGCGAAGTCGCTTCGTCAATGCGTGCAGGTGATCCCGCCGAGCGCCTTCAGTCTGGATAATCTCGATGGCCCGCATGGCCGCAGCCAGAACGGGTGGCGACAGCGCCGTGGAAAAGACGAATGGCCGCGCACAGTTGACCAGGTAGTCGATGAGCACACGCGATCCCGCAATAAACCCGCCTTCTGATCCGATGGCCTTGGACAACGTTCCCACCTGAATCGCAATCCGCTCAGCCTGTATTCCGTAGTAGTCCGCGGTGCCGCCTCCGTGTTGGCCGAATACGCCCGTCGCATGGGCATCATCCACCATCACCCAAGCTTCGTAGGTGTCGGCGACATCGACGATGGCCGGCAGGTTTGCCAGATCCCCGTCCATCGAGAAGACCCCATCCGTGACAATCAGCCGCTGCCCGGAGGCCGGAGTATCCTCCAACTTTCGGCGCAAGTCATTCATATCGTTGTGGCGGTAGACCACCACCGATGCTTTCGATTGGCGACACCCGTCAATGATACTCGCGTGGTTCAGTTCGTCGGAAAAAATCACATCTCCCGTTCCGACCAGAGAGGAAAGTGCCGCCATGTTCGCCATGTACCCGTTGTTGAATACAAGCGCCGCTTCGGTTTGCTTGAACGCGGCGATGGCCGCCTCCAGTCGCACATGCAGGTCTGTCGTCCCCGTAATCAGTCGAGATCCCGAGGATCCCGTCCCGTACCGCACAATCGCATCCACCGCCGCCGCCCGCACACGCTCGTCATCGACCAAGCCCAGGTAGTTGTTGGCCGCGCACATTACCAACCAGCGTCCATCCACTTGAACCCGTGGCGCAGAAGCACTGCTCATCGTGCGCAGACGGCGATGCAGCCCGGCCTCTTTCAACTGACTCAGTTTGTCCTGAAACCGTTTCATCTGCTTTCAGCCACCCGCGTCTGATGATCCTCCGTCACTTCGGCGATGGCTTGGTACAGAATGGACGTCATATCTTTCAACTCTTCCAGTTTCGCGGCTAGCGGAGGCATAAAAACCATCACATCAGTCAACGGCCTGAGCAACATCCCGAGTTCGCGGCACCTTCTGGCGACCCGGACCCCCGTCCGCTGTTGCAACGGGAAGGGCTGTTTTGTTGCCTTATCCGCGACCAACTCAATCCCCACCATAAATCCGCTTTGCCGCACATCCCCGACGTGTGATAGAGAGCGAATCGGATCCAGGTAGTGATGGAGTTCTGCCGCCTTCTGTTCGACCTCCGCCACCAGATTTCTCTGTTCAAATAGCTTCAGATTTTCCAGCGCCACCGCACACCCTAACTGGTTCCCGGTGTATGAATGGCCGTGGTACAGTGTTTTGAATTCGTGGTAATCCGCGTAAAAAGCGTCGTAGATCTCGTCGGTGGTCAAGGTTGCAGCAACCGGCAAATATCCCCCGGTGATTCCTTTCGCGACTGCTAAAATGTCCGGGGTAATCCCATCGTGTTCACAGGCAAACATCTTGCCGGTCCGCCCAAATCCAGTGGCCACTTCGTCCACAATCAATAAGATGTGATAGGCTGAGCACAGGTTCCGCAACTCGCGCAGATACCCCGAGGGCATCGGCACCATGCCGCCCGCTCCTTGCACCGGTTCCACAATCATCGCGGCAATTTGGTCGCCCTGCTTCTGAAAAACTTCTTCCACCGCACGCAGAGAACCGTTCACTACATCTTCGACCGACTCTCCATACGGGTTCCGATAGGGGTTGGGAAACGGAATTTTCAGAGATGGGAACAGCAATGGCGCATACACCTGATGGAACAAGTCGATGGAACCTACCGAGACAGCACCCACTGTATCCCCGTGATACGCCTCGCGCATCGTGACAAACGTGGTCTTTCCATCCACCCCGCGGTTCTTCCAGTACTGGAAGGCCATTTTCAGCGCGATCTCGACGGCCTCCGCACCCGAATCCGAATAAAACACTTTGCCCAGTCCGCGCGGCACAATCGTGACCAACTTCTCGGCCAACAGGATAGCCGGGACGTTTCCCATCCCGAGCAACGTAGAGTGAGCAATCGAGTTCAATTGTTCCCGAATCGCTGCATCCAATTCGGGCACCTGGTGGCCATGGATATTCAGCCAGACCGAAGAGACTCCGTCCCAGTACTCGTTCCCTTTCACATCGCGCAATCGGCAACCATAGCCGCTCTCGATAATCACCGGTTCGTCCGCTAAATATTCCTTCATTTGTGTAAACGGGTTCCACAGGTACCGACGGTTCTTTTCATACAGTTCTTCATAGGTCATGCCTTGATGGGCCACTAACATTCCCCCTTCGATCACGTACCGCTGCCATTCACTCCAGCCAACAGTGCTGGAGAGTTCAAGCTAACCAATGTTCAGATTGCACGCGAATCGCAACGCCTGCTGTCCTTACAGGGCCGATTCTTCAATTTCAAATCCGAGATCCTGAATCATCTTCCAATCCGCCTCCGGCAACTGCCCTTCCGTCGTGAGATAGTCGCCGACGAAGATGGAGTTTGCCACGTACAGGCCGAGCGGTTGCAGGGATCGCAGATTCACCTCGCGGCCGCCGGCAATCCTAATCTCCTTGGACGGATTCACGAAGCGTATCATGGCCAGGATTTTCAGGCACATATTGGGGGTGAGTTCCCGTCGACCCGCTAGCAAGGTTCCTTCAATGGGGTTCAGAAAATTGCAGGGGATGGATTCCGCACCGAGCGCCTTCAACGAGAAGGCCATATCCACACGCCCTTCGTCTGTTTCGCCCATGCCAAAGATGACACCCGAGCACGGAGAAATCCCCACATCCTTCACCCTGTCGACCGTATCCACCCGGTCTGCATAGGTATGCGTGGTGCAGATATTTTCATAGTTTTCACGGCTGGTATTGAGGTTGTGGTTGTAACGGTGCACCCCGGCGTCGGCCAGTTTGTCGGCGTGTTCCGGACTCAAAAAGCCAAGGCAGCAGCAGATTTTCAAATCACTCGTAGACCGGATCTCCCGGACGGCATCCGCCACTTGCTCTACTTCGCGATCCGACGGCCGCCTCCCGGACATCACGATGCAATATGTACCAGCCTTGCGGCGCTGCGCCTCTTGTGCCCCGGCCAGGATGGTTTCTTTGGACAGCAGGGGGTATTTTTCGATGGTGGCATCTGAAATGGCCGACTGGGAGCAGTAGAAGCAATCCTCCGGACATATTCCAGACTTCGCATTTACAATCATATTCAGTTTCATTTTGGTCCCGAAGTACTTGCGCCGAATGATAAAGGCGGCGCTAAGAAGGTCCAGCACCCGTTCATCTGGTTCACGCAGGATTTCCAACGCTTCCTTCCTGGAAATTTCATATCCTTGCGTGACACGTTGGGCAACGTCCGACCAACTCCTGGCAGTCACTATGTGTGAAATGACTCATCCCTCCAGAGTAATTGTTAACCTATATTGTATATCAGGTTAACAATTCGATCTAGACGTGGACGGAGACCAGGACAAACTAGGGGCTACGCAATCTCCAATTTATATTTATGTCAATAAAAGGAATATAAAACCGCATAAATATATGATTACAAATTCAAATTCAGATACACTTCATCCAATTCGTCCTGTGTAATACCGATGTACGACAGGGTGACACTTGGGGCAGAGTGGTTGAATAGCTTCTGCAGAACAGCCAGACTCACACCAGATTGGTACGCATGATACCCAAAAGTCTTCCGAAGGGTATGTGTTCCAATGTTCTCCTTAATCCCTACTGCTCTAGCCGCATCATTAATGATCTTATAGGCTTGCTGTCTCTTCAACGCTTGCCGTCCCTTCCTGGACAAAAAGAGGGGATCATTCAATGTATAGGTACGAGTGCTCAAATACTCCATGATGGCTTTACGTGCTGTATCCCCAACCGGAAAGTCTTTGCTTTTCCCTGTTTTGGTTTCCCGAATAGAAATGCGGTCTCTTACTCGACCTCGGTCATCCATCACGTCATGAATGTTCAATTTCAGTAAGTCACTAATTCGAAGGCCAGAGTTAATCCCTAATATGAACAAACAATGATCTCTCAAGTTTGTGGCCTTTAGAATTTTTTTCATGGAATCAATTTGTTTCTTCTCGCGAATAGGCTGAACAAATTCCAAAAGTGACCCTCCGTCGAACGATACTTATTATATGATATTATACGATAAGTATGATGTGTTCGGAGAACAAATAAAGTAGAACTTATGAAATGTTGAAAAATCCCTTTCGTAGCACGGGATTGCAGGCTCATATCGAATCATACAAAACTAGATTGTGT